>CAZBWK010000015.1:0-49427 GCA_964495655.1 uncultured Prolixibacteraceae bacterium | reverse complement strand
TCAACACTGAATACGGATGTCATTCCGATTTTTTTTCCAATAATACCAGCCATTTTAGACTATTTTTAACATTATCAAACTTTAATTTCAACTTCCACGCCACTGGGCAGTTCCAGCTTCATCAAGGCGTCAATTGTTTTTGCTGTTGAACTGTAAATGTCGATCAAACGTTTATATGATGACAGTTCAAACTGTTCCCTCGATTTTTTATTTACGAAGGTGGCACGCAAAACCGTGAAGATCCTTTTGTGTGTCGGCAACGGAATAGGTCCGCTGACAACAGCACCTGTTGTTTTTACGGTTTTTACGATCTTTTCAGCTGACTTGTCAACCAGGTTATGATCGTACGATTTTAACTTTATCCTGATCTTTTGGTTCATAGTGAGAACTCTGTTATAATTATTTATAATAAATCAACTCTTCCCTGTACACTCTCCAGCACCTTAACTGCAAGCGATGCCGGCACCTCCTGGTAGTGACTGAACTCCATTGAGGAGGTCGCCCTGCCCGAAGATAAAGTCCTCAGTACCGTAACATAACCAAATTGCTCGGCTAACGGCACTTTTGCATGAATAACTTTTGTATTCCCCTTGGTCTGCATACCTGTTACGTCACCTCTCCTGCGGTTCAGGTCTCCTATTATGTCACCCATATACTCTTCGGGTGTAACTATCTCAAGCTTCATGATCGGCTCAAGCAATTTCGGCCCTGCCTTGGCAGCTGCATGCCTGAATGCCTGCTTGGCGCAAATTTCAAACGACAGCTGGTCTGAGTCGACCGAATGATATGATCCGTCGAGCAGGGTGACCTTAAGACTGTCGACCGGATAGCCTGCCAGCGGACCGTTGGACATAACATCCCTGAATCCCTTTTCTACAGCAGGAATATACTCACGCGGTATATTACCCCCTTTCACTTTATCAATGAAATTGAGACCTGCCACTCCGTCATCTGCAGGCTCCATTTGAACAATTATATCGGCAAACTTACCCTTGCCGCCTGTCTGCTTCTTAAATATCTCCCTGTGCTCAACAGGAAGGCTGATAGCTTCTTTATATGATACCTGGGGAGCTCCCTGGTTACACTCAACATTGAATTCCCGCCTCAGCCTGTCGACTATAATCTCAAGGTGCAGTTCACCCATTCCCCTGATCACCGTCTGTCCGCTGTCCGGATCTACGGAAACCTGAAAGGTGGGATCCTCTTCAGCCAGCTTCGACAGTCCGTTTGACAATCTGTCGAGATCACTTTGCGATTTTGGTTCCACGGCAATCCCGATCACCGGCTCCGGGAACTCCATGCTTTCAAGCTCTATCGGATGCTTTATATCACAAAGGGTATCACCTGTCTTAATATCTTTAAACCCTACCACTGCACAAATATCACCTGCCCAGATAACATCCTTCGGATTCTGCTTATTTGAATGCATCTGGTAAAGCCTTGATATCCTCTCTTTTTTACCGGTTCTGCTGTTCAGCACCTGCGAACCGGACTCTATTTTGCCTGAATATACACGCAAATAAGCAAGGCGCCCCACAAACGGGTCGGTTGCAATTTTAAAGGCCAAAGCTGCCATAGGCTCTGAAATATCGGGAGAGCGTTTTACCTCTTTCCTGATGACTGGATTTATTCCGGCAACGTCGCCAACATCGAGCGGACTTGGAAGAAATGCACAGATGGCATCCAGCAGTCTTTGAATACCTTTATTCTTGAAAGCTGATCCACACATCATAGGCACAATAATACCCCTTATGGTTGCCTTTCTGATCACAGGTAAAATATCCTCTTTTGTAATTGAATCAGAATCTTCAAAATAACGTTCAAGAAGCTCGTCATCCATCTCTGCTACCGACTCAACAAGCTTTCTCCTCCATTCAGAAGCAAGTTCAACTATATCGGCCGGTATATCCTCAAGGGTATATGTAACTCCCAGATTCTCATCTTCCGACCAACGGACAGCTTTCATTTCAATAAGATCAACAACTCCTTTAAAGTTCTCTTCAGAACCTATCGGAAGCTGAAGAGGCACAGGATTTGCACCGAGTTTTTCCTTAATTTCATTATATACATTGAAGAAATCGGCGCCCTGGCGGTCCATTTTATTTACAAAAGCAATCCGCGGCACACCATATTTAACAGCCTGTCTCCAGACAGTTTCAGATTGTGCCTCGACACCCCCGACAGCACAAAAAAGTGCAACACTGCCGTCGAGCACTCTCAGCGAACGTTCCACCTCAACAGTGAAATCAACGTGTCCGGGAGTGTCTATGAGGTTTATCTTATGTTCTGTATCGTTATATTTCCAAAAGGTGGTAGTTGCGGCCGAGGTAATGGTTATACCCCTCTCCTGTTCCTGCTCCATCCAATCCATAGTAGCAGCGCCATCATGTACTTCGCCCAGCCTGTGGGTAAGTCCGGTATAGAACAGGATACGTTCAGATACCGTTGTCTTACCAGCATCTATGTGGGCCATGATGCCAATGTTTCTGGTATTTTTAAGATTCAGGACAGTCATATATTATACTTCTATTTTTTTTGATCAACAAATGCCACAATTCCAATTATCACCATCCTAAAAACGAAAATGAGCAAAAGCTCTGTTTGCTTCAGCCATACGGTGGGTATCCTCTTTTTTCTTGAATGCCCCGCCCTCTCCGTTATAAGCAGCGATAGTTTCTGCAGCAAGCTTATCGGCCATAGATTTGCCTGAACGTTTGCCTGCAAACAGTATAAGATTTTTAATACTGATAGCCACTTTTCTCTCCTGCCTTATCTCCATAGGCACCTGAAAGGTTGCCCCGCCTACCCTGCGGCTTTTTACCTCAACCGCCGGAGTTATGTTTTCAAGTGCTTTTTTCCATATTTCCAGTGGTGTCAGCTCAGTATCTTTCATCCTTTTTTCTACAATATCCAGTGTATCATAAAAAATAGAATATGCGATCGATTTTTTACCATCCTTCATCAGGTCATTAATGAACCTGGCTACCAACAGATCGTTATACTTAGGATCCGGAAGTAAAATTCTCTTCTTTGGTTTTGTCTTTCTCATTTCTCTTAGTGTTATTTAAATTGGCTGCCCTGAGGCGGTCTTCAGAATATTTAAACCTTCCTGACGGATGATTTTCTTACTCAACCAAACCACTGCAACTGCATTAATTATTTTCTGTCCTTCCTGTTAGTTATTTCTTGGGCCTTTTAGCTCCGTATTTTGAACGTCGCTGAAGCCTTCCCTCAACACCCGCTGTATCCAGCGCGCCACGAATAAGATGGTACCTTACACCCGGTAGATCTTTTACCCTTCCTCCGCGTACCAGTACAATCGAGTGTTCCTGCAGATTATGCCCTTCTCCGGGAATATAGGCATTGACCTCTTTCCCGTTGGTGAGCCTTACCCTTGCTACTTTACGCATGGCAGAATTAGGCTTTTTGGGTGTTGTCGTATAAACACGTACACAAACGCCACGACGCTGCGGGCATGAATCTAAAGCAGGTGATTTGCTTTTTTCAACCTTGCTTTGTCTTCCTTTTCTAACTAACTGTTGTATAGTTGGCATAAATAGCTCTCTTTTTTGTTAATATATCATTCCAAAAACGGAATGCAAAAGTATGTTAAATTTTATTAAAAACAATATTTTTTGTTATCAAATCTCATTCTACCCCTTTAAAAACGGCACGCAAAAGTACTAATTTTGAGAAAAGGACAAACCATTTTTTCGTTTTTTTGAAAAAATTTAAAATAAGTCTTTCGAAAGGGATTTAAAATTATGATTATTACCTTGATGAAACATTCTCTTTGTATCGCGAAAAGAAAGGTTCAATAAGCCTTCTGATCATTCTCCTGTCTTTTGTTATAATCTCTGCGGCGCCCTGCATCTCCTGACTAAAGAGCAACTCTTTATCATAGTTTGTTACCATATCGTTAACAAGTTCGACTTCAACAGTGTAAAGGGTACCCCTTTCTGTGGCAACAGGCACTTTCGAAATATTGACAACCCTTCCTTCAAGTATTCCGTACTCCAGATGCGGGAAATTGTCAAGCTTTATGTTTACCTTTTGTCCCGGCTCTACTTTACCAGCTCCTTTCATTGGCGCTTCTGCCCTGCCTATGATCTGTTGCTCTCCAACGGGAACAACTGTAAATACAACACTGCCGGCAGTAACAAACTGATTAACACTCCAGAAATTGGTAAAGGTTATCTCTCCGGGCACCGGTGACTTTAAGATAAATGACTGCTCCCACCCGATAAGCTGGTTTTTAAGGTTGTCGAACTTCTCTTTTAAGGTTGCAAGTAACTGGTTCTCTGCTTCTGCTTTTAAAATTCTTTGCTCACTTACCTGCTGCTCCAGATTATTAACTATTATCTGTGTTCCGGCAAGGCCGGTCAGTGCATTCTGATAAGCAAACTGCTGCTTCAGCATCGCGGCTTTCGCAAGTTCATAATCAGCAGGTGTCATTATCTTTTGTGAAAACAGTACCGAATCGCGAAAGAACTGACTCCCAGCCAGCTCATAATCCTGCTTCAGTATTGCTATCTGCTCTTTCGAATTCTTTATATATCCCTGATAATCATCCAACTGCTTCTTTAATGTCCCTATGCGCTGATCATAAGGATTATACATTAAAAATGTCTGGTAACTTCTCAACTGGCTTATAAAGGAAGAGAAATGCGAATGGTACTGACCAAGGACATAATCTTCCCTTAACTCTGTATCCTTAAATTTTTCAGGTTCATAAAAAATATCTGATATTTTATTAAGCATGTGAAGCAGACTGCATGCATCAGAATAATTTGCGGTATTCTCTATTACGGCAAGGGTTTCTCCGGCAGATACCGTCTGATTGTTTTCCACAAACAACTTATCTATCTTACCTGTTTCACGGGCTACTATCTGTACCGGCGGATTTTCAGAAAGAATAACTATCCTTGCGGGAATTATGTCGGGATATTTATAAAACCAGGTTCCCCCCAGGATTATCAAAATAACCATCAAAATAACAGTTATCCCCCGGCGCACTATCCACCCGGGAGGTGTACCCAGTATTTCGTGCACCTCCTCTGAATGATAATTGCTATTTGCTCTTTCCGGCATAAAGTTCAATCTGCTTGTTTTAAATTACCAGGTTCAATTACCCAATTCAAGCTGGTCTTCAACTACCCATTTCAATTACCCAGCTCGAGCTGGTCTTTTACCAGATGATAGTATATACCATGCCTTTCTGTCAGTTCACGGTGAGTGCCTGCCTCTTTTATACTGCCCTGATCAAGCACAATAATATTATCAGCATTTTTAACTGTACTCAGCCTGTGGGCCACTATTACAACGGTACGGCCCTTAAAAAAACCTGAGAGGTTCTCCATTATCACCTTTTCATTTTTAGCATCGAGGGCATTAGTGGCTTCATCAAAGAATATATACTCCGGATCTTTATAAACAGCCCGGGCAATCAGGATCCTCTGCTTCTGTCCCTGACTGAGACCCATGCCGTCCTGGCCTATCTTTGTCTTGTACCTCAATGGCAAACTCTCTATAAACTCTTCAATATTAGCTATCCTCACGGCATTTTGCAACCTTCCCTTATCTGGCATTTCATCAGCTACCGATATATTTCCCGCGATGGTATCTGAAAAGATGAAACCATCCTGCATCACCACACCGCACTTGCTGCGCCACATCTCCATACTGAACTGCTGCAAAGCTATGCCTCCTGCCTCAATCTTTCCCTCCTGAGGTGGATAAAACCCCAGCAGCATCTTTATAAGTGTTGTTTTACCACTGCCGCTTGCTCCGACAATGGCAGTTACTCTTTTTCCGGGAATGACCAGGTTTATATCATTAAGAACCCTGGGTGACCGCGGTCCTTCGTACCGGAACGACAGTCCCGTAAGGGTGATATCCCGATTGACAGGCAGCTCATGGTTCTTCTCCTCCGAAAGTCCCTCCTCATCCTCCCGCTGGTGGATCTCACCAAGTCTGCCGAGGCTGATCTTCGCATCCTGTGCAGCACGTATAAAACTTATGAATTCATTGACCGGACTGTTAAGCTGTCCTAATACATAATGTATTGCCACCATCATACCAAGGGTCATATCTCCTTCGATAACTGACTTAGCTGCAATAAAGGAGATCAGTATATTGGTTACCTGATTTATAAGTATTGACCCTGACTGCTGGTTCTGATTCAACATTAATCCTTTAACATTGATCTTAAATAACCTGGCCTGTATCCTTTCCCACTCCCATCTCTTCTGTTTCTCGCAATTGTTAAGCTTTATCTCCTGTATACCTGTTATCAGCTGATAAAGATTGCCCTGGTTATCGGAAGCTGCCCTGAATCTTCTGTAGTCCAGCTCCTTCCTTTTCCTGAGGAACATAAGTATCCACAACACATAAAACAGGGCTCCCACATAGAATACCAGCAGTATAAACCCGTTATAACAGGCCATCAGGAAACTGTAAATCACAAAAATAAAAATGCCAAACGACATATTAATGAGATTACCGGTAAGGAAACTCCTTATCCTCTCATTATCTTCTATCCTCTGCCGCAGATCTCCGATTATCCTGGTATCAAAATAGCGGACGGGCAATTTCATCATTTTCATAAGGAAATCTGATATCAGCGAAATGCTCACTCTCGTGCCTGTATGGAGCATGATCCAGCCCCGTATAAATTCGACTGCTGTCTGACTGACGGTCAGTACTAACTGGGCAATTAACACTAAAACAATAAAATTGAGATTATTTGTTGAGATACCCACATCGACGATCGCCTGGGTCAGAAAAGGAAAGATAAGGCTTAATATGCTTCCGGTAAAAAATCCCGCCAGCAGTTGTGTGATCAGCTTTCTGTAAGGCCTCAGGTAAGAAAAGAGGTACCTGAATCCCTTTTTATCGATCTTTTCACCCTCTTCAACATAAAAATCAGATGTCGGCTCCAGTAAAAGCGCTATCCCCGCCGGCTCCCCTTCGATATCGGAAGATGCCCACATCCGGAGAAACTCCTCTTCAGAGTATTCGAGGAGTCCGTGACCCGGATCTGAAATATAATAAACCACTTCCCTGCCGCCGCTCCTGCCAAAGATCCATCTTCTCTTTTTTATCTTATATAATACTACAAAATGATTCTGTGACCAGTGTATTATGGCCGGCAGAGGTATCTGCCTGAGCTTGTCTGCAGTTATCCTGACTCCCTGGGTGCGGAAGCCGATCTTTTCGGCTGCATCACTGACTGACAGAAGAGATACTCCTTCGCGGCTCTTCCATGTCAGCTCCCGTAAAGTATCTGTGTTATAGTGCCTGCCAAAATATTTGGCTACAATCCGGAGACATACAGGCCCGCAGTCCATTGCATCCGGTTGCAGATAATGAGGAAATTTTGGCATAGCTGAATTTTGATGCGAAAGATAAAAAATAATATAATAATAATCAAAATATAAATATCAGCCAGGGTTCCGTTCGCTGAAAGCGAACGGCAAGGGATAAGGCTGTGAACATGCAGGTTGCTGCATCGGGACTTATCCATTGCCGTCGGCTTCAGCCGACGGATAACCAAAAATTATCCCTCTTTAAGATGCCTCGCCATTATCCTGGCCTGTCCGTTACCCAGCCTTCCTCTAAACATTTCAAACAACTCCTCTTCGGCCATTTCCGCAACAAAACCGTCAAGTATCCTCTTCTGAGCGTTAAAAGCCTTTGCCGTCACCTCTTCAGGATCAACCAGCGACCAGAGTATATCCTTCAGCTCTGCCTGCACAGACGAAGTTGCCGGATCATCAATCAGGTTGTTAAACTCTCCCGGATCCTTCCTGACATTAAAGAGGAGGTCGTCGTACCAGGAGAAGTGTATATATTTCCAATCTCCTTTCCTGACCATGAATGATCCCGTACAGTTACCCTCCGAGTGAGACTCACTGTACGCAAAAGAAGGTATTTCGCATGAGTCTCCTGCAATTACAGGAAGCAATGACTTACCCCTGATCTTTTTATAAGCATCGGAGCCTGCCAGCTCAAGGATAGTGGCAACCATGTCAACATGTCCGGCAGGAATATCAATCTTCATATTCCGTGGCAGTCCGGCACCTGCCATTATCAGCGGCACACGGGCAGCAGCATCATATAAATGATTTTTATACCACAGTCCGTGGTCACCCAGCGATTCACCATGATCGGAAGTATAAATAAATAGTGTATTATCGATCTCACCTTGTCGTTCCAATTCATCCCATACCATCCCCACATACTCATCCAGTTCGGTTATCATTGCATAATAAGCTGCGCGGGCTCTCCTGACCCTCTCCTCTGCAATCGTGGAAGCTACTCTTTTAAAGTGTTGTAATTCCTGAAAAACCAGATGCAGCTCCTCCAAATGGCCCGGGGGTATATTGGGCATATCTACACTATATTCAGGATACATATCATAATACTTATCCAAAGCAGAAAACTTCGGATGAGGCTGAGTCAGCCCTATATAAAGAGCAAAAGGACTTTTTTTACCTGTTTCCCTTTCGCGAAGGAACTGCAGTCCTGACTCCGTTCTCCGGGCATCGACATGCCGTTCCTCTCTTCTGCTGCCATCAACATTTTTCCGCTCCTCCACCCTGTAGCCCACAGGACGCCTGAAGAGGGAGGTTATATCAGGTCTGTAGCGATGACCGTGACTTGTCTCAATCTCCTCGAAACCGGTATCAAAATCATCATTCAGGTCCATCTTACCGATGGCACGGCAGTAGTATCCCTCTTCTCGAAGCATGGTACCCCAGGTGGGATGACTCCCGTCCCAGACTGTAGAATTACAATATGAGTTGCAGTCAGACGCATACATACCGGTCATCATACTGCTTCTTCCCGGCACACAGACCGGATTTCCTGAGTATGTATCAGAAAAAACCACACCGTTAGCTGCAATCCGGTCAAGGTTTGGGGTTTTTACCAACGGGTGACCTGCAAAACCGTTGAACCTGTGACTATGCTGGTCGGAACAGATAAATACGATATTTGGTTTCTTCTTAATGGCAGCAGCGCCCTTACCTGAAATATTTACTGAAGAAAAGGGGGGTATCATAGTCCCCCCCAATCCTGCTGTCACTGTCTTTGCAAAGTTTCGTCTTGATATAATAGTCATGAAATATCAGATATTAAAAATTTTTATTGCTGTATCACGATAAAGGGCTTTCAACACATCATCAGGCAGTTCAAGTCCGTAATACCTCCACCCCACACGGCCGGGAATATATTCATCGGCAGTCTCAAACAGTCGCCAGTGTATCTGGTACATACTTTTCTTCCTGCCCATATCAGTCCCAAAAACTATACGGTCCTTATATCTGGCAAGAAATTTAGCCGAGCTTCTCGGGGTGCGGCCCAACTCATAATCGCGTGCCGAAGTATCGAGATACAGATTGGGATACCTCTCCATTGCCTCAGTCAATGTTGCCAGGTCATGACCCTGGTTACCCAGATGGCATGCTATAAATATTGTCCCCGGATGTTTTTCGAGAGTCCTGTTTCGTTTAGCAATAAGCTCATCAAAGGAAGGGACTCCTGCGTCATACAGGTTAAAATGCTGATAATCGGGAGTTCGCTCCTGAAAAACATTCAGCGGTGTCCAGCATGAGGGATGATCAGCAACATGCAGGTTAACCGGCATTTTCAGTTCCCCGCATTTCTCCCAGAACAGGTCCAGCCGCGGATCGTCGGGATGCAGTCTTTTATCGGGCGGAAGAGTGGCATCGCGTGTGATCCCCGTACCTTTATCGGATATCTCACCCACACCGACAGCCCCCATCTCATGGCATCGCTCCAGTTCATCCGTAAGGCGCCTGGAAAAACCACTGCTTTCAATGTCAGTAAGGTCCATTCCGCAATAGAGGTGAAACCTTCCGGGATATGCCTTTACCAGCGACTTTACCAGCTCGTCGTATGCTTCGCCCGTTGCCCCGGTCAGCACCAGTGACTTTTCCATTCCCACCTCATCCATTGTCTTCACCCAGTCGGCAATATCCTCAGCAGTCCTTGCCACAACATGAACATGACTGTCGAATGCAGGAAATTTTGCCTTAGGGACAAATGTTTCGTCAGTAACAACAGATGAGCGGGGTGCATGGTCTTTTAACAAAATCGAATCCATAGGACCGGGTTTTGTGGATACTCCCGGACCTCCCCAATCGCCGAACTTAACCTCCAGCCATTCAGGGTCGGTTTGCCAGACCTTGCCTGACTGAAGTTCATTACTTTGTGGTGAGGGGGTATAAGATTCAAAAGGGACTCCCACTGTGCCGGCAGTCAATCCGGCAGTCAGTCCCATGGCGCTCTTTCTGATAAATTCGCGTCTTTTAGTCATCTGTTAATCTTTTTATTCTTTAACTCTTTCCTGCTATTTATATTTGCCGGCAAATTCATCAGTAAGCACGTCTATCTGTTCAGGACTAAGATGAGCACCTGAGCTGACAACAGTGCGGTACCTGAAAGTTACCGACTCCCCTGCAGGGATCTTAAAATTAAACTGCTCTTTCTTAGCAGTAAAATCATTCCAGCCCAGCGGGTTAGCTGCAAAAAGGCCGTAGCCCCTGGCATGCCAGTAAGTAGGATAACCCGGATTCTTCGGATGGTCGCAGATAACAACAGAGATTTTTTCATTTCCTATGCTCCCGTACAGATCCATCCACCTTGCCCTTGTTGCCCATACCTTTTCTCCGGTAACTCCTTCACTGCTAAGGTAATTTCCGGTAACACTCTTATCTTCTGCACCTTTTATCTTCTCTGGTTGTCCGCCTGCCCCATAAACAGTAACATCTCCGCCTGAAGGCAGTTCAAGTTGGCGGGCCACACGAATACCGAACATCCCTTCCTTAGTATCCGGCATATCAATATCTTTATCACCTGCAGTCAGTGTAGTTATCCTGTCGATGATCCAGGCCTCTTTCTTGGCGATGAAGCAATATGTAGTCTTCTCCTTCAACAGCTCTTCACCTGTCGGAGCGACCCATTCAGCCGAGGTCAACAGCTTTCCTTCTCCTTTGCCGCCCGACATCTTTTCAACTTTCATATTCTTAATGAAGCCGCCGTTATCATTAGCCGTTCCGAGTCCGCGTGATCCATTGCCCCAGAAATCAAACTCATCCACTTCTCCATAAGTCAGCCAGTTACCAATCTGGTGGGCATGGTCAATACGCTCACCCAGCCTCGGGTTCAGCGGAAATCCCCTTGTAATCTCGATACCTGAGGGGGCACAAACAGGATGCAGGACAGGTTTTGTAATATTGTCGGTCCACAGCAGAGTTGTAAAATGCTTATCATTGATCCTTACCTCGATCTTTTTATTAGAGCTGTCGTCGATAAAAGCAACTGTTGAGTTTTTATCGCCCGAACTGGAACTACATGAAACTGCAAGAAACAGAGTTGCAATCAGAATATAAACAAAGTGATTTCTCATTTTAATATTTTTAAATTATAGATATATGTTTTTATTATACTACATCAGAAATTACATAAGGATAACGGTACTTTCTGGTAAGCATGGCATCAGCCTCGGGGTCATTTGCAAACTTCTCATAATCACCCATAAATTTCAGTCCGCGTTCCAATCTGTAAGAGATATTTGCCAGTTGTGGAAGAGAGGAAGAGTAATGGCCCTCAATAACATTACAACGCAGGAGCCTGTCATTGCCTTCACGTATGGCCTCAATGAAATTTCCAAAATGATCAGAAGGCACATCGCCAACAGTATCAGGAGCAGCCTGACGGCCACCGGAAGGAACTACGCCTGTTCCGGCAAATGGTTCATTCTCCCTTTGTCTGAATGCTTTCCATTGTCCGCCTCCCAATTCAAGGTATCCCTCACTGCCGTAAAAAATATTACCGACAGTAAGACCAAGACTGGCTTCTGCATTTGTATACCTTCCCCGTGTCTCAAACTCAATGATCTTTCCATCAGCATACTTAAAAACCGAACACTGAGTGTTGGGAGTCTCCTGAGCGCAATCATCGGGGTCGATACCAAAGAAGCCGCCCGACGAGCTGACAGATACCGGGTGTTCGTTCTTATTCAGTCCCCAGCGTGCTATATCAAACTGGTGAGGCCCCTGGTTACCTGTATCTCCGTTACCTGTATCCCAAAACCAGTGCCAGTTGTAGTGCAGTCTCTTCTCATTGTATGGCCTCCAGGGGGCAGGCCCTAACCACTCATCGTAATGCAATGTGGCAGGTGGCTCACTATCCCTGGCAATGCCAAAAGAATCGCGTGGCTTAAGACATAGTCCGCGAGCCATATAAATATCACCAATACCTCCGTCGTGCAGAAACTTAACAGCTTCAATAATTGTTTTAGATGATCTGCTCTGGAATCCTACCTGGACTCTCACATCATATTTTCTGGCTGCTTCGATCATCTTCCTGCCCTCAAAAACATTATGAGAAGATGGCTTTTCAACGAACACATGCTTCCCTGCCTGACATGCCCAGATAGTTCCAAGTGCATGCCAGTGGTTTGGTGTGGCAAGTGACACTGCATCAATATCCTTATCATCCAACACTTTACGCATATCCCATTCTGTTGTGGGAGTATCACCCGTGCTCTCCTGAATTGATTTGATCCTCTTTGCAAAAAACTGTTCATCAACATCGCAAAGAGTTTTTATAACAACATTTTGATTTTTTTTCAGGCCACAAAATCCTGAAATATGGGCACCCCCCCTTCCCCGTATACCGGCAATTGCCACATTAATCCGTTCGTTTGCACCCATTACAGAGCCATAAGATTTAGCGCTGAGGCCCATTCCTCCGATTGCTATCCCTGCTGTTCCTATCATGCTCTTTTTAATAAATTCTCTTCTTTTTGTCATCTGATGATATTCTAAATTATTAATTAAAGTCAATAGTTAAGATCTTCCGGCTGACAAATCAATTACTCAGTCATCTGCCGGACTTCAGATCAATTCAGTCGTTCCGCCCCGGGTAATATCAATATCCATTCCCCGTTTATTGGTACGCCATGCCCCATTGGTAAAATCAGGAATTTCAACAGTCATTCCCTGCCGTGCCACCGACCATTCACTTAACGGGGTTATCACACTCCAGAGAGCGGCATCATACACATCCATCTCGAGAGGCAGTCCGTTTCTCAGACAGTCGATAAGCCTCCAGTCGCTCGCAGTAACCCGCTCATAGCCCCTGCTGCCATGTGAAGCACCCGCCTGTCTCCGTTTTTCCATAAATTTTTTGGTTATAGAGGGGGTATACTTATCCTTCAGTGCATTGAACTCCTCTTCCTTCAACCAGCCTGCCTCACTTGTTGCGATCCGGTCGGGCTGGGCCCTGTAGATCCCTTTATTGCCACTGATAAGGTCAAAGCGGTGCCCCGGCCTGGGAGAGCTGATATCGTGCTGCAGCATAATAGTCCTTCCCTTGTGGGTACGGATGATAGTAGTGTTCATATTACCCCTGAAGTCGAGGCCCACATAAGGCTTGTAATATTCATCAATCCCGGCCATCTCTTTCATCTTGTTCTTCATTGTGAAATCGACACTTGAGACAGATACCATATAATCCATCTTATCACCATAATTGATATCCATGATCTGGGATACAGGTCCCAGTCCGTGAGCAGGATAGAGATTACCGTTTCGGTTGACATTTTCCTGCAGTCGCCATGGGCGGTAACCGAACCAGTTATTATTATCTTTCTCTCTGATCCATCTTGTCTTATTATCTGATACCCTGTCGTGAATATAGTGGCCCTCTCCGTGAACAAGGTCGCCAAAAAATCCTTGTCGCGCCATATTGAGCACAACAGCAGCCATTCCGTCATGACATGAACCACAGCCCATAAAACAGTGCCTGCGGTATTTCTCCGATGTTTCAACTACCTGCCAGCACTCTTCAACAGTAACACCTACAGGGAGTTCTGTATAGACATGTTTGCCATGCTCCATGGCATAGACAGCCACCGGAGCATGCAGCTTCCAGGGAGCTGCGATATATATCAGGTCAATATCGTCACGTTCGCAGACCTTCTTCCAGGCCGCGGGGTCTTCCGAATACCCTGCAGGATCATGACCTGTAAACTCATCCTTCAGAAGTTTGATAGTCTGATTGACCCTGTCTGCCTGCAGGTCGCATAAGGCTTTGACTTCCACACCTTTTATACTTGCCATCCTGATAACCGTCCCTGAACCACGGCTGCCCACACCTACAAAGCCTACTCTCACCTTATCAATGGGAGGAGCCCCGTAACCATGCATATTGAACTGCTGGATATAACTACCCGAATATGGCTTGTTTTCCGCTGATCTGCTGTTCTTAACAACTATACCTGCTGCAGCCAGTCCTGCGATCTTTAAAAAATTTTTTCTGTTGAGTTTCATTTTATTATAGTTTTATAAAAAATTAATGATCAATTATTCATTAAAGGGTGTCGGCCTTTAAAATTCAATCGCTCAAGCAATCCGTTCGCTCAAGCGAACGGCAAGAGATAGCGCATTGAACATACAGGCTGCTATGATCGGAGCCTTTTCCATTGCCGGTGTTATTGCATTAAAATACATCTGTGCCTTATCCATTGCCGTCGGCTTCAGCCGACGGACCCCTAATGCCGTAATATAAACTCCTGTCCCGTCTCTCCGGGCAGGGAAATAATAATGCTGTTTTCAGTCAGCCGCACCAGCCTCCAGTTATTATTATCATATCCGAATGCTCCTGTTTCGACATAGTTAACTGAATAATCATCAGACATCCTGTATTTATATATTACATTCCGGTGTTTATGGCCTGAAAATATCATTTTCACAGAACTGTTATCTTTAAGAACATCAGCAAGAGTGCATTCCATATTCAGAGTTTCCGTATCAATCACCTGCCCTTTTTCATCAGCGGCAACACCGGCACCGCCATATAGCGGCATATGCATAAAGATAAGTTCAATGTCGCTGTCCGACTGCTTTATCTGGTCATCAAGCCAGTGCAACTGATAAGGATCAATGACGTACGGAGGGTCATCCTGAGTCCTGCCGGGCAGGTACCAGGCATTATCCAGAAATATCAGCCTGTAGCTGGTCTCACCAACATTTACCGTACGACTGTAATAGGTGCCGTCACGAAAGCAGGAAGCATTGCGGATCCAGGCCGACCGGGCCTGTTCAGAATTATTCTGGTGATGTATAAATTTTGACTCCGATATTACCGGGTAGCTTGCAATGTCATGATTGCCCAATGACATATAAACAGGGACATCTGTTTCGTCGAGGAGCCTGACAAACTGTTCAACCTGTGTGTCGAGTAGACCTCCGGCATTAGTTCCTGCTTCATAATAATCAATCATATCGCCGGTAATTACAGTAAAGCCGGCTTTCAGTTCGCGGGGTAACGAATCCAGAAAATTAACCAGCGGCTCTGCTCCGTCGCCGAAATGCTGACGTTTCTGAACAAAAGCCGGATGGTAAGAACTTAAATTACAGAAGTGGGTATCCGTGATCTGAATAAAGGAGACTGTATCAGATGCATTTATTGTAAACGAAGCGATCAGAAGAGGGAAAACAAGCAATGTTTTAGTTATGAAAGATCCGGACATAATTATATTTTATTTAGAACTGTATCAACAGACAGCTTAGTTAAGTATTCACAACAAAAATAATACTCTCTAAATAAAAATCAGCAATATATAGCCAATTAAATAATGAAGAAGGATCGTTTTTCCGGAAAAAAATCACAATTATGCTAAAATACCGGGCTTTCTGTAATTAATTTACACCTTTCTTCCTTTTCTGCGAAGCGGATACTCCACATTTCAGAACTTCTCAGGCTGCTATAAGTTTCAGCAACAGGCTTTGCCACCTTTGATACGTCAGTCACGGCGGCCCTCTTTCTGTCGCCCGACAAAGGATTAATAAGCATAACCGGCTTGGGGGCAAATGACTGATATATGTGTGGCATATCAAATTTTTCAAGTATCCCCGGAAGCAGTATTTCATGATTATAACCAGGGATATCGGTCGTGACAACACTTTCAAACGACATCAGCGGATTCTCCAGTACCAGTCCGGTAACTTCCTCAGCCAACACCCCGGCAAAAGCAGCATATAAAGAACCCAAGCCTGTGCCCCAGATCCTGACCTTACACTCACCGTTGTTTTCACTCTTCAGCCATTTGATTATTGAAAGTATATCTGTTATTCTCTGTCCGAACAGCGGTTTCCCGGCTAAAAAATCCCAGAATTTATCAGACATACCAGGGGCTGTCTCCCCTGTTCCACGCAGATCGGCAGCACAAACAGCATATCCTTTTTCCAAAAGCAACTTTACGATGTCTGTATCCTCAATTAACTCCTTTTTTCCCTTTTCATGAACATACAGCACAATACCTTTACTGGCTGAGAAGGACTCTATCATAATCCCCGGCAACTCAATTCCTGTTTCGGGGGTGACAATAAAATGCTTCACTGTATAGCCTGTTTTCTGCAGAATATTCTTAACAGTTCCTGCTCCTTTGCCTGACTCAGGATCCATATTAAGTACCTGTTTTATTAATGCAGGCATATCTGACTGCAGATCATTTAGCTCTCTCTTCGTCCTTATCCCGCGAACAGCTGCCCGGTTCGCTGCAAGGAAGTCAATCACTATTTCATGAGCGCTCCTGCTTCCAGGTTCATTGACTACATTGCCGTTAACCGCTGCCCACAGGTCTTCCTCCTTTTCAAGAATTGTCTCCTCTTCCCAAAAACCGGACGGGTCATTACCTGTCCATTTCAGCATCCATGAATATGTCGCTTCACGCTGCTCCCTGTTATAATCATGGGCCGCCCTGACCATCGAAGTGGTAAACCTCTCCGGCACGCCATGGACAGCATACGATTTTCGCAGCCAGGTGTCAAGTTCCCATACCCCCCGGGGCGGATTCAGGTTATCGTCGGTTGTGGCGTTGAGCATCAACGGCCGTGGCGCCTGACAAAACAAGGGATCACCCCGTGGATCTATGCAGCTTTCAAAAGCAGCAAAAAACACCTGTTCGTGATCAGTAGCCAGGTTGGTATGCACACGGTGTGACCAGGTATTAGGGTTACATGCAGGCACCGCCACTGCAATACGGTCATCGAACGGCAGTATATAGGTTGTCATCATGCCACCGCCGGAGCTGCCTGTCATACAAATCTTTTCCGGATCGACCCGGGGTAATCCTGCAAGAAAATCAACTGCACGGATAGCATCCCAGACCATGATATTAAAAACATGAAAGCCGCTAAGGAACGCCTGCGTGCCGATGATCCTGTGTGCATTACCCGGTGCACTGCCCCACTGTTCGTAAAGGGGAACCTGCCTCTCACCCTGTCCTAACTGGTCGATCGTGAGCACAACAAATCCTTTTTTTACCTGCGAGACACTCATTCTCTGGTATCTCTCATCAGCCTTACCCACCTTCGCATGGCCGATAACATTCAGGTGAGCAGGCCTCCTGCCTGAAATATTCTCAGGAAGGTAAAGATTACCGCTGACAAAAAAGCCGGGACGGCTCTCAAAGAGAATCTTTTCGATAGTGTATCCATCTCTGAGAAGCTTTCCTGTAGTCTTCGCATTTAAGGGTGTCCTTTCGGGCAGCGGACCGGTCCATGAGATCAGCGAATCGCGGATGGCTTGTGCCCTCATATCCCAGTCGGCCGCACTCCTGAGGGTGCCCAGCAATGATTCCCTCATGGCAAACTGCTTGTCAATAAGAGTCCTGAAATAATCCCTCATCATTGTATCATGTGGCTTATCCAGAACAGTAAGATCCCTTTCAGTAATCAGGGGTTGCGCAGCAAAGTGGTTCGGGGCAACTGTCATCTGGTCAGGAGCAGAGGTATCCTGAGCTGTCGACAGGTCATTGCAAAAAAGAATGACAATTATCAGTCCGGCTATCTTATTCATTGGTTTAGTATAATGAGAGGTTATTAGGCCTCTCAGGCACATT
Organism: uncultured Prolixibacteraceae bacterium; assembly: GCA_964495655.1. Lineage (GTDB taxonomy): Bacteria > Bacteroidota > Bacteroidia > Bacteroidales > Prolixibacteraceae > JAAYJR01. Next base: position 31,489 of record CAZBWK010000015.1, on the reverse strand, counting down.
TGCCTCCTTCAGCCTCTTTCGAAATTGCTCATTTGTTTCACCTGGGCTAGGCCATACATCACTCGCTGTATGAGACTCATCCATTATCTCTGCTATTTTATCTGCCAGGGCTCTATTAGCAGCGCTCAGGTCATTCATTTGCTGCGGGTCTGCCTCCAGGTCATACAGCTCCACCTCCTTGCCACTCACGCGGTGTCCGAACCACTTACCCATCCTGACTGCCTGATTTTGGGCATACTCCCAATAGAGGTATTCATGTTCTTGCACATCCCCCTCACCTGTCAGAACAGGGAGTATCGACAACCCGTCGGTTTTCACGGGAGGTTCAACTCCTATTATGTCTGCAACCGTTGGCAGAAAATCCCAGAAAGCCCATAAATGATCACTCACCCGTCCGGGATTCACCTTCCCCGGCCACCTCACCATTGCCGGAACACGGAAAGATCCGTCATTTGATCCGCCTTTTAATCCTCTTACAGGGGGTGCATGGTTAAAAAACTCACTCAGAGTGGGACCCGGCTTCTCATTAAGATAGCGTGCCTCATAGCCCTGGCTTGAAAGTCCGTTGTCAGAGGCAAAAAATATCACAGTATTGTCATCCAGTCCCAGCTCATCAAGCAGTTTCAGCAGCCTGCCAACCTCAGTATCCATCCGGGTGATCATGGCGGCCCACTCTTTATACTGCATACCCCAGTCCTTATCCTTATATTCACCAAGTTCGGGCACAATCAGCGGTCCGTGAGGTATTGTATAAGCCAGGTATAAAAAGAACGGATTATCCTTATTTGTCCTTACAAAGTCAAGAGATCTTTTACAATATTCATCAAATGAATTTTTAGCCTTTTCAGCTTCACCCTCCAGTCCGTTAGGTATCACTCTCCCGTCCTTATCATAAGAGCTGGCCCTTGAGTAGTTATCCCTCAGGTAGTGGTATTTATTTTCAGGATAATACACACGTTCGCGGTTATGGTATAAAAACTCCGGATAATAGGTATGAGCCTGCTGCTGGTTCAGGTATCCGCAGAACTCATCAAACCCCATATTATTCGGCAGTCCGGGCTGGTCATGAACCGCCAGTCCCCATTTACCGAACAAACCTGTTTTATAGCCATTCTCCTTTAAAAGCATGGCAACGGTATAATCGCCGGGCCTGAGTGACTCACGGAAACCTGCATGGGCATTTCCTCTGACCCGCGCATGGCCCTGGTGTTTCCCTTCCATTAAAGATGACCTCGAAGGGGCACACACAGAGTTACCGGCATAAGCATTTGTGAACCTGACCCCCTCATCTGCCAGTCTGTCGATATTGGGTGTTTTAATCTTCTTCTGGCCGTAACAGCCAAGGTCGCCATAACTCAGGTCATCACTTAATATAAAAATGATATTCGGCTTAATCTGTTCTTCCGCCGGTTTATTTGTACATGCCGCAGATAGTAAACAGATAGCCGGTATTAAAAAATTGCTGATACGTTTCATTAATTTTGATTTATAAAAAATTACCTTAAAATATATAAATGCAAATTATAAATAGCTGCAAAAGCCTCCTTACTGCCATCCCGGAAATTTTTCCGGATCAATGATAATTTATCTTTTTCAGTAGCCATATATAGGATTTTTCCGGTCTTATTTCCACAAATATATCAAACATACTCATTTTTAAACAGCCTTTTACAGACAACTTACAATCCACCGTAAAATTGAGCAATAAATATTGATTTAATTGGAAAAAAGGTATTTATTTTGAGGCATAATTTTAACTGTAATTTTTATGTTGGTTTTTGATAATGAAAAATACTTACCTTGATCTGATTGAGCAGTCCTACTATTTCCCACAGGAAGGATTCGACCTGCAGGACGGCAACCTTACATTTTATGGAGTTTCTCTTAAATATTTAATTAACAAGTATGGCACTCCCTTCAGGCTTATGTATCTGCCACGTATCGGTGATCAGATAAAACGGGCCAGAAACCTCTTTCGCCGGGCAATGAAAGTGATCAATTACCAGGGAAGTTACCACTATTGTTACTGTACAAAATGTAACCATTTCCATCATGTAATTAACAAAGCCCTCCAGTATGATGTGAATCTTGAGACCTCCTCATCGTTCGATATCGATCTGATACAAAACCTTTACAAACAGGGCAGGTTAGATAAGACCGTGAAGCTTGTACACAATGGTTACAAAACCGACCTGTACATAAAAAAGATGCTTGAACTGCTTGACATGGGGTTCACAAACTCCACAATCGTTCTTGATAATAAAAATGAACTGAAAAAGATCCTGGCCGTTGCTAACGGCAGGAAAATCCAGATAGGCATCAGAAAGGCAATAGATGAAGAGCCCCAAAGCGCTTATTATACCTCAAGGCTTGGTATCCGGGGTTCGGAGATCCCTGAATTTTACAGGAATAATATAAAGGATAAAAAGAATATAGTCTTTACCATGCTGCACTTCTTTGTTGATTCAGGAATTAAGGACACACTATATTATTGGGATGAATTTCAAAAATCACTGAAATTATTTATTGAGCTGAAAAAGGAGTGCCCTACTCTTCAGGACGTAAATCTTGGCGGCGGATTTCCTATCAGGAACCACCTTGGATTTGAATATGATTACGAATATATGATCAGGGAGATTGTCAAGTATATAAAAGAAGCATGCAATGCCGACGGGGTAAAAGAACCCGATATATATACCGAGTTTGGTAAATATACCGTTGGCGAAAGCGGAGCCACTATCTTTTCTGTGCTTGACCAGAAGCAGCAGAATGATGCAGAGTTATGGTATATAATAGATAACAGCCTTATGAACACTATTCCTGATGCCTGGTCCATTTTTGAAAAGTTCATCCTTCTGCCTATCAACAAATGGAACAATGAATACACAAGGGTAAATATAGGAGGGATAAGCTGTGATCATTCAGATTACTATAACTCGGAAGATTTGAACCAGCAGATAATGCTTCCCCGGTATTCTTCACGCGAAAAAGAACCACTCTATCTCGGCTTCTTCCATACCGGAGCTTACCAGGATTCGATCAGCGGTTACGGAGGCATCAAGCACTGCCTGATACCTTCGCCGCAGCATGTGATCATTGACCGTGATGAAACGGGGAATTTCATAGATTATGTTTACCGTACAGAGCAGACAGTTGACGATATGTTTAATATACTTGGCTACAGCACAAAAAAATAGTTAATAAGAAAGGCTGCCCTTCACGGGACAGCCTTTCTTTCCTGCTATAAAAAAAAGCTTTCAATATTCATCTTCATTAAAAAAGAAATCATCCTTACTCGGATAATCCGGCCATATATCTTCAATGCTTTCGTAAACTTCATCGCCGGCATCCTCAATTTCCTGCAGATTCTCAATTACCTCCAGCGGTGCCCCTGATCTTATCGCATAATCGATAAGCTCATCTTTAGTTGCCGGCCATGGCGCATCTTCAAGTTTAGAAGCTAACTCAAGTGTCCAATACATTTCAATGGATTTAAGCGGTTAAACACGATTTTACAATTGCGCGAATATAATAAAAAATTAAGATGATATACAATAGCATATACTATTTTTAACATTACAGTATTATATTGCTGTATATCAATATATTAAGATATTTATTGTCTTATCCATTGCCGTCCGTTTCAACCGACGGATCAAAGGGCATTAGTCTTTTATTATTGTCTCTGCAAATTATATAAATCCGTTCGCTGAAGCGAACGGCAAAGGATAAGGCTATGAACTAATTAACTGCCCTCATCCGGGATTTATCCTTTGCCGCCGGTTTCAACCGACGGACTGCAAATTCATCAGGCTATATTAGTATAAACAGCCTGCACATCATCATCATCTTCGAGTTTATCGAGCAGTTTTTCAATATCTTCCAACTGCTCTTCTGAAAATTCAACAGGATCATTGGGAAAACGTTTCAGCAATGCTTTCTGAACATTGATATTTAGTTTGTCGAGAGCTGACGCCATCTCTCCGAATGCGGTATAGTCAGCATAAGCATAGATTATCCCGTCATTCACCTCAATCTCCTCCAGTCCGGCATCAATAAGCTCCAACTCAAGCTCTTCCGGGTCGAGCGACTCAACTGCTTCAAACTCAAACACAGCCTTTCTTGAAAATAAAAACTCCAGCGATCCGGAAGGTACCAGTGAGCCTCCCGCCTTATTAAAATAGCTCTTTACATTGGCAACCGTCCGTGTGGAGTTATCTGTGGCGCACTCAACAAAGACAAGCACTCCGTGCGGTCCCTTTCCTTCGTAATTAATCTCACTATAATCAGCAGCATCCTTACCGCCGGCTCTTTTTATGGCTGCTTCAATATTGGTCTTTGGCATATTCTGAGTCCTGGCATTCAATATCGCTGTGCGCAGGGCTGCATTGATGACAGGATCAGGGCCTCCCGACTTAGCTGCAATAGTTATCTTCTTTGCAAGTTTGGGAAATATGCGCGACATTTTATCCCAACGTTTCTCCTTGGCTGCCCTGCGATATTCAAATGCTCGTCCCATATTTATGTTATTAAAAAGATTAAGCTTATTTTTATACAGTGAAAAAGCAAAAAACAGGATCCAAAAATATGTATTTTTTAAAGATAGTCCGAAACCTTTTTTTACTATCTGGAATTTTCTTCGCAGTTTCAGTTGTCACTGCCTTTACTACCCTTCCTTTTTGGGGGATATACTGGCTTGGCGTCAGCAAGTCGGAGCTGAAGGAGCAGCCCCACAACATTGTTTTACTCGGCGGCGGGGGAATGCCGGGCGAGTCAAACCTCCTGCGCAGCTGGCACACAGCGGCAGCTGCCAGGCAATACCCTGAAGCATGGATTATAATAGCCATGCCGGGAAGTCTGAGCGACAGCACAGACACTCCCCTGTTGATCCGGCAGGAACTGATGATCCGGGGGATCTGCAGAGGGCGTATTCTCTTTGAGAACAAAGGAACAAACACACGGGCCCAGGCACTTAAGTGCAAAGAAAAACTAAACATTTCACAGCCTCTGCTTATCATTACCTCGCCCGGACATAGCAGGAGAGCAGTCCTCTCTTTCAAAAAAGCAGGATTTGAAAAGGTCAATGCCTGGCCGGCATTTGAAAATGCTGCAGAAACGGACTTTACTTATAAAGACGATGAACTGGGGGGTCGAAGGCTGCCGGTTCCGGATGTTGGTAACAGCATATCAATAAGGTACCAGTTCTGGAATCATCTGAAATATGAGATTATATTTGCCAGGGAATATATAGCACTCTGCTACTACAAGATAAGGGGGTGGATATAAAAAATCTCATTTATATCCGTTCGCTCAAGCAATCCGTTCGCTCAAGCGAACGGCAAGGGATAAGGCTATGAAGAGTCTGGCTGCTGTTATCAGAGCCTTATCCATTGCCGTCGGTTTCAACCGACGGACCCTGAGACCACCAGCAATAGCAATTATTGCCTAAAAAATTTAATATCTCAAACAACAATGTTTTATGAGAATTGCGGTATTTTCAACTGCACACCCCCCTTCAGGGCAGAATCATGAGCAATTATCCCCGGAACAGTATAAGCCAATGCTTCATTAATATCTACAGAAGGCTTGCGCTCATTTACCAGCGCATCTATAAACTCATGAGTCAAAAAAGTATGTGACCCGTGGTGGCCGCTGTTATGCCGCAAAGGCTCAGGAAGCATATCTGTACTCCACCACTGAGGCTGCTCATAGTTCTCCAGACCGGGTACACTCTGCACAAACCCGGCATCATCCTTACCGAGCACATCACTCTTCTTCACTAGTGCCGGACCACTACGCCCGTTATCAGCATAGAAACTCATCCTTGTTCCTATCCAGTTAGCCCGCTCCCCTCCCAGGTGAGCGCCTTTCCACCAAATATTAACCCTGAAAGAAGTACCCCTGTCGGTCTTAAAAAAAGCACACTCATTCCAGAAGGGATTATTATAGACATTATCCTTAAGGCATTGGGCGTCATCACCCCAACCCTGACAAACAACTTCAGTAAGCCTCTCTCCTGTCACACCGGTGAGCAGCGAAGTACTGTGAGTAGGATAGAGCATAGGAGCCATACCGTAACGCCAGGTCTTTTGTCCATTCTCAAAATATAAATTTTCAAGTCCGTCGTGCTGATACTCAGACTCAACATAATAAAGATCACCAAATTCGCCATTACGGAACATCTTTCGTGCAGATATGGTATGCTGTTGATAATAGCCCGTCTCGGCCATCATATATGTCAATCCGTATTTTTTCACTGCCTCCGACAGCTGTTCAGCCTCATCGAGGGTAAGGCAGGCAGGGACAGCGCAGAGAACATGCTTCCCGTGCTTCATACACTCTATAGTGTGCTTCACATGGTCAGGAGCCCCGGTAAAAACACCAATGGCATCAATATTCTTATCTTTCACCATCTCCTCCAGCGAAGGATATGACTTATTACACTTATAGGTCTTCATAAGATGATCCCTTCTGTCCTGTCGCAGGTCACTTACAGCCTCCACAACACAGTCAGGGTGCTCATGCCACTGAAATGTACTTCCAAACCTGCCCCCGACGATACCTATGCGGATCTTTTTAGATGACATCCCTGCGGATATAAATGCCGTACTTACCAACGCAGTGCCCGCCAGTGCTGCATTTTGGGCAATAAAATTACGACGCGAAATTTTGTTCTTATCCATATGATTAAATTAATGATTTTCAAAAGTATCATATAGGCTGTCCCGATAAACCGTCAGATAGCTTCAATAGTTGAAGGAGGCTTAGTTGCTAAATTATAGGTAACGCTAACAACATCCGGCACTGCACTTAATATCTCTTCAGCCATCTGTTCCAGCAGTTTAAAAGAGAGCCTCACAGGCCTCGCTGTCCTTGCATCTTTACTGTCCCAGCAACGCACCTCTATCTGCTGACCGAACTCTCTCTTACCGTCGCGTATCCCTGTAACCCGGTCTTCATGCAGGATTGCAAGGTACTGAAAAGCGCCACTGTCCTTCAGCAACCTTTCCACAACAACAGTTGCCTTACGCACGGTATTTACACGGCCGGGAGTAACCTCACCAATAATACGTGCAGCCAGTGCAGGCCCCGGAAAAGGTATCCTGTCAAAGAGAGTGACAGGCAGACCGACAGCTTCTCCAACCTTTCTCACACCCGCTTTTCTGAGCCTGATGAGAGGTTCAATGATCTTATATCCGAATGCTTCGTGAGGATCAATACCCAGCTGCTCAAACACATTATGCTGTCTCTTGATCCCGGCTACGGTTTCATCCACATCAGTAAGGATAGTCCCCTGGAGAAGATATCTGGCGCCGCTCTCCCTGACAATCCTGCCAAAGACATTGCGATAGAAGGTTTGTGTTATAGCTTCACGCTTCTCCTCCGGATCGGTGATCCCCTTCAGTGCATCAAAAAATTCTTTACGTGCGTCAACGATCTCCACCTCAACCCCGAGCTTCTTAAAGAGTCCGTAAACCTGTTCTGCCTCGCCTTCCCTCATAAGGCCATTCTCGACAAAGACAGTCCTTAGCCGGCTGCCCAGGGCAAGGTGCCCCAGCATGGTAACAACCGACGAGTCGACGCCACCCGACAGTGCATTGATAGCAATGCCGTCGCCCACAGCTTCCTGAATATCTTCAGTCCTCTCACTTATAAATTTTTCAGGATTAAGTTCTTGTAGTGTTATTTCTTTGATCACAGGTATTTAATTTAAAAAAGAGTTGCAAGATTAACACTTTGCAACTCTTTGCAGTTTCCTGTGAACCTGGAGGGACTCGAACCCCCAACCTCCTGATCCGTAGTCAGGTGCTCTATCCAATTAAGCTACAGGTCCATTTTTATAAAGAGCTGCAAATATAATATTTTTTATATACAGAGCTAAAAAAATTAATGAACAATATCATTTATCACCTTCAGCAGGGAGCTCTTCATCGTCGCCAGAATTGATAAAATCCATAATCTCACTCCTCGACAATATTTTAACATTAGTAAGAATGATATCCTCGGCCAGGAAATTGCCAAACTGATTACACTCATCAATCACACCCGAAAAAATCTCCTTAAGATCAGCTCTCAGGGGAAGCAGCAACAGCGAGGAGGCAAAACCCTGCGAAAAATCGATCGACTCAAATTCCCCCTTCTCCTGCTTCAGTGCAAAGATCAGCTCATCCTTTAAAAGCTTTTGCTGAGCAGGTTCAAGCATTTTTTCAGGGGTGCCGGCTATGAAAACAACATAGTAACGCAACTTCTTTCCCTTGCCGCCAAGTCCTGTCGATATAAAAACCTGCTTCTCCTCCAGAAGGGAGCTTCGCAACAGCATACGGCTTTCGTGCAAAGCCAGCACCGCCCAGTTCCTGACCGTCTTATCAGCCTTCCGGATATAATCCTCAAGTATGCGGTATGCTTTTACATCGGGAACCAGCGCCAGTGATACCAGTAATTCCTTTTTCCTGTCTGACGATGTTTCAGGAGAATAGAGCTCATCGCAGTTTTCAGGCATCACTTTAACTCCTTCACTCTTCTCCCTCAACGTTTTGGATCTCTCAAAATACATGAACTGCTCATCTATGTCGATCTGCTCCTCCAGAATGTTGAAATTATCAGGAATTTCCTCAAACACTTTCTGTATATCTTCATATGATTCTCCTACATCCATCATCACAATTTATTAACAAAATTACCTGTTTATTACATAAAATAAAAAGATCAAACAATTAAAAATTAATTTCAATATATTTGTATCCTTATTTTTATTTAATTTAAATTAATAAAGAAGGGGACAGTAATATTGAAGCTGAGTGAGGTAAAATACAGTGAAACGGTAATAATTACAAAGATCCTTGGTCACGGCTCCTTCAGGAAGCGCATTTCTGAGATGGGATTTGTAAAGGGGAAAGAGATAAAAGTAATCAAGAATGCTCCTTTTAACGGGCCTTTTGAGTTTAAGATACTTGATTACAATGTATCACTGCGTAAATCAGAAGCTGATTTGATCGAGGTTGTCAATGCCGGCAGCTTTGATGAAACACAAAACGGAAAATACAAGGGAGTAATAGATGTCAGTACTGCCCATGCCGTCCACTCAGCAAAGAGCCGGATCATTAACGTAGCCCTGGTGGGTAATCCGAACTGCGGAAAGACAACTCTTTTCAACTATATCTCCCGGTCGAAGGAGAAAGTGGGAAACTACACGGGTGTGACAGTCGATATAAAAAGGGTTGAATTCACGGCTAAAGGTTATACATTTATTTTTTATGATCTCCCGGGCACCTACAGCCTCACTGCCTATTCTGAGGAGGAGATATTTGTAAGAAAGTTCATATATGAACAGACTCCCGACATAGTGATCAATGTACTCGACTCCGGCAGTCTCGAAAGAAACCTCTTTTTAACAACCCAGCTTATCGACATGGACCTGCGGATAGTTGCAGCCCTGAATATGTACGATGAGCTTGAAAGAAAAAAGATCGAATTTGATTATAAAGAGCTGTCAAGGCTTATGGGCCTGCCCTTCGTACCTACCATCAGTCCGAAGGGCATCGGGCTCGACATGCTTACAGATAAGGTTATTGAAGTTTTCGAGGGCAGGGATACTATAACCCGCCATATACATATTAACTATGGAAACGACATTGAGGAGTCGATACAGAAGATCAGGCTTAAGATTAAAGAGGACAAACCGTTAACCGATAAAATATCATCCCGCTTCCTGGCAATAAAAATGCTGGAAAAGGACAGCCATATACGTGACCTGTTATCGCAATACCCAAACTTCCGTGAAATTGAAAACACGAGCAATAAAGAGATCAGGCGTATTGAGGCTCTTCTCGACGAAAGAAGTGAAACTGTGATCACTGATGCTAAATACGGCTTTATAGCAGGAGCTCTGAAAGAGACATACAATAATCCCTTCGGAAAGGAGAAGACAAGGTCTGAAAAAATTGATAATTTACTAACTCACAAACATTTAGGATTTCCAATCTTTACAGCGATTCTTTTCCTTATGTTCTATGCCACCTTTAATCTTGGCTCCTATCCTATGAACTGGATAGACAATGCGGTATTATGGGTTAATAACCTCATTGCGGGATTAATGGGTGACGGAATGCTGAAAGACCTTATTACCAATGGAATAATAAGCGGCGTCGGCAGCGTACTGATTTTTTTACCAAACATTCTTATCCTCTTTTTCTTTATCTCCGTTCTCGAGGAGTCGGGATATATGTCGCGTGCAGCTTTTATTATGGATAAGATAATGCACAGGTTCGGACTGCACGGGAGGTCTTTTATTCCCCTAATAATGGGATTCGGTTGCAATGTGCCGGCTATCCTGGCTACACGCTCCATGCGTAACCGCAACGACAGGCTCCTCACTATGCTGATAATCCCTTTCATGTCGTGCTCAGCCCGCCTGCCGGTATACATCCTGATAATCTCGGCCTTCTTCAGTAAATATCAGTCACTTATTCTCATAGGCCTCTATGCCCTGGGGATACTATTTGCATTTATCACTGCACGCATGCTGAACATGACAGTCTTTAAAAGCAAGGAGACACCTTTTGTAATGGAACTGGTGCCATACAGGGTGCCAACGCTGCGGACTATCATCTATCATATGTGGGACAAAACCAGCCATTACCTGAAAAAAATAGGTACGGTTATCTTACTGGGAGCCGTCATTATCTGGGCACTGGGATATTTCCCCCGCGAAACGGATGCGAACCGCCAAACCACCTCCTCTGCGGAAAATTTTGTTACAGGTATTTCAGACAGTTCCACAGGCAAATTCACGGCTGATGCCTCAACAGCAGATATCAGCCGGCAGGAGCAGCTTGCCAATTCTTATCTCGGACGGATAGGACAGTTCATTGTTCCCGTGATGCGTCCGGTTGGCTTCGACTGGAAAATGACTATCAGTCTATTAGCAGGCCTTCCTGCTAAAGAGATAATAGTAAGTACAATGGGAGTACTTTACCAGAGTGATGTTGATGAATCGACAGTTAACCTGCAGAAAAAGCTGCAGAATGAGGTTCACCAGTCAGGCAGACACATGGGCAAAAAGGTGTTTAACCCGGCAACAGCGCTGGCCTTCCTGGTTTTTATCCTGATCTATTTCCCGTGTATAGGTGTTGTGGCTACTATTAAAAATGAAGCAGGATCGTGGAAATGGAGTGTCTTTATCATTCTCTATACTACCGTGCTGGCATGGATTGCAGCATTTGTGACATATAACATTGCAGGTTTGTTTATATAAAGATGGCACAAGAGATCATAACATATATCATAATTGTCCTTGCTGTGTTTATTTCACTCTGGAAGATATTTGCCGGTTTTTTCAGAAAAACCCCCAAAGGTGTAAGAAGAGCTGCTAAAAACAATATCAGAGGATCAGCCGGCAAATTTGACTGCACCCACTGTTCATCTGATTGTGCTTTTTATAAAAATTGTTTTCGGGATCAGCAGGGTACTATGATTTTATGATTGTCCGTTCGCTCAAGCGAACGGCAAAGGATAGGGTTTTGAACAAGCGGGCTGCCATTACCGGAGCCTTTTCAATCTTGCAATTGTACCAGCCGGATCATCCGATTTAAAAACAAAGCTGCCTGCCACCAGCACATCAGTACCGGCATCGATAAGCATCCTGCCTGTCTCAAAATTAACACCCCCGTCAACCTCAATAAGGCAACCGGGATTATAATCACTGATCATTCTCTTCAGCTCTTTTACCTTCTTAACTGTAAGAGGAATAAAATCCTGTCCGCCGAAACCCGGGTTCACCGACATCAGCAGCACCATATCAATCTCAGAGATAATATTCTCAAGCACAGATACCGGAGTATGGGGATTCAGACAAACACTTGCCTTAACCTCCTGTTCCTTAATATAATTCACTGTACGGTGAAGGTGCGGACAGGTCTCATAATGAACAGTCAGCCACGATGCTCCGGCTTTTGAAAATTCTTCTATATACTTATCAGGGTCGATGATCATCAGATGGACATCAAGCGGTTTGGTTGCTATTCTTTTAACATGTTCAACAACAGGGATTCCAAAAGAGATATTGGGAACAAATACGCCGTCCATTATATCACAATGAATAAAATCGGCTTCACTCTCATTGATCATCATTATATCTCTCCCCAGTTGATTGAAATCAGCCGATAAAATTGAAGGTGCTATATATGTCATAATTAATATTATTGTCCAAGATATGCTTTGAGCAATCTGTTACGGTATTGATTTTTTAATTTTTTAATTGCTTTCTCTTTAATCTGGCGCACCCTCTCGCGGGTAAGACCGAACTCCTCTCCTATCTCCTCAAGTGTATGAGGCGGATAGTTGTTCAGTCCGAAATAGTATCTGAGTATATCTGCTTCACGCTGACTCAGAGTTGAAAGGGAGCGTTCTATCTCCTTACGCAGCGAACTGTCTAACAGCTCGGTATCAGGACTGGGAGAATCTTCGTTCAACATTACATCATACATATTGTTAAGCTCATCATCCCTGAGTGGTGCGTCCATCGACACATGAACATTAGAAAAGTTCATTGCATCTTCAATGAGGTCAGGTTTTGACTCTATCATTTCAGCGAGCTCTTCGATAGTAGGCTCCCGTTGAAACTCCTGCTCCAGCTTATTAATTGCTTTATTTATCTTATTAATTGATCCAATCTTATTCAGGGGCAGCCGCACTATCCTCGACTGTTCGGCAAGGGCCTGCAAAATGGATTGCCTGATCCACCAGACGGCATAAGAGATAAACTTAAAACCGCGTGTCTCATCAAACCGTTCGGCAGCTTTTATAAGTCCGAGATTACCCTCATTGATAAGATCAGGAAGGCTAAGTCCCTGGTTCTGGTATTGCTTTGCCACCGACACAACAAACCTTAAGTTAGACTGTATCAGGGTATTCAGCGAATTTCTGTCGCCTTTCCTTATCTTCTTGGCAAGTTCCACCTCCTCTTCTGCAGACAACAACTCTACCTTACCAATCTCGTGAAGATATTTATCCAATGATAGAGTATCACGATTGGTGACCTGTTTGGTAATTTTCAGTTGTCTCATAAAGCTGGTTTTATTTTCTCAGGCTACATTTAACCGGAATCCAAATAAAAATTTCTGACAAAAATAATATAGAAATTTAATATCTATACGAATATTAAGCTCTTTAGTTTAAAAAAACATAAAAACAAAAAAAAAGTTCACCTCATTTTGCAATAATTATGAATTTATCAGCAGATCCCTGAATTTTTCATAGTCATTATCAACCGGTATACTCTTCTTTTCTCCATCCATAAATGCTTTCAATTTTCCCGGAATATGTATAAGATCTTTACCTGCGACAGATTCGACAGTCTCAATAAACTTTGCCGGGTGAGCCGTTTCGAGGAACAGGCCCGTCTGTCCGTTATGAAGATAGTCTTCAACAGCCTGGCAGCCGCATGCACCGTGGGGATCACACAGGTATCCGGTCTCCCTGTAAACCTTTTTAATAGTTGCTTTTATCTGATCATCAGTATAATGATATCCTTTTATAACATCAGCAATTCTCTCATATGAATGGCCGTACAGGTCAAGGATCCTGACAAAATTACTCGGGTCACCCACATCCATTGCATTAGCAACAGTCTCGACCGATTTACGAGGATTATACACTCCTGTCTGCAGGTATTCATATACCACATCATTCGCATTATTAGCGGCCAGGAACTGCTGCACCGGCAGTCCCATCTCACGGGCCATCAGTCCGGCAGTCAGGTTCCCTAAGTTACCACTCGGCACCGACACCACCACCTTTTCGTAGTCAACACCAAGCTCTTTCAGTCTTGCCAGAGCATTGACATAGTAGAAGGCCTGGGGTAAGAAGCGTGCCACATTGATAGAGTTAGCCGAGGTAAGGAGCATCCTCTCATTCACCTGCTCATCGAGAAATGCCGTTTTCACCAGTCTCTGGCAGTCATCAAAAACCCCGTCCACCTCCAATGCAGTGATATTATGTCCGAGAGTAGTAAACTGCGACTCCTGGATTGCGGTAACCTTACCTTTGGGGTACAGCACAAACACCCTTATCCCGGGCACCTTAAGAAAACCGTTGGCCACGGCGCTTCCCGTATCGCCCGACGTAGCTACAAGCACGTTAACCACCTCATCGTTATCGTCGAGAAAGTAGTTAAGCAGTCTTGCCATAAACCGGGCGCCAATATCCTTAAAAGCGAGAGTAGGCCCGTGAAAAAGCTCCAGAGAGAATATATTATCTTTCACCTTAACAACAGGGCAATCAAAAGGCAGGGTATCATAAACGATCTCCTGCAATTTGTCCTCAGGCACATCCTCTGCGAAAAACTTTTTTGCCGTTTCAAAAGCTATCTCCCTGAAAGAGAGCTTGTCAAAATTCTCCAGAAACTCATTATCAAACTTATTTATCTTCGCTGGCATGAAAAGGCCTTTATCAGCGGCGAGTCCTTTTACAACAGCCTCTTTCAGCGTTACCGCAGGGGTACTTTTATTAGTACTGTAATACATCATAGTCACTTACCCAAAAATGTTCTTATAAATTGTCCGTTAGTCAGCTGTCCGTAGTATCCTTTCAAAGTACTGAACTCATCAAACACCTCCACGCTGTCGGGCTCCACACCCGGCCAGTAGATCAGGAACGGCACAGCCTCGCGGGTATGAACTTTTGTTGCACATGGTGTCGGGTGGTCGGGCAGGACAGCAATTGCCACATCTTCATCCATTTTGCGTGTCTCCTCCGTGATATACTTCACCACTCTGCTGTCGAGGTACTCGATCGTCCGTGTCTTAAGCTCTACATCACCTTCATGTCCTGCCTCATCGCTGGCCTCCACATGGAGGTAGACAAAATCCTTACTCTTCAGGGCATTAACGGCTGCCACAGCCTTCCCTTCGTAGTTAGTATCATACAGTCCGGTAGCTCCCTCCACCTTGATCACTTCCATACCGGCGTAGATCCCGATACCCTGTATCAGGTCAACAGCCGAGATCACTGCGGCGCTGTTAATGCCGAACAAATCCTTCATTGTAGGCATTACCGGTTTATAGCCCGGCGACCAGAGCCAGATGCTGTTGCCCGGATCTTTTCCTTCCGACTCTCTTTTTAGATTTACGGGATGCTGTTCAAGCAGAGGCTGTGACTCCATTATCAGTTTATTCAGCTTATGTGCAGTGCCTGCAGCCTCCTTCGTCAGCGGCCTGACCAGATAATCCCTGAAGGGAGCTCCCGGCCTGTCGTGGGGAGGAGTACAACCTATCTCCTTACTTCCGTTTTTCATTACCAGGAGGTGACGGTAGGACACACCCGGATAGAATGTTATCTCGTCAGTTCCCAGCTCCCTGTTCAGCAGGTCTATCAGCTCAGAAGCTTCAGCGGTCGATATATGTCCGGCAGAATGATTCTTTATATTACTATTCTCCAAAGTCATGATATTACATCTCAGAGCCAGGTCCCCGGGCCCGAGCGACACCCCCATGCTGGCAGCTTCCAGCACACCCCTGCCTTCATAAACCTTTTCGACATCATAGCCAAGGACAGCCAGGTTGGCAATCTCACTGCCCGGACTCATATTGTCAGGTACAGTTATCAGCTTACCTGTTCTGCCAAGTCTGGCAAGCTTGTCAATATTTGGCTTCCTTGCCATCTGGAGGGGAGTTTTCCCACCGAATTGGGGAAGAGGTTCATCTGCCATCCCGTCTCCTAAAATTATAATATGTTTCATCAGTGCTGTGTTAATTATCAAATCATTAATAAAAGAGTTGTTATCAGTTCGCTCAAGCAATCCGTTCGCTGAAGCGAACGGCAAGGGATAGGTTCTGAACAACCCGGCTGCTTTAATCTGTGCCTTATTCTTTACCGTCGGCTTTAGCCGGCGGACCCGGGACAGCATCAGATATTAGCCACCTTAATAATATCTGCAAAAACACCGGCAGCTGTCACTGAGGCTCCTGCCCCGTATCCCTTAATGAGCATCGGGAATTCATTATACCTTTCGGTGGTATATATCACCAGGTTATTACTTGCCTGCAAGTCATAAAAAGGATGACCCGGTCCCACCACCTGCAGTCCGACATGTGCCTTATCCTTTTCAAAGCGGGCCACAAAGCGCCACTTTTTATTTTCAGTCTCCAGCTTCTTTCGTCTCACCTCAAAATCTTCATCCAGCGAAGGCAGGTTACTCCAGAACTGGTCCGGCGTACCGGCAAACATCTCCTCAGGGATAAACCGTTCGATCGTTATATCCTCCATCTCCAGCGGGTAGCCGGCCTCCCTGGCAAGGATCAGTATCTTACGGGCCACATCAATCCCGCTAAGGTCAATTCGCGGGTCCGGCTCTGAATAACCCAGCTCCTTAGCCATCTTAACTGTTTTACTAAAAGATATCTCCGGGGAGATTGTATTAAAAATAAAATTCAATGTACCCGACAGCACCGCCTCGATCTTCAAAATTCTGTCGCCCGAGTTCACCAGGTCATTCAGTGTGTTAATTATAGGCAATCCTGCTCCCACATTAGTCTCAAACAAAAACTTAACCCCTTTACGCTTAGCTGTCAGCTTCAGGTTGTAATAATTTTTAAAAACCGACGAGGCAGCAACCTTATTAGCTGTGACCACAGAGATATTAGAACTGAGAATATCTTTGTACTTCAGTGCGACCTCGTCCGATGCCGTACAGTCGACAAACACAGAGTTATAAATATTCATGTCATTCATCTCCCCCACAAACCCGCTGAGCGATGATTTACCTCCTTCGCTGTCAAGCACATTTTTACACTCCGGTATCTCGATCCCGTCGCGTCTGAAAAGCATCTTTTTAGTATTGGCAATACCTGTCAGCTTGATCTTCAGGTGTTTCTCCTCCAGCAATTTCTTCTGCTGCTTCTGAAGCTGCTCAAGCAGGTTACCGCCGACAGAGCCGGTACCCATAAGAAAAACATTAAGCTCCACATTTTCAGACAGGAAGAACGATTCATGTACCACGTTCAATGTTTTGCGCAGCTCCGACCTTTTCACCACCCACGATATATTAAGCTCAGAAGCACCCTGGGCGATAGCGATCACATTGACACCATTACGTCCGATGGTTGTAAAAAGCTTACCTGCAATTCCGGTAGTATGCTTCATATTCTCACCGACGATAGCAACGATCGACAAGTCCCTCTCGATATGTAAATTACTGATCCTCCCCGAGGCTATCTCCTTGTCAAACTCCTCACGTATAGCTCTCTCGGCGGCCTTCACCGCCTTCTCATCAATTGCCACGCTTATAGAATTTTCAGAAGAGGCCTGTGAAATAAGTATCACATTAACATTAACCTTTGCCAGGGTGGAGAACAACCTCATTGATATACCTGTCACACCCACCATGCCCAGTCCCTGCAAGGTAACCAGCACAATATCAGATATTGACGAGATCCCTTTTATAGGCCTGTCCTTACGCCCGTCTACCTTACTGACGATCAGCGACCCCTCCTTCTCGGGTGAGAAGGTATTCTTGATCCTTACAGGTATATTTTTCTGATAAACAGGAAGTATAGTAGGCGGATAGATAACCTTGGCGCCGAAGTGCGACAGCTCCATTGCTTCGGAATATGTTAGCTCAGGAATAGTGTATGCCTTGCTGATCACCTTCGGATCGGCCGTCATAAACCCGTCTACGTTTGTCCATATCTCCAGCACATCAACATCGAGGGCAGCGGCAATGATAGCTGCCGTATAGTCAGATCCTCCCCTTCCGAGGGTAGTGTATTCACCCTTTTTATTTTTAGCAATGAAGCCCGGGACAACAGCAACACCTTTAATGCGTCCAAACTCATTGACAATAAGGCGGTTGGTCGTTTCGAAGTCGACCGATGCCTTACCAAAATTACTGTCAGTCCGTATCAGTCCGGATGAGTCAGCCCACACAGCCCCCTCAATATAATGAGCCACGATATGTGATGACATGCGTTCCCCAATTCCTGCGATCCGGTCGAGTGTCTTGCAGGTAAGCTCGCCAACAAGCATAATTCCCGTCAGTATCTGTCTCAGCTCATTAAGGAGTCCACCGACAATCTCAAAAATCTCTCCCGGATCACCAAACAGCTCGGCCGTAACCTCCTGATGAAGCTTTTCTATCAGTTCCAGTTCACTATAAAATTTCTTATCCCCTTCAGATGCAAGCTTTGCGGCCCTCAAGATAGCATCAGTTACGCTGTCGAGGGCAGATATCACAACAATCACATCATCATCCTGATGCTTTATGATATCCCTTACGAGCTTTATATTTTCGGAAGTACCCACTGAGGTACCTCCAAATTTCATAACCTTCATTTGAGTATTACTTTATATTTTCACCGGGAGTGTTACCCCATAAAATCGAAATTAGTTTCTTTTCTCTGTAATCCGGATAAAAATAGCTGCAGCTAAGGAAAATTTAATGATAACTATAAATTCCGGCATAATACTTTTTCCAGGAACTGAAGCAATCTGATTGCTCAAGCAATCCGCTCGCTGAAGAGAACGGCAAAGGATAAGGTTCTGAACCATCTGGCTGCAGTCACCGGAGCCTCAGCCTTTGTTGCAATATTATGTTGAAGCAGGTTTGCCCGCTATTGCCTCCAGTATTTTTACTTCAAGCTCCCGGGCCAGTTCAGGGTTATCAATTATCAGTGAGCGCACCGTTTCGCGTCCCTGTCCCAGTTTAGTATCCCCATAGCTGAACCATGACCCGCTCTTCCTGATAATATTAAACTGTACTGCCAGGTCGATGATCTCACCCGATTTTGAGATACCTTCACCATAAAGGATATCGAACTCAGCCTTCCGGAATGGCGGGGCCACTTTATTCTTGACCACCTTCACCCTCACATTGTTTCCCATCACCTCTTCACCGTCTTTTATCTGTCCTGTCCTCCGTATGTCGAGCCTCACAGATGCATAAAACTTAAGGGCATTACCGCCGGTTGTTGTTTCCGGATTACCGAACATAACCCCTATCTTCTCCCTTAGCTGGTTAATAAATATACAACATGTCTTTGTCTTACTTATATTGGCAGTCAGCTTGCGCAGTGCCTGCGACATAAGCCTGGCCTGCAGTCCCATTCTTGAGTCGCCCATCTCGCCTTCCAGCTCAGCCTTCGGGGTGAGGGCAGCCACCGAGTCGATCACAATAATATCAATTGCCCCTGAGCGCACCAGGTTATCCACAATCTCAAGAGCCTGCTCCCCGTTATCCGGCTGTGATATGAGCAGTTCCTCGATGTTAACGCCTAATTTTTTTGCATAATAGGGATCAAATGCATGTTCTGCATCGATGATAGCGGCGATACCTCCAGCTTTTTGGGCTTCGGCAATAGCATGTATTGCGAGGGTTGTCTTACCTGAAGACTCGGGACCGTAGATCTCAATCACTCTTCCCTTCGGATAACCGCCTACACCCAGTGCCACATCAAGGGCAATTGAACCGCTCGATATAGCAGGAACATCATCTGCTGCCTTATCTCCTAAACGCATTATTGATCCTTTACCATAGCTCTTTTCGATCTTATCCATGGTAAGTTGCAGGGCTTTAAGCTTCTCCTTGTTGATTTGTGCTTTTTCTTCTTTTGTCATGTTTTGAAAAGGTTAAATATTTAAGGTTTCCATTATCTGGCCGGTATGGTTTTTTGTATTCACTTTAGTCACAACCTCCGTAATAACCCCCTGCTCATCAATTATGAAGGTTGTCCGCAGCACACCGAAGTATTTTTTCCCGTACATGCTCTTCTCTCCCCAAACTCCATAATCCTGAAGTATCTTCTTCTCCGTATCGGCTATCAGTCTGAACTTCAGTCCGTACTTATCACGGAACTTCCTGTGTGAATCAATGCTGTCGGGACTGACACCCACCACTTCGAATCCTTTATCGATCCAGCTGCCGTAATTATCATTCAGGTTGCACGCTTCGGCCGTACATCCCGGAGTATTATCCTTCGGATAAAAATACAGTATCAGCTTTTTACCCCTGTAATCGCTCAGACTGATCATTTTGCCATCCTGATCAACACCTTTGAAATCCGGGGCTTGTTCACCTGCTTTTGGTAAGTTCATATTACTGATATTTTAAAATTCGAATATCACAAATATACGTTATTAAAAATTAAATCCTGTTTATGGCAGCAATTGATTGACAACGAATTTTTGCATTTAACTAACAGCCGCCAAATGAGGCTGAACAACTGCCGCCCGCAAAAAAAAGCACCTCCTGATGCAAAGCTTAGCACAATTTTTGTAATTTTACAATAAATGAAACGAGCATGGCAGACTTTTTGACATACTAAAAGAATCTCAGATGCAGGTTTCACCGGTTGCAACCGGGCAAAGCTAACTTATTATAAAACAAACATAGACATCCGGAAGTTCATAAAAACAGGGAGCGATACATGATCAGCAAGAGAGACACATTCATATCATTAATCTTCATTTTGTTTAACCTGACAGGCATCTATTTGTCAGTTAGCGGACAGGGAATCTCTGCCATTGATGCATTAAGGCTTTTTGACCGTGAGAGGTATGAAGAGGCTGAACAGCTTTTCGGCCGGTTGCTCTATGAGGATCCTGACAATACCATGCTCAACTATTACTACGGAGCATGCCGCACCGAGAACGGCCACTATACTGATACAGACCTCAACTACCTGTTGAAAGCCGGCAGGACGGTCACCCCCCACAGGATAAACTACTACCTGGGTATACAGTACCATGCCAAGGAAGAGTGGGAGCAGGCCCTGAAATTCTATAACCAGTTCAGGATGAGCGTTCCTGAGAGTGAACAACAGGAGCTGAAAATAAACGAAAGAATACAGCAGTGCTATGATAAAGTCAATCCCTTCGGAAGTCAGGGCGCCCCAACCACCGAAGCAGACCAGGGGGAACAGGCGGCAGAGAGATACATCATGGAATCCTCTCAGCCGGTCAGCTCCGAAGCACCTCTGACTGAAACGACTGGACAGGCGCCAGTTGACGAGCAGCAGGATCAGTCAGTCACGCCCCCTCCTGCAGCACCCCCCGTGGCTGAGGCAGCCGACACAGTCACAGCCGGACGCCAGGCCTTACCGGCAGCTCCGGCAGTCAGGCCGACAATGAAAAAAGAGAGCGGACTGGACATTTCACGCAGGGCGCTGCCCGACCTGCCGGGGGTGAAGCCCACCGTAGCCCTTCCCGAGGGAGAGTTCATAGAGTTCCGGATAAACAACTCTGTCACCTACCTGCACACATCACACTTCAGAACAGAAAAAGGGAAGGAACTTTTCAGTCAGGCACATGCCATGCAAAAGAAGCTTGACAAGAACCTGGAGAAGGTCGCGATGCTGCGCAGGGAGTACCGTCAGACCGACGATGCCAATATGAGATCCACGATCGGACAGGAGATCCTTTCGATCGAAAATGAGACCTACGGAATGCAGGAGATGATCAACCAGCTCCGCCGGGGATGCTTAGATGCAGAAAATGAATACTGGCAGAAAGCAGACGGGACAGAGCTAAACAATTTCATTATTGAACTCAACAAGATAAAAACATTAAAAGAGGGCAGTTATGCAGAGGCCATGGCCACCGACACAAAAAATGACGAGCCAATAATCATCATCGACCCCTCCGAACTGCTCATAACCCCCGATATCACTCCCGGCAGACAGCGTGCTGCCGAGCTGGTATACAAGGTACAGATAGGAGCATACAGCAGGGGTGTACCGGCTCATATAAAGAGACTTTACAATAAGCTGGAGATGCTGCGGAGGATAGACAACTATACAGACGAGAACGGAGTAGTTGTATACACCACCGGAAGCCTCACCAACCTTGATGATGCAGTGAAAATGCGCGACCAGGTGAGACAGGAAGGAATTAAAGATGCACAAGTTGTGCCATATTTTCAGGGAAAAAGAATAACTTTGGAACAAGCAAAAGAAATAGAAGCAGGCAGATGACAAATAAACAAACCCGCAAGAAAGAGCAAAGCGGCAGGGAAAATATTCCTGGGGGTATCTATTTACTGATACTGCATAACGATGATATTCATAGTTTCGACTATGTAATAAACGCACTCATTGAAGTGTGTGCCCATCAGTTCGAACAGGCCGTGCAATGTGCCCTGATAACCCATTACAAAGGCAGTTGTGATGTCCGCAAGGGTACATACAAGGATATAGAGAAGATGAAGAATGCTTTAGAGCTTAAAGATCTGAGTGTAACAATCAATTCACAGCCATGACTATCCTTGCCATCATTCTGTTGATCCTCCTCGGATTACTGCTGCTGCTCCTCGAGTTTGCTGTTGTCCCGGGAGTAACAATTGCAGGCATTGGCGGACTGGCACTTTTGATCGGAGCAGTCTACATGGCCTTTGCCAACTACGGAGTCCTGCCGGGGATTGTAACCCTTGCCTTTGTATTGATCGCTGCGCCGGCGCTCGTTTACCGCTTCTTCAGATCTAAGTCAGGCAAAGTAATGGTTCTCGACACCCTGGTCGACGGGAGAATAGACAATATAGACAAAGAGAAGATCAGGGCCGGTGACACAGGCATTACACTCGGGCGACTGGCACCATCGGGAAAGGTAAAGGTGAACGGCGAAGTCGTCGAAGCACAGTCAACCGGCTCCTATATAAATCATAACACAGAGATCAGGGTGATCAGAATACTGTCAAATAAAATAATTGTAGAACCCATAAATAAATAAAAAAATGACTGAATCATTCGGTGCATGGGGATTAGTGATAGGAGTTATAGTCCTTCTCTTTATCATCCTCTATTTCATTCCAATAGGACTATGGTTTTCGGCCCTTGTTTCGGGCGTAAGAATTTCGCTGCTGCAGCTTTTGCTGATGAGGTTTCGCAAGGTGCCCCCGGGCGTAATAGTGCGTGCGCTTATCGAAGGTATTAAAGCCGGACTGGAACTTAACCGTAATGACCTGGAGGCCCATTATCTGGCCGGCGGTCATGTTTCCAATGTAGTGCATGCCCTTGTGTCGGCCTCAAAAGCAAACATCGATCTGTCGTTTAAAGTAGCCACAGCCATTGACCTGGCAGGGCGCGATGTATTTGAGGCAGTTCAGATGTCTGTAAATCCAAAAGTGATCAACACTCCGCCGGTCACTGCTGTCTCCAAAGACGGTATCCAGCTGATAGCAAAGGCGAGGGTTA
Organism: uncultured Prolixibacteraceae bacterium; assembly: GCA_964495655.1. GTDB lineage: Bacteria > Bacteroidota > Bacteroidia > Bacteroidales > Prolixibacteraceae > JAAYJR01. The sequence goes on along the minus strand of CAZBWK010000015.1, from coordinate 8,312 downwards.
CTGTCAGGGCAAATATTAAGCAGCTCGTTGGCGGTGCCGGCGAAGATACGGTGCTGGCACGTGTGGGCGAAGGCATTGTTTCCTCTATCGGTTCATCACACTCACACAAGAGCGTGCTTGAGAATCCCGACTTCATATCACGCGTAGTGCTCGAAAAAGGGCTTGATGCAGGTACTGCTTTTGAGATTTTGTCTATCGACATTGCTGATATAGACATAGGCAAAAATATTGGCGCCGTACTGCAAATGGATCAGGCCGAGGCAGATAAGAACATTGCCCAGGCCAGAGCAGAAGAGCGTCGCGCAATGGCTATTGCGCTTGAGCAGGAGATGAAGGCAAAAGCCCAGGAAGCCCGCGCAAAGGTGATAGAGGCTGAAGTGAAGGTGCCGCTCGCCATAGCAGAAGCTTTCAGGAATGGCAACCTTGGTGTGATGGATTATATGAAATATAAAAACATCATGGCCGATACCTCGATGCGCGAATCGATAGCCGGAGAAGAGAGCGAGGGAGAATCTAAAGACTAAATTAATTTTTAGAAGATCAGACATTTGCTAAACCTGATCAGGATTTTTTTCTTTAATTTGTTAAGAAATGTTTAACGCAACAACTTTTAACAATCCTTTAACAAAAATATACAAAAAGGTACTTATATTTGTACCATAGTTTTAGTTCATAGGTTTAGGTTTGATTAGTTTTATTGGTTTAGTTAGATGAAAGGGATGGGTGTTGACCCATCCTTTTTTTATTTATAATCAAGGTTAAACCGCAATCCGAGATACACCCTTCTTCCCATCACCGGGCCCCACACATTGGTAGCATCGAAACTTTTTCCGAAAGGATCATCAGCACCCTCAACCGGCATTTTCTGCCTGAAGTCAGCCAGGTTCTCTGCACCTGCATAAATATTCCAGTGCTTAAAATACTTAGTCACCTGGGCATTCATGACAGTGAAGGGAGCAAATTCAAAATAGTCAGACGGCAGGTTTGCAGCTTCCATATTCTCCAGAGGGTAACGCGGTATACGTCCTCCGCCGTTGAACTGGACAGTATAGTCGAACATCCAGCTCTTCTTGTCAGTGGTATAATTTAGAGTTATCAGTCCCTTATACCTGCTTGTCAGGGGCTTTTCGCGCAGCTCCCCGCCTATTGTCTGGCGCACGTCGTTATGCCTGTATGCCAGCAGCAGGTCGAGCCTCGCCACCGGTTCATAGCGCACATCCACCTGTATACTGTTGGCAAATGACTTCCCGTCGAGCGGTGACAAGACAATATACCCGGACGATGTTTCGCGGTCGACCACCAGCTGTGAGCTGAAGTCAGTGCGGAAGTACTCAGTATTGATCTGCAGCTCCCGGTTCCGGAGAGTATAGGTCTGAATAAGAGCCACTCCATAGTTCCATGCCTCTTCCCTGAAGACATCATCCTCCCACTGCAGCGGCCGCGACGTGGCAAGGAGGTATGTATTCTCCGAAAGCACATTAGCAGTGCGGTAACCTTTCCCGGCGCTTGCTCTTAGCGTCAGCTGGTCAGCCGGACTATACCTGAGGTGCATCCGGGGAGTCACGAAAGTGCCAAAGAGATTATGAAAATCGCTCCTGATACCGGTCATAAACACCAGGTTATGATCAGGCTTAAATGTATACTCGGCAAACACTCCCGGCACCTTTTCGGTATGACCGCCATCTATGTTGTAAAGAGTCTCATCAAAGTTATCGTAGATAAAGCTGAAGCCCGTATTTACAGAATGGACGCCATGATCATCGAAACTCCTTGTCAGCACCGCACTCCCGTAGAAGCGTGTCTCCCCGGCATCATAGCGGTTAACACCATAAAAGGAGTTAGTCTCATGTCGCGAGAAGTTCGAAAGCCATGCCAGGGCCGTCATCTGGTTTTCAGAGACCCACCCTGCTTTAAGGAATCCCTCCAGTCTGCTGGTCCCTATACTGATCCCGTAAGGATTAGTCACGAGCGGCGTCATACCCCTCTCAAAAGCAGTCTCACCGCCCAGGCGGCTTTCGTCCAGCACAGAGAAACCTGCCTGGGCCATAAAGCCGTTATGATCATTATACTTCCAGCGGTTCATGAACTGCACCTGTCTTGCCAGCGGCTCATCCAGAAATCCGTCGCCGTTATCATCATTACGCTTCGACAGGTCAGAAGCATGGAAAAAGATACCTGTGGTAAGCTTATCCTTATACACTCTGATATTGCCCGTACCGTTAAACTCCATCCTTCCGCTAGTACCTGCAAAAGCATTCAGCAGAAGCTTCTCCTGCGAATCGGGCTTCTTATACTCCGCATTTATCTGTCCCGATATTGACTCATAGCCATTCAACACCGAGGCAGCGCCCTTCGACACCTGTATCGACTCCATCCAGGGCCCCGGTATATAAGTCAGTCCGTAGTTCGTTGCCAGACCCCTCAGGTTAGGCATATTCTCAAGCTGCAGCATCGAATAAGTACCCTCCAGTCCGAGCAGCCTGATCTGCTTAGCACCAGTCACAGCATCGCTATAGCTGACATCCACCGAGGGATTAGTCTCAAAGCTTTCGGCCAGGTTACAGCAGGCAGCTTTATGCAGCTCCGCACCATGGATATGCTCTGTATGGAGCGGATCAATTTTAGAGAGGTAGGTACCCCTGTTCTTATGAACCACCTCAACCTCGCCAAGTTCGAGGTTAGGCTCCAGCACGATCTCCACGGGGCCTGTATCATGCACATGGATCTCTTTCTGTTCATAGCCGACAAAACTGAATACAAGTATATGGTCTTTCGGTTGCTTCTTTATTTTAAACGAGCCGTCATCAAAAGAAGCCACCCCTCTGTTACTACCCTGCCAGTAAATATTTACCCCCGGCAGCGGATGAGGGCCGTGGTCTGAATTACCAAGAACAGTTCCTTCCAGAACCTGGGAAAATGAGAATAAAGGGATCAGTATTATAAATAAAATTCCAAAATGTTTCATCTGTTTAAAATTTTGTAATTATTTGAAAATAAACTAATTAAAAATTTAAGAACATATGGAACCGTTCGTTCCTCACTCTCGCATATTCTTATTTTAATCATATTATTTTGTGTTATTTTTTGATTAAAAAAGAACATGCTCGTTTCATCCTGATTTATCTTTGTTAAATAATCAATATTAAAGGATCCGTTCGCTCAAGCGAACGGCAATGTACAGGCTCTGAACAGGCTGAGTGCTGTTACCTGGCCTTTTACCTTTTAGATATTATGATAATTCAGGAATTTTGAGCTGTTGGATAAGAATAAGAAAATCAAGTGATCTCTGAATGCCGGGTGGTGATTCGCAGAAGAGAACCTGCGGTGGATCAGCATCGCCGGATGAAGACAGTAAGGCCGGCAACAGGTCATTCAGCACAGTAACCGGCACAGGCTGCATAACACTACGGGGATTACCATTAAGCACCCGGTCGTCGAGCTGATAAAGTTTTATCCCGGGGTCATTACATCCGCAATCATCCTCATGGGAGTTACACTCATGACACTCTTCTGCTGTGGCTGACTCCTCTTCGCCATTATAACCATGTTTATGATGAACATGATAACTCTCCGTACATTTTTCGGGAGTTACATACAGTGAGTAGTGATCACTGCCGGTACAAGTGCAGAATGAGTGGAACACCACTATCCCGGCGGCAGACACCAGGACGGTAGCAGATAACAGGCAAACCAGTATGTTCCTGATCAAACTCATTCGTTTAATATTTTAATCACTCTTTTTTGTCCCGATCCTAAGCGGGATGCTCGTTGCTGACTACAAAATTATAAAATACGAAATAAAACCCTTGTTAATACAAAGTTAATGTATAAGCAAGGGACAGGCCCTGAACGGGCAGGGCAAAAGCTACATCCTTTGCCAGGAGGATCAAAGTCTTCGTTAAGATATCAGAATTCGCCCTGTTCAAATATGATATCCCTGGGTATTCCGGCCTCTTCGATCCTGTCGAGGTCACTCTGCAGCTCTTTCCTGACAGCTCCCTTCTCTCTGATCAGGCGACTGGCAGCCTCATAGTCACCATCACCCTGTATCTTAAGCACCATCTCCGAGAGTCCCAGCATAGCCTCCTTCATCTTTTCAAAATTCACCCTGTAAGTAGCGGTAGCGGCATCCCTCTCAAAGGCGCCCATCTCGTTAAAATAGTAGAACCGTATCATGTTAGCCTTACCGTGGGCGCTGGCCGCCCCGAACCTCACCGACCGGAAGATCCCTGCCATGAAAGTCACGAAGTTATCCATCAGATCCTTTTGGCCAGGCTCACCCGTCCCATTCAGGTGGTAAACACACCAGAGGCCCAATATATCAGCCTTACTCTCCTCGATCGATGTATAAGCATCCTTGAGAGCCTCCCTCACCGTTGAGCTCTTATCGACAGTACTCCCAAGTCCCAGTCCGTGCGAAACCTCATGAAACATAGTATTTTCAAAAAAAGCATCGAACTTAACATGCTTCCTCTGCTCTTCAGCAATTAACAGATCAGCGATAGGCACAAGGATCTTATCGAACTTAGCCTGCATTGAATTTTTCAGCTGAAGCTTCCTGCTCCCTTTGACCTCCCTGACCTTTTCATCATTAGGCAGGTTAATAGCGATAGTTTTGCTTCCTGCGTTGCAGTCACCCGCATAATAGATCGCGTCATAGACATTCATATCAGAATCAACGCCAGGTGTTTCATTCTTATATTCAGGATCACACGGCAATGCTTCCTGCAGTCCGGGCAGCAGGGCAGCATAACGCTCAAGCCTCGCACTCCACTCCTTATCTTTAATCAGTATAAACGACTCATAGGCAGTTTTATATCCAAAAAGCTGATCTTCATAATTCTCAATCGGCCCGATGATATACTCAATAGTATTATCTTTCATGTCGAGCCAGGCAATGTCACTCTCGTAGTAATCATCCGTCAGCAGCGCCTGCGCACGCTTCTCAAGATAATTTTTCAGTCCCGGATCCTCAGCCAGCCCGGCAGCCTCCCTCACCAGGGCGGCAGCTTTAGTCACCTCTTCCTTAAAAGCCACATGATAAGGAATTGACACAAGCTTTCCGTTATCATCTCTGCGGATCAAGGTATAGAGGCCGGATTTGGAATCATTGTCCCAGGCACTGAACTCCTCTTTAGTCATGTCGTGAGGATAAAAATTGGCGCCCGCCGGCTTAGCTCCGTATCCCTCCACAAAAGGTTCATTATTATTCAGGCGCTCCCAGGGTCCGTAATTGATATCAATAAATTTCTTAGTGTATTCGTCCCGGTCAGCCGAAAAAAGCTCCTCTTTATCACCAAAAGCCTGGACCCAGTAGAGATCATCCATAATTTTGGCAGCCTCCAGCAACAGCGGCAGCATTTGTCTCTCCTTATCAGTGAGCAACGACAAGTCGGTCATCAGTTTAAATGTGGCAAACTCCTCCACTTTCTTTTGTATCGCACTCTTCACTTCCATTTTTTCACCTCTTTTTGAACCCTGTGTACAGCCGGCAAGAAGGGCAGCAGCCAGGAATATCATAATTGCTCGTTTCATAAAATACTGTTTAATTATAAAAATTTCACCGGAACCAACAAAAATATTAAATATTCGGTTTAAATATACACTAAGTTAAGCATTTTATTATCAACAATCTATGGATAGTTCAAGTCAAAATTTTTTCGAAAGCTTCAGCATTCCACCGGCCTGTCTGTTAAACAGCTCACCGGTATCGCCCGACAGAGACACGGATATATCCACGGGAAATGATCCATTAATATAATCCAGAGTTAAAATAGCCGACAATTGTTTTCTTTCAGGATCATACGGAAACTTATATGTTCCCAGGTTTTTAGTATAAGTAAGCATTCCCTTCCACTCCAAATGTTTTAACAGATTACCGGCGAGTCCGGCATGATGCATCTTCATACGGTTATTTTCAATAAAAGTAACAATACCGTCATTAAACTGCAAGGGAGAAAAGAGAGGAGAACTCATGGCATACCCCATATATGTATGTCCCGAGCGATAGACACTATGATTAAAATAATTGTCACGGCCGCGCATGTATCCCGCCTGGTGAACATCACCACTTTGATGGATAGTGTACATAAATTCGTATAAGACCTGGTTGATCAACCTTTTCCCGCTGATATCCAAAAATACCCCAACCAGGTTATCGCGCCAGTTGTCAAGCTCCATACCTGAATGGTCCTCAAACGGATGGCTAAGATAAAAAGTAAGGCTGTAATTCATTTGCTTCACAGCCAGTTCGATATAGTAAGCCCCAAGCTGATCTCCGGCAACGTTTATCTGATCACCCGGAGTGAACTCCTCGTTGCCGCTGCTTCCGGTGATGTACAGCCAGTAAGCCCGCGCATCGTCAGGTAAAGCGCCCAAAACAGGTGAAACACCACCCCAATAAACATAATGATTAAGTCCGGTTGTTAATCTCAACGACTTACTGATCTTAAACCTGGCAAAAAGGGACTTATGATGCAATCGGCCCTTTTCCACGTATCGCTTCTCCCCCAGCCATCCTTCGTCGTACTCAGCTTTAAAGCTAATATGCTCTTTAAAGAGAAAAAAGGGAATAAACCCGTTAGTCCCAAATCTTATTTTAGGATAAGGACGGGCATTCAGGCTTCTTTCGATATGTCCGTTAGAAGAAGACAATCCGGAAAAGTTATCCTCATCTGAAAACCAGCCTGCATCAAGCTTTACAGTTCCTGATGAAAGGCCGGCATAAAGAAGGTTAAAATGAGCATCAAAACGGTCAGTCCGGGCACCTGTAAGATCAAATCCAATCTGTGCCTTTAAAGATGAATTGAACAAACCCTCATTATCATACCTGCCACACAGAGAAGCCACCTGCACAGAGGAGCCCTGCAGGGGATACCGTCCCCTCTGGTTATGAACCAGCCAGAAAGGCATCCGTGTACCAGACGAATGAAGAGTTTCGACCGAAAAGGAACCGCTTATACGATTTATTATCGGATCATTTGCCGCGGTTATCAACGGAGCAAATAACAACAATAACACAAACACCCCTTGTAACCTTCTGTTTTTCATATGATTAAAATGAATTATTTTCAAAGGTATCATATGGAACTTGCAATTTTAATCATCACCTTGGGCGTAAATATTTTAGACGCTCGTTTCATAAATACAAATATAATTACATAATAGAAACAAGGGTAAAGGCATTCAACTAATTATTCAACACAAAAGAGGTATTTTTTTTCAAAAGAGTGCAACCTTTTTGTAATTTGCCATCATATAATCAGTAGTAGCTACAAAATAACAGATCAGGTGAAGGATAAATCCGTGATTAATTGGGATACACTCTATAAAAAAGAAGCCCCAAAACTAATTGGAGTGTGCAGAAGATATGTTGGTAATATTTCTGCCGCCTATATTGATAATATCATTCTTCTAAACATCAAAGCACTTGTAACCCTGACTCAAAGACTATTGCCTGTTTTGAAAAAACAAGAAAAGGCGTACATATTAAACATTGCAAGCATGGCATCATTCGGGCCAATGCCATACAAAACCGTCTATCCGGCATCAAAAGCATTTGTATATTCATTTTCAAGAAGCCTGTATGCTGAGTTAAAAGGTACCAATGTCCTGGTCAGTGTTGCGCATCCATGTGGGATGGCAACCAATACCAATGTTTCAGAAAGGATTAATTCATATAACAGGTTAATTAAATCCACAGTTTTATCACCCGATTCGGTAGCACGAATCTGCATAAGAAAAGTACTAAAAGGCAAACCAATAATAATTCCGGGGATTATGGGCAAATTGTGCTGGTTTTTATTAAAGGTCCTCCCTACACAGTTTTTGTTGGATGTTTTCAGAAAATCATTGTTAAAAGAGTTGAAACTAATTCATGCAGCTTAAAGAAAAGGTCTTGGTCACAGGCGCCAACGGCCTGCTTGGTGCGAATGTTACCGAACAATTGGCAATGAAGGGATTTCACGTAGTTGCCATGGTCCGGAAAGGTTGTAATATGAAAGGGCTTCACGGACTTGTTTATAACCTTTTTGAAGGTGACATTACGAATTCAGAAGACCTGGAAAAAGTAATTTCAAGATGTGATTATGTGGTTCATTGTGCTGCAAGAACTTCACAAAACGACAGGTTCTCTGAATACGAGAGCACTAATATTTTTAGCACCCAGCTTATTATTGAAGTATGTAAAAAATTTCATGTGAAACGCCTGGTTTTTGTCAGTTCAGCAAATTGTTTTACAAACGGGACATTAAAAAAACCCGGGAATGAGGAGTCAGATTTTTTGCCCTGGTTAAAACAATCGGGATACGCCT
>CAZBWK010000014.1:0-49613 GCA_964495655.1 uncultured Prolixibacteraceae bacterium | reverse complement strand
ATTTTAACAGGGATTCTCGTTTCATTATTTAATAATTTTTGTTGCCTTCAGCCATCCGTAGAACAGGTCCGGCCACTGGTCAACCGGAAGGTTTTTCTTGTTCATGCCAAATCCGTGACCGCCCTCCCTGAAAATATGCATTTCTGCCGGGATATTTTTTGCTTTGAGAGCTGAATAAAATTCAACCGAATTTCTGGGCAATACCACTTTGTCGTCGTCAGCAAGAACTATAAAAGCAGGAGGTGTTTCTTCTGTAACATGTAATTCATTTGAATAGAACTCTGCCAGCTGCCAGTTGTTTCCTTCTCCGATGAGATTTTTACGGGACCCCATGTGTCCGAACTCCTCTTTAAACGTAATTACAGGATAGAGCAGCAGCAGGAAATCAGGACGGCAACTGATATTTCCCAGTGGCAATTTACTTTCCGTGTCTCCTTTATCAAAGCGGGTACCGACTGTGGAAGCCAGGTGGCCGCCGGCAGAAGAACCTGCAATGCCTAAACTGTTTTCATCAATACCCCATTCACGGGCATTGGCTCTTACTATCCGTATTGCCTGTCTGGCATCGCACGATGGTATCTCATGGTGGCCGTATGGCAGACGGTATTTAAGTACAATGCCTGCAACACCTTTTGACTGCAGCCATTTTGCTATTTCAAATCCTTCGTGGTCCATCGCTTCAATCTGGTATCCTCCACCCGGACAAATCACTACGGCTGCGCCTCTGTTTATTTCACCGGAAGGAAGAAATACAAACATTTCGGCTTCTGACACATTTCTTACGCGCACACCGTCATATTTTTCTTCAGGTTGATCCATACCGTTATGGTTGGGGGCTCCGCCGGGCCATACTTTTAATATTTTGTCCTGTGCAGCGATTGCCATTGCAGAGATAACAAAAATTAGAATAAAAGATAGCTGCTTCATATCTGCCTGATTTTATTTGAAAGGAGAATCCGGCTCATTTGCAAACATTTTATAAGACATCCTGTCTACGAACCCTGGCATAAATTTAGAAAGAAATACTGTGAATTTACCCTCCAGGAAGGTCAGTATCAACTGTCGTTTCCTTTTTTTAGCAGCATTGTAAATATGTTTGGCACATTCCTCTGCCGACATCATATTGTTTTCATCACGGGGTGTTTCACCCTGCGGACTGCCGTTTGCCGTGAGCGCCGATTTTCTTATTTCCGAAGCTGTAAATCCCGGCGCTGCTATCAGCACGTGAAGTCCTGTCTTCAGATTTTCTGTCCTTAAGGCTTCTAAAAATCCCCTGACAGCAAATTTGGAAGCCGAATAACCTGTCCTGCCAGGTAGTCCGATATATCCGCCGATCGATATGATTCCAATGACCGTTCCCCTGGTTTTAAGCAGATGAGGCAGTGCGTATTTTGTGCAATATACTGTTCCCCAAAAATTTACATTCATTACCCGGTGGAGGACTTCCAGATCAGTATAGTTAAACAATGCACGCATAGATATACCTGCATTGTTTATAAGTGCATCAATCCGTCCAAATTTTTCGATTGCTTTTTTTATAAGAATTTCACAATCAGATTCCAGCGTTACATCTGTTTTAACAGTCAGCACCCCGGCATCCGGGGCTGACTGAAGTTCTCTTAATCGTTCTTCACGACGGGCGCCTAGTACAAGGGCCCATCCTTCAGCGGCATATTTTTCGGCAAGAGCTTTTCCAATCCCTGAGGAAGCTCCGGTGATAATTACTACTTTTTTTTGCATAAAATAATTTTGTGATCCGGTATGGCAAAATCAAATTATGCTTCGAAAGTATAAAAATTTCGATTCAATTATACAATAAAAGGATAATATGTCAATCAATATGCCGGTATGGGATTGCCGGGGAATAAAAAAATGTCTCGTTACAAATTTCAAAAATCGTTATTAACAGTGATTACAGTGTTATTATTTCCAAGATCGAGTCCTACACAGGTATAACTTTCTTTATTATCAAGAGTGTTGATCAGATCTTTTGCTATTTCTATTGAATGCTGGCAGTATCCTTTACTTGCAGCCAGATAAGGTTCAGAAAATACAATCACATCAAGAATGTCATTGAACTCTTCTTTAAAGCAATCTACTATAACATCGTACATTGCCCCGCCGCCTGTAAGATAGATTTTTTTAGCCCTGAAGAAATCCTCATCGTTAAATTTTTTTCTCATTGCAGGAGAAATGACTTCTGAGTAATAGGTCTTCAGTGTTTTTTCACGCAGATCTGTTAAATCGGTATTTTTTCTGTTAATTATCATTCTTCCCCGTTGGAATGATCTTTCTATCTGTTGCTCAGTCAGTAGATTTATGTAATACTTTTTTTGTAATTCATATTCCCATATATTAACGGCATACATAAGTCCATGAGCACTGTGTGTTGTCCTGTAAATAATTCCTTCGGGAGAAGAGAGCCCCAATTCAAAAGTGCCATACCCAAGGCTTGCAATGAAAAAGTGCTCTTTGTCTTTTATCTCTCCGTTTCTGATTGCCTTTACACATCCATTCACTTCCGGCAGCACGTCAGCTTCGGAAACAGTAAGCCTGACAGTTTCTGAATTTTTACCCCCTAACGGTGATGAATCAAAGTTGATTTCATGTGATCCTTTTAAAAAATCGATTGCCTCTTTTTTATAAGGCTGATAGGTTGTAAACGGGAATCCTGTTGTCACTATTAATTTTGAATATGACCCCTGTGTGGCAATTAAAAGACCTATTGAGCCAAGTAATTGATAATCCAGGTCATGTGCTGAACTGTTCAGGAATTTGTGAGGTGAGTTGCCCTCTTTCAGTGCAAGCTCACCAACGATATAATCTTTATCTTTGAAGTTGACAATTTTCATTGCATCCAGAAATGTGTCAGCTACTTTTTCAAATTGCCTGTAGTTCTCTTCAAATACACTTGGGAAAATAAATGATTTTTGCATAATTAATTTGATTTCACAATGATTTTATTTTACTGATAGTATTATTTAAAATATTATTTGATTCTTTTTCATTCCCGTGTCTTTCGTTCGTTGTATGTTTTTCTCTCTCTGCTGACTGAGGGATGTTGTTATTAACTTTCTCTATTTTATGAGGCTCTTTTTTCAAGGTTGATAAATGAATTTGACCCATGCAAAAACCATCTTTATTCTTATCCGGATTTATAACGCAGGAGCCGTCAAAATAAGCTGCTTCTGTAATAATCATAAACCTGGTGTCAATAAAACCTTCGAAGATCCCTCCCGGAGCAACATGAAAATTATTTAATGCTTCAAAATCACCATTTGCTTTTCCATGAACTGTAATATCTTTTCCTTTTACAATACCATCAAGAAAGCCATTTTTACTAATGACTATTTTTCCAGAGGTAATAAGTTCTCCGTGAAACGTACCATCTATCCTGATGTCACTGTCAGACACCAACGATCCGTCAATGTCCAATCCAACACCGATAATAGTAAGTTTAGCATCATGCATCATAAATTGTATTTATCATTTTACTTTTGCGCGTAAAACTGCAAAAATTAGTTGCACAATGAATTTACTTTTCATGGACATTTTGTAGACACCAGTGCTGTTTTTAGCACAATATCAAAAAGCCCGGATAGAATTGCCTGAACAATTTCACACCGGGCTTGCATCAGTTATTCTAATACTGATATATGTAAGATAGGGATGGATTACTAATCGTTGTCTTCAGTTGCGGCCAGTTCAAAATTTTGCTCTATGCTTTCTCCGCTTGAGACATCCAGCTCTGTTACTGTCTGGGTTACAAAACTGTCTTTTTCGCAAGTCAGGGAATATTCTCCCGGGAGGATCCCTATAATACGATAGAGTCCGATACTGTCTGTCAGCGCTGTTGTAACCGTATCTGTCCCGGAAAGAAGAGTCAAAAGTGCATTTTCAATAATTGCATCGGTTGTATCTGTCACCGTTCCATAGATTTCGGCAGTGACTGCAGAGGCAACTGCCCTTACAACCGGCTTAAAAATAAAACCGACAACTTTATCGTAACCATGCTTCATATTTCCCCTCAGCACAAATGAGCGGCTGACATCAAAATCGAGCAGTACTTCAGATGTCATATCTTCCACGATTTCAAGTGCGGGTTTTATCTTAATTTTGAGTCCGCTTGCATCGCCGCCAGGGACTTTAAGATCAAATACAGTGCTGTCTTTCAGCATTATACCTGCGTCTGTGATGTGCAGCCTTATTTCCTTATAGGTTCCGGCCGGTACATCAGTTTCCGCCAATATTTCTGTAACTCCGTTTGACAGGGTAAGAAGGTTGACTGTCATGATATCTTCCAGTTCAATCAAAACTGATGAGAGGCTGTCATTATCGTTACCGTCATTTTTCAGAAGTTTTATCCAGTCGATGGTTACATTTGCTTCCGCAACCATGTCTGCCGGGAAGGGCGCATCTGTTATTTTAACCACAACAGTTCCTTTTCCGTTTCCCTTTTCTTTTCCCTGATCCAGATCTTCAGTAAGGTCATTACATCCTGCTAATAAACCTGCTGATAAAATTGTTATTAATGCAAATAATCTTGTTTTCATAAATGTCATCATTGTGAAATTATTATTTTGTTTTCTTTTGTAAATACATATTTAAGTCCCAATGGTTCGCATATGATCCGGATTGCACTCTCAAGGCTGCCGGTTTGTATGGCGCCTGAAAAGTGTTTTTCGGCGCCCGACTCTATTTCAATATCAACACCAAAAAAGTATTCCAGTTCGTCAAATACCAGTGGTAATTTTTCACTCGAAAAGGAGTGTCGGAAAAGTGCAAAGTCAGGATAGCCCGTTTCGCTTTCCATGCTTGTTTTTATACTATTGTTGTGATCACCCGAAAATTTCGTACCCGGGTCAAGCACCCATGATTTTTCATTATAATGGGTACGGACCATACCCTGAAAACATTCAACATTAAGATTCCTGTCATTGCTTTCTACCGAGAACCTGGTACCCAGTACTTCAACTTCACCTGATTCTGTGATCACTTTGAATTTTTTATTTTTAACAACTTCAAAATATGCTTTGCCGGTAAGGCGGACATTGCCCTTCCAAAAATATTTGTTGTATTTTACAGTGCTGTTATGGTGAAGCACTACCCTTGACCGGTCAGGCAGCCTGCAGGTAACTGTCTCATTATCGCCTGAACGGTACGAAACAGTAGCTGTCATGATATAAAAAGCAATGAGAATGGCCGCAGTTGCTGCAACAGAAACTGCGGCTCTGATAAACCAGGTGATTTTCGAGTTATTCCTGTTTGTTGATTTACTTATCTTATTAAAAATAGTGTCCAGGGTCTCCTCATTGCTTTTATTAAAAGGTATCTGGTAATGGTGAATCAGCTTTTCAGCCAACTGGGAGATTGATTGATTATTTTCTTTTAACCTGTTCATTTTGCAATAAAGATTACCGGACACTATTAAGTATTTCTGATAATAATATCCACTTCTTGCGATTTACCCTACCATATTTTAATAAATTTTCAGGTTTACAAAAAACAGGGGAGTAAATCCAAGTGCGGAAATATCTGAACGCACCGTCATGGATCCTGCATCTGACGAGAATCTCAGATAATCCACCTCAACAATATTATTGCGGTTGAAAACATTAAGGAGAGACGCCCCGGCCTGAAGCAATATGTGGTTTGTCCTGAATTCCCTGGTCAGGGTAAAGTCAAGCCGGGAAAAATAATCTGACCTGACAACATCTGCGTCCGGACCTGATTCTGTGAGTTGCAATACCGGAAGTCCGCTTGCATAACTCCAGCAACCGCTAAGCTGCCAGTTTTTCCAAATTGCCATTTCTGTTATTTTCAAACGGTGCAGGCGGTCGTTATAACCGGGAAACCATTTATTGTTCAGGACATTGTCAATTTTTTCCTCCTGGCGTGACAGGGAATAACCGGCCATATGGTTAAATATATTATGTTTTTTTTGGATGAACAGGTCAATGCCTTTTATGCGCTCGCTGCCTTCTCGGGGGATGTATATCACATTGATGTTTTCCCCCTCAACAGAATTATGAGAAAAATAGTTGAGTTTACCCGAACTGTTTTTTAAATAGGCCTCCATATCAATAAACCAGCCGTATTTTTCGAATTTGGTGCCCGCAATATTATGATAGCCTTTCACAACACCTTTCTGATCAAACCCTGGCAGATACCACAAATGACTGAAATGACCTTCGCTGTCGAATCTTTTTATTCCGCTTAAAAATTGATAATAGACTCCGCTTAAAAGATAGATGCTAAGGCCTTCAGCCGGGGTCATTTCAACTCCTCCGCGGGGCTGCCAGTATATTTTTCTGCTGTTTATATCATAATTTGCTCTCATCCCCAATCTTAAATTCAGCAGGTCATTCAGAGTGATCCGTTCCTGCAGGAACCCGTTTAATAGAGTCATTTTGTTATTGTCTACAATAGAATCAGTCTGAATATTTTGATCTTTTCGTTGTGCAACAAACCGGTAACTGTAAACATCTGAAACTATTCCGATGCCCGCATCTGTAAGGAAATTACCTTTATTAAAAGTTGATCTCCATTCAGCGCGGTATTCCTGAATGTTGTTATTTCCGTTATCTGTATCACTTGTTAACCGGGTATATGTTTTTTCTTTTGTTTTGGCGAGTCCTTTACCTTTGCCGATGCCCTGACCGGGATTTTCAATTATCTCGGTAAATTCCTTAAGTTCACCGGTTTCGTCAACAACTGCCTTGTCAAGGTCAGAATAACCTGCAGTTAAGGAGTGGAACCATTCATCGTTTACCTGCCAGTTCATGTTCATGCTCACTCCGGTATTATTGCCCTTCAATGATTCGTTCCTGTAATAGTCTTTGGTCTGAATAAGTTCAAAATCCCTGCTCTGATCATCACTGCCATAGAGGAGGTTGAGATTAAATTCAAGATTATCCGACGGATGATAACTTATTTTCGCATTTATATCTTCATATTTAATTACAGGGATGATAGTTGACCTTACAGGATCGTCGGTTTCTGCCAGGTCGTCTATCAACCTGTAGAAAAGGAAATTTTGCCACTGATCAATAAAAGATCTCCTCCAGGCGGCAGTCACTGAGAATTTTTGAGTTACAGGAAGGTTAGTCAACAGATTGAAACTTATTAAGTTAGCCGACACATCAAGGTATGGTTGATTGTTTTTGCCCGATTTACCTGTCAGCTCTATCAACCCTGCCACGCGATCTCCAAACTGGGTTCCGAATCCTCCCCGTGATACAAATGCCTGCTTTACAAATTTTGAATTGAGGACACTCATATTGCCGAGCAGGTGACTGGTTTCCAGTACAGGAATTCCATCGAACAGAACCAGGTTGTCGGTTGACGAACCTCCTCTGATTGATAAACCGGACAAACCTCCGTGCAAAAAATTAATTCCTGGAATTACAAGAAGCGAATTGCCCAGGTCATCGTTTGCAATGCCGGGCAGGTTTGCAGATTTAAGGGGGTTAAATCCAATACTTTCAGGCCGGGGTGAGGCCTGGCAAATATTTTTTTCATTATACACCACCTCAACAGTTGGCAGCAGCAGCTCAGCCGGGTCAAGGTAAAAGACAGGTTTATCTGCCGGAGAGATTATTGTATCGAGCATTCTGTATCCAAGATGGCTTATTCTGATATTTACAGAGTCATTATCAGGAATCCGGAAACTGAAAAAACCCAGTTCATTTGTCATAGCACCCTTATCGTTTCTATAAGCGACATTGCAATATATAAGCTCTTCGCCTGTCATGGCATCTTTTACATATCCTGCAACTGTAAGTGGTTTTGGTGTTTGCGAAATGACCAGTGGTACATCCGGTTCTTCGATTATCAGGATCCATGTACCATCAATGAATTTATGATTGACAAAATATTTTGTTTTCAATAATTTTAAAAGATCATTCAGAGATCCATCAGTGATATTAAACTCTGCATTTATAATGGAAAATGCATCAGGGTCGAACGCAAAGCTGATATCATATTTTTCGCTTATTTCTTCTAAAACAACATTAAGGGTTTGCCCTTCTGACGTGTAAGTGATCTTATATTCCTGTGCTTTTACTGAATATGCGAATCCGATCCATAATGGCAGGAGTATTATATATTTGAATAATCTATCAGGTCGCATTTTCAAATCAATTTTAAACGGTTACTCATCAAAATTATATTTCTATGTCAAGTTCGTTCCGTAAAAACGCCAAAGCTTTTCTCATTTGTTTTTCCACTGCCTTTACACTGACACCTGTATATTCTGCAATCTCCCGGTAGGTCATTCCGTCAATCCTGTTCATTAAAAATACGGGCCTGCACTTACCTGGCAGGTTTGCAATTGTTTGTTGAAGTTTTTCATCAAATTCTTTAAGTTCTAAAAGATATTCAGGTGATTTATTGTCAAATTTTTCAAAATAAGCTGACCGGAAGCGGAGGTCATAATTTTCATGCCGTTTATTTTTTAAAAAACAATTTCTTGCAATAGTAAAAAGAAGAGGACGAACAGTTTCATCTCTTATTCCGCTCCGCTTTTCCCAAAGTATCATGAACACATCCTGAGCAATATCCTCGGCAAGATTCATATCACCTGAAAGATAGTAAAGATAATTACGGATATATTCGTAATTCCTGTCAAAAATATCTTTAAACCAGCTGGTTGCTTCATCATCACTTTTCATACTCAAGTTTAAAGAGTTTCTGTTTTATATTCCTGTAAACTCAAAATTTGAAAATTTATTTTAAAGATTTGAAATTGATAAAGAGCTAATATGCTGTTAGCATTAATAAAAAATCAGTTCGTCAGGAGTAAATCTGATCACACGACGGACTGATTTTTTGCAGATAAGAGAATTAATTTTTATGAAAATCTGTTTTCTCAGGCTGATCTCTGTTAAAAAGGTTATTATCGTTTCATTTAACTGCAAATTTGAAAATAGTGGTTGATTTATACATCTCCCCCGGCTTCAGGAGGGTTGACGGGAATGACGGCTGATTAGGGGTGTCAGGGAAGTGCTGTGTTTCAAGGCAGAATCCCGTGCGTTTAGTATAAGGTTTGCCACTTTTACCGATTTCAGTTCCGTTCAGGAAGTTGCCGGTGTAAAGCTGTATACCAGGTTCGGTAGTGAATACTTCCAAATACCTGCCGCTTTCAGGTTCATAGGCACTTGCTGCAAATGCCAGAACACCTGATTCTTTATTGATAATATAATTAAAGTCATATCCGGTCCCGTAAACCAGTTGCGGATTATCAGCTTCAATCCGTTCACCGACAGGGTGGGGCGTGGTAAAATCAAGTTCGGTGCCCCTGATATCTGCAACCTCGCCGGTAGGGATCATACTCTGGTCAATTACCGGAGTTACATTATCTGCATCAATTACAAGAATGTGGTCCAGAATATCGCCGTTACCTTCTCCCCGCAGATTGAAGTACGAATGGTTTGTCACATTTATATGAGTATATTCATCTGTTGTAACCTCATAATCAATCTTAAGTTCATTGTCATCTGTGAGTGTATAGATAACCTTCACTGTTTTGTTCCCGGGGAATCCAAATTCCCCGTCCTGACTGTAAAGCATAAAGGCAGTGGTATTTCCCTGCTTTTCATAGTCCCATACTTTACGGTACCAGCTGTCGGGGCCGGAATGAAGACATGCCTCGCCGTTGTTCACCGGCAGCTTATAGGTATTGTCACCAATGGTGAACTGTGCCCCGGAGATGCGGTTAGCATAGGGGCCCACCACTGCTCCGTGACTGGCGCCGTATTTTTCATAATCGTCGATTGACTTAAACCCAAGTATTACATCAGCAAAATCCCCGTTTTTATCGGGGACATATATGGAAACAATTTTTGCCCCGTAATTGGTCAGGGTCACTACGACTCCGTTTTCATTCTCCATTTTAAACAACCTTGTGGCTTTACCGTCGATTGTTTTTTCAAAATCAACATCTGAGTATGGCATTTCTATCTCTTTTTTTGTTTCAGTACTACATGCAGTAAAAATAGCAATACAAATAAATAAAAGCAGGTTTTTCATTCGTTTCATCTGTTTAAAATTTGACAATAAAATTACAAATTCATATTTGAAACTTTACAATTTATTGTAAAATAATTCTAAAACAGAAAAAATCAACCTTATTATTCAATATATTTGCTGGCTCAATCTTTACAACGGCGGTCAAAGCAGGTATTTCAGGAACAGTTATTCATACTATTAAAATTGTTTGTTTATTAAGGTATAGTATGGAACTCGCACATGTTTTAATCATCCTCTTGGGTGATTTTACAATCATGCTCGTTTCATATTATTAATTGAAGTGTAAAATGAAGGAAGATAATTACAAGAGATCTGCCTTGCGGTATATCAATATCGAAAGGGTTAAGTCCTTCCGGAAAGAATTTAAAGAAGCGATTGCAGGAACTGACCGTGATTTTACCGAAACTAAAACCGGCCATGCCATTTTTATTCTTGCTGTACCGATGGTACTCGAAATGATAATGGAATCGGTATTTGCAATTGTTGATATATTTTTTGTATCGAGACTGGGAGCAAATGCCGTAGCCACGGTAGGGATTACCGAGTCAGTAATGACAATAGTTTATGCAATAGCCTCGGGATTGAGTATGGCTACCACAGCTTTGGTCGCCAGGAGAATAGGAGAGAAACGCAGACAAGAAGCCGGAGTTGTTGCCTTTCAGGCTATTCTTGCAGGTGTTTTGGTTTCCCTGTTGATTGCAGCGCCGGGAGTGTTGTTTGCCAGGCAGTTTTTATTAATAATGGGAGCAACCCATGAAATGACAGATGAGGGTGCCTTATATCCTGCAATAATGTTTGGCAGCAATGCAGTTATTATGCTGCTGTTTATCATTAACGCCGTTTTCAGAAGCTCGGGCGACGCTGCAGTTTCAATGAGGGTGGTAATTGTTGCCAATCTGCTGAACCTGGTACTTGATCCCCTTCTTATATTCGGGTTTGGTCCGGTTCCCGGACTCGGACTTGCGGGAGCTGCCATTGCCACCACGATTGGCCGCGGACTTGGTGTGTTATATCAGTTTTATCTTCTATTCAGGGGTATATACCGCATAAGGTTATTTTGGAGCAGCCTCAGGATAAAAATAAAAGTCATGCTTGAATTACTCCGCATCTCGGGTGGAGGGATCCTTCAAAACCTGATAGCCACGTCCAGTTGGATCTTTTTGGTGCGGATAGTTGCGGTCAGCGGTCCGGAAGCCCTTGCCGGGTATACTATTGCCTTAAGGATCATACTTTTTTCAATTCTTCCCGCCGGGGGACTTAGCAATGCTGCGGCAACCCTTGTGGGCCAGAACCTTGGCGCTTTGCGCCCTGACAAAGCAGAGAGATCTGTATGGATCACCAGTTGGGTGAATGTGCTGTTCATGGGAATAATAGGTTCACTCCTCGCACTCTTCCCGGCTTTTTTCATCGGGTTGTTCATAAAAGATCCATATGTAGTATCGAACGGTGCTTTATCTTTAAGAATAATAAGTTACGGATTTATTTTTTATGCCCTTGGTATGGTCATTGTACAGGGATTCAACGGCAGTGGCGATACATTCACCCCTACACTGATCAACATATTTTGCTTTTGGCTTATTGAGATCCCTCTGGCCTGGATATTGTCGATATACCTTGATATGGGACTTGCCGGAGCCAGTATAGCTATTGTTTGTGCAGAGAGCATTATGACAATGACAGCTTTTCTGCTGTTCAGGCGGGGTAAGTGGAAACTAAGACAGGTTTAAGTGAAAGCTCATCAGATAAAGCAAAAGGGATAAAATAAAAAACCCGGGCAATACCCGGGTTCAGTTTTTTTCACCGATATACAATTCTTTATTTTACTTTTTCAACTATTGCTTTGAAAGCTTCAGGCTGGTTCATAGCCAAATCGGCCAGTACTTTCCGGTTTATTACTATATCTTTTTCTTTCAGTAATCCCATAAACCGGGAATAAGATAATCCTTCAATTCTTGCTGCAGCGTTAATACGCTGAATCCACAATGCACGGAAAGTTCTTTTCTTGACTTTTCTGTCGCGGTAGGCATACTGTAATCCCTTTTCGTAAGTATTCTTGGCGACTGTCCAGACATTTTTACGCGCACCGAAATAACCTTTGGTTTTCTTTAGAATTTTTTTTCTCCGGGCACGTGATGCTGCATGATTTACACTTCTTGGCATACTTTTAATTTTTTGGTCACCGGCGTTCCCGGTGTATCGGGAAACTTATCAGCACAATAACCTGGTTAATAACTAATTGTTTAATCTCATTTCATGTTTAATAGAAGCTTCACGTTATTCTCATTAGTCTTATCTATGGTAGTCCAGTAACCCAGATTACGTTTGCGTTTTGTACTTTTTTTTGTGAGAATGTGGCTTTTATAAGCATGTTTTCTTTTAATTTTCCCTGTTCCGGTAAGCTTAAAACGCTTTTTTGCTCCGGAATTTGTTTTCATCTTTGGCATATTCCTACTTGTTTATTTTTATCAAAGAAGTGTATTACTTCTTTTTCGGTGAAATTATCATTGTCATTCTTTTTCCTTCAAGTTTTGGCAGTTGCTCTACCGTACCGAGATCTTCCAGTGCAGTTGCCAGTCTAAGCAGCAGTATTTCCCCCTGTTCTTTAAACAGGATTGACCTGCCTTTGAAGAAGACGAATGCCTTTACTTTTGCACCGTCTTTTAAAAACTTTTCGGCGTGTCGTAATTTAAATTCAAAATCGTGATCATCAGTTTGGGGTCCGAACCGGATTTCCTTAACTACGATTTTGACCGCTTTGGCCTTCATCTCTTTTTGTTTCTTTTTCTGCTGATAAAGATACTTAGAATAATCGATGATTTTACAAACTGGCGGATCTGCTTTCGGGGATATTTCCACCAGATCCAACTCCATTTCATCGGCCATTCTTAATGCTTCCCTCAGGGGATAGATCCCGGGGTTCCCAATATTATCCCCCACAACTCTTATCTGCGGGGAAGTAATAAATTTGTTGATCCTGTGTTGAGCTCCCCTGTCCCTGTTTCTGCCGGGGAATCTTCCAACGCTTTGTCTTTTAATAGCTATACTTTTGTCCTCCTATTATTTAGTTATTATTGTTGATCTTTAATTTCTGCCATTATCATTTCAGCAAATTCTTCAATTTTCATCACTCCTTTATCTCCATGCCCCTGCCGGCGTACCGACACGGTATCAGACACTGCTTCCTGCTCCCCGACAATCAGCATATAAGGAATACGTTTAAGTTCATTGTCACGTATCTTTCTACCAATCTTCTCGTTACGATCGTCAATAATGGTGCGAATATCGTAAATATTTAGAAAATTCAAAACTTTTTGGGCAAATTCATTATACTTTTCACTGATAGGTAAAAGAACAACCTGTTCCGGGGCAAGCCAAAGAGGGAATTTGCCGGCAGTATGTTCAATCAGCACTGCAACAAAGCGTTCCAGTGATCCGAAGGGAGCCCTGTGTATCATGACCGGCTGGTGCCTGTTATCATCGGCGCCGGTATATTCCAGGTTAAACCTTTCAGGCAGGTTATAATCGACCTGTATTGTTCCGAGTTGCCAGCTGCGGCCCAATGCATCCCTGACCATAAAGTCAAGTTTTGGTCCGTAAAATGCGGCTTCACCCGGTTCAATGGTGGTTTTCAGCCCTTTTTCTTCGCATGCTTCAATAATAGCCTGTTCTGCTTTATTCCAGTTTTCAACTTTCCCGATGTATTTTTCCGGATTTTCATTGTCACGAAGCGAGACCTGTGCAACATAGTCATTAAAGTGAAGCGCTTTAAAGATGATAAAGATGATATCGATTACCTTCTTGAATTCATCCTTAAGCTGGTCAGGCCGGCAGAAAATATGTGCATCATCCTGTGTAAATCCGCGTACCCTCGTCAGTCCGTGCAATTCGCCACTCTGTTCATATCTGTAAACTGTACCAAATTCTGCCATCCTGACAGGAAGGTCTTTGTATGAGCGGGGTTTTGATTTATATATTTCACAATGGTGTGGGCAGTTCATGGGTTTGAGCATATACTCTTCACCTTCTGCAGGAGTTGTAATTGTGCGGAAGGAGTCTTTCCCGTATTTGTCGTAATGTCCTGATATTTTGTACAGTTTTACATCACCTATATGCGGGGTGATGACCTGTTCATAATTATACATTTTTTGAACTTTCCTGAGGAACTCCTCCAGTTGCATCCTCAATTGTGCCCCCTTGGGCAGCCAGAGTGGCAGGCCCTGTCCGACAGCATCAGAAAATGTAAACAGTTCCATTTCCCTGCCTATCTTCCGATGGTCCCGCTTTTTAGCCTCTTCGAGTAATTTAAGGTACTCATCCAGCATTTTTTGCTTTGGGAAAGTAACGCCGTAAACACGTGTCAGCATCTTGTTATTTTCGTTACCCCGCCAGTATGCCCCTGCAATTGATGTGAGTTTTATTGCTTTTATATAACCTGTATGGGGAAGATGAGGGCCCCGGCAGAGATCAGTGAAGTTGCCCTGCTTATACACAGATATTGTACCATCTTCAAGTTCGTTTATCAATTCCAGTTTGAGTTCGTCATCTTTTTCCGAAAAGATCTTCTGCGCCTGCTCCTTCGATATTTCCTTTCTTACAATAGTATTTTTTTGCCTTGCGAGCTCCAGCATTTTTTTCTCAACCGGCTGCAGGTCTTTTTCAGAAAGCTGGTGACCGTCGGGCAGGTCAATATCATAATAAAAACCTGTCTCTATACTCGGTCCGATACCAAATTTTGTACCCGGGTAAATATATTCAATAGCTTCTGCCATCAGATGCGCTGATGAGTGCCAGAAAGCCTCTTTGCCCTCAGGGTCATCCCAGGTATGAAGTCTGACTTTTGCATCGTGCGATATGGTACGCGTCAGATCCCATACTTTGCCATTGACAGTTATCGCTAATACCTCCCTGGCAAGGCTGTTGGAGAGAGACCTGGCTATGTCGAGCCCTGTTAACGGTTCCGGAAATTCTCTGACACTATTATCAGGAAACGAAATTTTAATCATTTTGTAATACATTTTCAGGGGTGCAAAGATAATGATTCATTCCGGAACTGATTTTTTTAGTATAAATTATTTGATTTTGTCAATAATTATTTATTTTGCTGCAAATATTAAATTGATCAATAAAGGTATGGGTTGGGCATAAAAAGGGGCGAAGCGCCTTTTTAGACAAATTTTAAAAATTTATTAAATTGTTTTTCAATTAATTATAAAAAACATAAGGTATTGATCAAAAAAAATTTTACTTTTTATACTAAACTCAGGTATTATTTTCATAAATGATGGATTTGAAAAAACCGGAAGAGTGCTTGTCTATCGAAGACATTAGAAATGAAATAGATAAAATAGATAAATCTATTATTTCCTTATTTGCTGAACGGCAAAAATATGTGGAGGATATTGTCCGGTTTAAATTTGATGCTGACAGCATCAGGGCTGAAGCAAGAAAAGATGAGGTAATAAAACAGCGTAAAAAATGGGCTGAAGAAAGAGGTCTTGATGCAGAAACCTTTGAAAAAATTTATGATCTTCTCATTGAATCTAATATAAAACAGGAATTAAAAATTTTTAAAACTAAACCCAAAAAGTAGTTATATGTATATAAAGGATTTGAAGGTAATGGACTGTACCGTCAGAGATGGCGGCCTTATGAATAAATGGCAGTTTAGCGATGAATTCGTACGCGGGGTTTACAAAGGGTGTCTTGAAGCAGGTATTGATTATATGGAGATCGGCTATAAAAGCAGTGAACGTGCTTTTTCAAGATCAGAAGTGGGGCCCTGGAAATTTTGTGATGAAAAAGACCTGAGAAGAATTGTAGGTGACAATGATACAAAATTAAAACTCTCGGCCATGGCAGATATCGGGAGGATAGATCAGGATGATATACCTGAGAAAAGAGAAAGTGTCATAGATATGATCAGGGTTGCATGTTATGTGCATCAGATTGATAAAGCTATAGTGCTTGCCGAACATTGTCTTGATAAAGGATATGAGGCGACCATTAATCTGATGGCAGTATCAAAAGTCAATGAACCTGAACTTGACCAGGCGCTGAATGACCTTGCCATGTCACGTGTGCCTGTCATATACGTAGTTGACAGCTTTGGAAGCATGTATTGTGACAGTATAGAATATCTTATCAGGAAGTATAAAAAAGTACTGTCAGGTAAGGAACTTGGTATCCATGCCCATAACAATATGCAGCTTGCCATGTCAAATACCATTACTTCCCTGATACATGGCGCTACAATGCTTGATGCAACTTTACTGGGTATGGGCCGTGGCGCAGGGAACTGCCCGATAGAGATATTGATTGCATTTTTAAAAAATCCCAAATATCGGTTGCTTCCTCTTCTTGGTATTATACAAAACCATATAAAACCGTTGCAGGATAAGATAGAATGGGGTTATCATGTTCCATATCTCATAACAGGCTCGATGAATGAGCATCCGAGGAGTGCAATGAAATGGATGGACTCGGAGAGGAAGTCTGATTATGTGGCTTTTATGAAAGAGATGCATGATTACGAACTGCTTGAGTAATATCTTCTGAAAGGTTGACCGGGATATTGTTTTCTTTTAATTTTTGACTGACATAACAATTTTTAAATTTGTACCGTTTTATATTACTATGCACTCTCATGATGAGAGGCACTAAGATTTTTAGCTGTTTTTTCTTCAGTGGTGGCTTTTTTTGCTTACTTTTTGCAGCTAATGGAAACGAGTCATCTACTATTAATACCGGAGAAAAATTATATTCTGCGAGTTCTGTCTCATTCCATTGAATTTAAATAAAATAATGAGATAAAAATAGCAAGTCGGGTTTAAGTGGTAAAAACCCGTTTGAACAAAAATTATAAACAATGAAAAAAATAACTTCACTTATCTGGTTAACATTTCTGGTTCTTGCTCTTTCTGCCCAGACAGGGCAACAAATCAGTCTTGAAGATATTTTGTCTGACGGAACATTTAAAGCCGAATCGATTGATGGACTGAGATCGATGAATGATGGTGATCACTATACTTTGCAGGAAAACAACAGCAGGATTGTGAAATATAGTTATGCTACAGGTCAGATGGTGGAGACATTATTTGATCTTTCAGAAATTGAGAATGCACAGATAAGGGCATTCTCAGACTATGAATTCAGCGATGATGAAACAAAAATATTACTCATCACTGAAAAGCAGAGGATTTACCGGCACTCTTATAAAGCAGAGTATTATATTTGGAATTCTGTTACCGAAGAGTTTAGCAGGCTTTCTGAAAAAGGGCCCCAGCAGCTTGCTGACTTTTCTCCCGACGGGAACTATGTGGCCTTCGTACGGGATAACAATATTTTTATTAAAAATCTTAAGTTCGGCAGCGAAAGCCAGATAACATTCGACGGAAAGGAAAATGAGGTGATAAACGGGTCGCCCGACTGGGTTTATGAAGAGGAATTTGGTTTTAACAAGGCTTTTTGGTGGTCGCCAGACAGTAAATTCATTGCTTTTTTAAGATTTGATGAATCTGCAGTTCCCGGTTATTATCTTAAAATGTATACGGGAGATAAGCCTGCCCTGGCTGAGAACAGGCTTTATCCCGGAATTAAAACTTTCAAGTACCCCAAGGCCGGAGAACAAAACTCTGTTGTCACTGTAAAGACTTATGAACTTTATTCAAGGGTTACTATGGAGATGGATGCAGGCCGGGGCCAGAATAGTTATATTCCCCGCCTGAACTGGACTCCGGATGCAAAAGATCTGGTAATAATGAGGTTGAACAGGAGGCAAAATGAGCTTGATATACTGTATGCAAATCCTTTTACCGGTGACTCAAGGCCTATATTGACCGAAAAAAATGACAGGTATATTGATGAAAGCTTTCTCGATGCATTTAAATATTTTGATGACGGCAGGTTTGTCATAATCAGCGAACGGGACGGCTGGTCGCACATATACTTATACGACCGTCTTGGTTTTTTGCAGTCTCAGATCACAAAAGGTGAGTTTGATGTAACTGACTTCTATGGTTACGATAAGGCGAAAGATATATTTTATTACCAGACTGCCGCCGAATCCCCCCTGACCAGGGAGGTGAGGTTCATCAGCTCTGATGGAAAAAAACAGGGAAAATTATCCGGACAGACAGGCACCAACAAAGCCTCATTCAGTAAAAATTTTGCCTATTATGTAAA
The DNA here is from genome assembly GCA_964495655.1 of uncultured Prolixibacteraceae bacterium. Taxonomy (GTDB): domain Bacteria; phylum Bacteroidota; class Bacteroidia; order Bacteroidales; family Prolixibacteraceae; genus JAAYJR01. The sequence goes on along the minus strand of CAZBWK010000014.1, from coordinate 31,403 downwards.
TTATTACAGCAACAGCGCCACACCTGAATTCATTACCCTGCATGATACCAGGAAGAATCAACTCATCAGGGTATTACAAGACAATACCAAATTAAAAGGCAAGCTTCAGAATTATAATCTGCCCGCGAAGGAATTTTTCTCTTTTACAACTTCAGCAGGTGTTGAATTACATGGATTTATGATTAAACCGGCTAACTTCAATATCTCTGAGAAATACCCGGTTATAATTGATCAGTACAGCGGTCCTAATTCCCAGAGAGTGACAGACTCATGGAAACGGATACACTGGAATCATTATCTGGCGCAGGAAGGATTTGTTGTTGTAACAGTGGACCCCCGGGGGACAGCAGCGAGGGGTGAGGATTTCAGAAAGTCAACCTATCTCCGGTTAGGTAAGTACGAATCTGAAGATATGATCGAGACAGCTTCATATCTGAAAACCCTGCCCTATGTGGATGGCAATAATATTGGGATCTTCGGATGGAGCTATGGTGGTTTCATTACCTGTTTGTCGATGTGTAAAGGGAGTGATGTCTTTAAGGCAGGCATAGCAGTTGCACCGGTCACCAACTGGCGCTTTTACGATACTGTTTATACAGAAAGGTATATGGGAATACCTAATGATAATCCGGAAGGATACGATGAAAATTCACCGCTTAATCATGCCGGGAAACTTAAAGGCAGGCTTTTGATAATACATGGTTCGGCCGATGACAATGTACACCCGCAGAATACCTATGAGTTTACGGAAAAGCTTGTTCAGGCGGGAGTACAGTTTGATATGGCTATATATACTAACAGGAACCACAACATAACAGGAGGAAATACCTCTATGCATCTTTACACGCGGATGACAGAGTTTTTTAAAGAGCATCTGAAATAGGGCTCTGCTAATGCAACAGATGTTTTTTGTAACAGTGAACAAATCCTTACCGATTTGAACTAACCGGGTTGTTAATTAACAGATGCTATTTTGAAAGGGGTTACTTTTTCTCGGCTATCCGTTTAAGCATTTCACGCACCTGCCAGTAGTTTTCAACTTTATAGGCAGCCATTGTTTTCGACATCCCTACCTTGATGGTATATGCCGTTTCGGGAAGCGCTGCAAACAAGAATTCATCTGTCCAGTCATCTCCTACTGCAATGATCTTGTCTGCCGGAGCGTTATTAAGCAGTTTTTGTGCTGCCCTGCCTTTATTGATCCCCCGGTTTTTTATCTCAATGACTTTGTTGCCTTCCAGTATTTCCAGGTTTAGGTTAGAAACCAGGCTGGTAAGCTCATCCTTCAGTTCGATTGCCCTGTTTGGCCCCAGTTCAGGATCTGATTTTCTGTAATGCCATACCAGGCTGTAATTTTTTTCTTCGATAAATGAACCTGGGGTGCGGTCGACATAAAATTCAAGTGCAGAGCGGATGCTGTCTTTCCAGGATGCTTCCAGCTGCTCAATCATTTCCCACTCTTTCCCTTTCTCCCTGTACCAAACGCCATGTTCAACTATGAGAGTATAGGATTTTTCCCCAAACCACTCTTCAAATGTGTCTTTATCCCTTCCACTTATAAGCACTACACGGTTCTTTGGATTTTTAGCCAGTTCGTCAAGTAATTCATAAAGCTCATCATCCGGACGGGCATGTTTGGGATTATCCTGAAATCCGGTGAGTGTCCCGTCATAGTCGAGAAAAAATATGCAGTTTCCGGAGGTTTGTAGCTCCTTAATGATTTTGTTCTGGGTGGCAGCAGTAAGTTTCTTTCCCATAAATTTTTGTTCGCTCTCTTTAACCTTTTCCATTCCGTTAAGGAATTCCAAAGCCCATTTATTAATATTATATCGTTTTAATCTTTTTTGCAGAAATGTATTTCGCTCGATCTGTTCTTCCAGAGGCATCTCCAGTGCTGTTTTAATAGTGTCGGCAATCTGTGCAATATCATTTGGATTTATTATAAGAGCTTCACTCATCTCTTTAGAAGCGCCTGCCATTTCGCTTAAGATCAGAACCCCGCGACCGTCGGTTTTGGAGGCAATGAACTCTTTTGCTACCAGGTTCATACCGTCCCTTACAGGAGTGACAAGGGCTAAGTCGCAATAATTATATAGGTCGACCAGGTTTTCAAAAGGCAGTGATCTGTAAAAATACCATATAGGAGTCCGGTTAATAGATGAGAATTTACCATTTATCCTGCCGACAATTTCATCAACTTCACTTTTCATTTGCTGATATTGCTCGACTCCGATACGTGAAGGGACCGCCAGTAAAACCAAAATTACATTGTCGCGGTATTGCGGGTATTTTTCCATAAAATATTCAAATGCTTCAAGCCTGTTTATAAGCCCTTTTGTATAATCAAGCCTGTCGATGGAAAGAATAAATTTTGTTTCGGGATAAAGAAGATAATACCTTTCGAGTTCTTTTCTGACCTCAGATTTATCTCTTACCGACCGTTTTTGGGCTTCAAGGGCGGCATTCTGGAATTTTTCATAGTCTATTCCCATCGGGAAGTTATCCACTCTGACAATCCGGTTCGGAAGATTTATCTCATTCATATTTATATCGTAACCCAGCAAGCGTCTGACAGAACTCATGAAATGCCGCTCATAATCAAATGTGTGAAACCCCAGTAAGTCGGCGCCCAGCATTCCGGTAATGATCTCCTTACGCCAGGGAAGAATTCTGAAAAGCTCATAAGACGGGAAAGGTATATGTAGAAAAAAACCTATTGTAACTTTCGGGAAACGTTCCTTTATCAATTGAGGCAGCAGTAAAAGGTGATAGTCATGGATCCATATTTTATCCACCCCCTCCATATTTTCAGAGATCACATCAGCAAATTTTTTGTTTACTCTTTTATAGGCTTCCCATTGTTCCTCATTGTACTCCACATGCTGCGAGAAATAGTGGAAAAGAGGCCAGATAGTTTTATTGCTAAAACCTTCATAGTAGAGTTCTACCTCATCAGGGGTAAGATTTACATCTGCACACGCATTGTTTTTTAATTCACGGTTAATTTTTTTGCACTGTTTTGCATCCAGTTTATTTTGATCTATGCCAGACCACCCTATCCACAGGCTGTTGAACGACTGACTTACCGACATCATACCTGTTGCAAGTCCTCCAACGCTGGGAGTGAATTCTATATTGTCATCCTTTATATCTATTTTTAGGGGCAATCTATTTGAAATTATTAAAAATCGATTCATAGTTTTTATATTTGTTTGCTTATAATAATGAAAATAAATCAAACTTCAAAATTTTTAATTTTAAATCACTGGTAAATAATGAGGAATTTTGATTACGGAATTATTGGTAACTGCAGCAGTGCAGCTTTAATATCAAAAACCGGAGCAATCGAATGGCTTTGCCTTCCGATATTTGATTCTGCTTCTGTTTTTGCAAAAATACTTGACAAGCAAAAGGGAGGCAGTTTCGAGATAATGACAGGAGATGATTACAAATGTTCACAGGAATACATTCCCAATACCAATATACTGGTCACTTTATTTTCTAATGGCAGCGACACATTTGAAGTGATCGATTTTATGCCCCGTTACTATTATCATAACGGCAGCAAGCATATATATTCTCCGCCGGACCTGATTAGATACATAAGGGTTAAATCGGGAAGTCCGGTATTCAGGATCAGGTATGATCCCAAACTTGAGTATGCTGAAAGGCGGACAATTACAGAGATCAGAAAGAATTATCTGAAAAGCTTCACCAGGAGTGGTGCCTACGACTCCTTATATCTCTATACCAACATTGAAAAGGAAAAGATATTAAGTGAAGAGGAGATCAGGCCCGAAGGTGATATATATCTTCTTATCAGTTATAACCAGAAATTACTTAAACAATCGGTTGAGAGAACCTATCTGAAGCTTCAACGCACCAAGGTATACTGGCTTAACTGGGCGGAGGAGACACATCAGTTCAGTGATTACAACAGAGAAATATTGAGGAGCGCTCTGATCCTTAAATTATTGAGTTTTGACAAAACAGGGGCAATTCTTGCTGCAGTGACAACCTCTCTGCCGGAGACAATAGGTGAAATAAGGAACTGGGATTACCGCTTTTGCTGGCTTCGCGATGCTTCAATGGTTATCAGTATGATGACTAAGATAGGACATTGGCGAAGTGCCGAGAGGTTTATGAATTTTATTATTGATGTTGTAACAGACAAGGATGAGAAAATCCAGATAATGTATGGCATAAACAGGGAAAAGAACCTCCGGGAAAGGATACTGACCCATTTGTCAGGGTACGAAAACAGTGCTCCCGTGCGTATTGGAAATGCTGCTTATAAGCAGAAGCAGCATGATATTTATGGCATATTAATGGATGTTATTTATCAGCAGTTCAAATTGTTTGATGTTACCCTGCAGAACAGCGAGGAGCTATGGACCATCACCAGGAGCATAGTCAGGATCGTAAAAAACAACTGGCGGAAACCTGACCGTGGTATATGGGAGATCCGCTATAATCATAGCCACTTTACTTTTTCAAAGCTTCTTTGCTGGGTTGCAGTCGACCGAGCCATGAAAGTAGCCGGACTGATCAAACATGATGAATATGTGCGAAAGTGGGAAAGATTAAGAGAAACTATAAGAAACGATATATTAAATCGGGGCTGGAACGAAGAGGTTAAGTCATTTACGCAGGCCTATGGTTCGAAGGACCTTGATGCAACAGCTTTGCTATTCGAATCTTATGGTTTTCTGCAGGCTTCCGATCCGAAATATATTTTAACGGTAAAAGCTATTGAAAAGGAACTTTCCCGCGACGGACTGATGTATCGTTATAAAACCCGCGATGATTTCGGATTGCCGACATCATCATTTACTATATGTACATTCTGGCTGATCCAGGCGCTTCATAAAACAGGTGAGCAGGAGAAGGCAAAAGAGCTGTTTGAACAGCTTCTGTCATACAGTAACCATCTTGGTATATTCAGCGAAGATATTGATTTCAAAACCAAAAGACTTTTGGGTAATTTTCCCCAGGCCTATTCACATCTGGCTCTTATAGAAACAGCGATGTTATTTGCAAAAGACATAGAATTGAAAAGCCGGTTCTGATCAGCAGAATGAAAGTTTTTATTCCCGGAGGGTGCGGAATGATCAATAAAAGTGGAGTATTTTTGAAAGTTAAAATAAGCAAAATAAGTTTGTTATGAACTGGTTAATAAAGATTTCGGGTGTTCAGATTTTTGTCTTTGTTTTTTCAGGCCTTTTTGCGCAGCTTGTTGAAGTTCAGGCCACCTATAACAGTGTGGGAGATGTTGACTTCATTGCATATAACAACAGTCAGGCGCCACTGTTTCTGAATATCGATTTTGCTGATCTTGAGAATACTACCTTCAACGAAACCCTGCCTTACATAAAATTAGTCGTCCCCGGGTTTAACACGCTGTTCACCTTACAGAGAGAGCCGGGAGCTGAAGCACCGCGATTTAACTACCAGATTAAATATTACAGGTCCAACCCTTTTGCGATACCGGATCTCGATTTTCCATATCTTATTCCATTTGAACCGGGTAAAAAAGTCACCGTCTTTGATGTGAAGAGTATTTCTGGTTTTTGGGGCAGTGAGGAACCCGGATCATGGGTTGCCACGGGATTTAATGTGTCGCCCGGACAAACAATCATCAGCAGTCGTAACGGAACAGTAGTTGAAGTGACCGGACAGTCAAGGAACAGCAATCCTGAATCGTGGTACCATACATGGAACAATAGTATTACCATACTTCAGCCTGACGGTACATTGATCTGCTACCATGGTGTTGAAGACAAAACAGATCAATTGAAAACAGGACAAAAGGTTTATGCAGGTAAGCCCATAGGCACCGTTCTGCCCAATGTTTCGTCACTGATAGTGTTGATATGGCAAAACAGGTTAAATTCAAAAGAATTGAGATTCATAATTCCGCAATTCATTACTGAAAAGGAGAAGACAGAAATATTATCCTCCTCGCGGGAATATAAAGTTATTCATCCCGAATCAGTCAGGGGACTGGAAATGACTAAACGGGAAAAAAGAAGGTATCTGCGTTAGTATCAGTAATGTTGGTTTAATGCAGACCTCCACCAATTAAAATATTTAGATTCCAGTTCCTTTACGGAAGGGAAAGGGTAGAACAGGTACTTTTTCTTTTTACCAATATAGAAACCGTTCCTGATTGTACGGTAAGACAGATCTCCCTGCATGAACCTGAGAACCGTTTTAGTTAACTTCCCCTCTGTTTCATTTAGTCTTATAAGGCAATCACGCAGATGATCGGGATTAGGGTAAGGCAGGTTATGCAACGGGGAAGTAGGATCTGTAGCTAGTTCATTCAGTTGGAGTTCGGCAAAAAATATTTTTGGTGCAGACACAGGATTTTTCTTATTCGTCAGGAACTGAATGAATTCAGGTGGCGAGAGTTTACTGGCCACGCGGGTAGTAACAGGATTGAACTGCTGGTAAAGATGAATTTCATCGTGGTCATCCGCTGCATGATCTCCGGGTTTAATTTCAAGCACTTTACCGTCATCTGTGGCCAGGTAAAGATTTTTCAATGCCTTGAGGGGAGTTTTTTCGAGGACTCTGTAAATGCCAAAGAATACCGATCTTTTAGGCTCTCCGTTTGAATATGAAATAAGTTTTTTATTGATATAATCATGGGGTATATCCTTCATTTTACCCGGGTCGATCTCAAAAAATATATTTTGGCCTCTGGTGCGTTTTTTGGTTCCGACCGACAGGTAATGCCCGAATTCTTCGGGTGGAAGCTGGGAGGCAATAAATGATTCGGGAGTGAAAACCAGATAATAAAAACTCTTCATCTGTTTCATTTTTTGAATTATTAAAAACAAGCATATAAAAATTTAAGAACCCCATCACTCAGGTGACAATAATAAAGTTACTGCAATTTATTGTAGATGTCAAGAAAGGTATGAAATTTATTTCAGCATCGGGAATAATTTTCTTATCTCCTCCTCAGACGGACGACGGCCATATTCACATATTTCAAATGCTTCGGCTACGACAGCTGATCTGCCTTTTTCAGGGCCATACCATTTTATGAGAGTTTTTCTTACTTCATCTGATATTGAATGCTTTCTTTTTTCTGCCAGCCATTTAATCCGGGCATCTTCAGAATCGGGCACCTCTTTAAGTTGTCCGCTGAGCCATGGCAGCCACTCGAAGAATTGTGATCTGTGAGCTGCTACGCTATAGATTTTTTGATCATACACATCAGTAATATCCACCGCGATATCAGGCTGGAATGGATAAGGCTTTTGGAATCTGTCCTCAGCATACAGAAAAACCGGATTTTTTTTCAGTGCCGGCACATCAGATGCCACATTTGGCACAATCACCATAAAAGCAGCATCCTGCACCAGTATTGCAGTGTTTCTGTGGTCAGGGTGATAATCATTCGGACGGGGCCCTATTACTATGTCGGCATTCCATTTTCTGATAAGTCTGATAAGTTCAAGCCTGTTTTCGAGCGTGGGCATCAGCTCGCCGTCGTGGTTATCCAAAACTATGTACTCAACGCCAAACCTTCTGCCTGCTTCCTGAGCTTCGGCACGTCTTATCTTTCCAAGTATTCCGCCTCCCTTTTCGTGATGTCCTGCATCACCGTTAGTAAGAGAGATAAAAAGAACCTTATGCCCTTCACGGACATATTTTATTGCCGTTCCGCCGGCATCCAGATCGCAATCGTCAGGATGTGCGCCAACTACCACTATGTTCAGTGACTGCTGTGAAAAGAGTAAGGAGCATAACAGAAAGAATGGGATTAGCAGGAGAACTCGTTTCATAAAGTTGAATATTTTAAATTTTAATTACCGTTTGAACGGCTGCTTTTTTATATCGGCGTTTAAATTAAAAAAAATTATATATTTGCTAATGATAAAAAGGTAAAAATGAATTCAAAAATTAAATATACTTCTAAAAAGGATTTCTTCAATACTGCTGAAGAACCGGGATTCATTATGCCGCCATGCTTCATGTCTATGCTTTAGCCTTCTTTCGGTGAATTGATCCGACTGAAGGCACATCATCAGCATTACAAGCATTATTTCAATCTTTTTTCGTCATAAACGTTATTATTATCAATCAAATTAAATATTTAAAGATAATTTAATCTTAATTTATCTGTTAGAAAAATTTACATCTGTTATAATTACAATTTAAAAAATAGATTACATGGAAACAAAGAAATTAAAATTTGAAACCCTTCAGCTTCATGCAGGTCATCAGCCCGATGAAAAGACCTTATCGCGGGCAGTTCCGGTTTATCAGACCACATCATACCTGTTTAATAACACAGAGCATGCAGCTAATTTATTTGCTTTGAAAGAGTTTGGAAATATTTACACCAGGATCATGAATCCCACCACTGATGTGTTTGAACAAAGGATAGCCGCCCTGGAAGGGGGTGTTGCAGCATTGGCTGTTGCTTCAGGCCATGCATCCCAGTTTTTGACTTTCAGCACCATATTGAGCGGCGGTGATAATTTTGTGTCGTCGCCATATCTGTATGGGGGGTCGTACACCCAGTTCAATGTCTCTTTCAGGAAGCTTGGTTTTGATGCCCGTTTTGCTGAAGACCTGAACGTTGAATCTTTTGAGAAGCTTATAGACGGAAAGACTAAGGTTATTTATCTTGAAACGATAGGTAATCCGGGCTTTGTCATTCCCGATTTTGAAGCATTTGGAAAGCTTGCAAAAAAGTATGACATACCCCTTATAGTAGATAACACCTTTGCAGGAGGCGGATATCTGTTTCGTCCGGTTGATTACGGTGCAGACATAGTTGTGGAATCTGCAACCAAATGGATTGGCGGTCATGGCACCAGCATTGGCGGAGTGATCATTGATGCCGGCACATTCAACTGGGGCAACGGCAAGTTTCCCGGGTTCACCGAGCCTTCAAAGAGTTATCACGGATTGAAGTTTTGGGATGTTTTCAATTTCGACGGTCCGTTTGGCAATATTGCATTTATTATTAAGGCAAGGGTTGAGGGACTTCGTGATTTCGGAGCTTCCATAAGTCCGTTCAATTCATTTTTACTGCTCCAGGGACTCGAAACGTTATCACTTAGGATGGAGAGGCATGTTGAAAACACACTTGCCCTGGCCAGATGGCTTGAAAAGCATCCGAATGTGGAAAGCGTTAATTATCCCGGACTGGAAAGCAATCCCTCTTATGCCAATGCACAAAAGTATCTTCCCAAAGGTGCCGGTGGTGTTTTGTCCTTTACAGTCAGGGGAGGAAAAGAGGCAGCTAATAAAGTAGTTGATAACCTCAAACTTGTAAGTCATCTTGCAAACGTCGGCGATGCCAAGACGCTGATAATCCAGCCTGCATCAACAACACATCAGCAACTTTCAGATGACGAACAGGCAGCAGCGGGGGTTTATCCCGGACAATTGAGGGTCAGCGTAGGAATAGAACATATAGATGATATTATTGCTGATTTTGAGCAGGCGCTGGGTGACTGAAAAGATGAGTCAGGGTGACTGACAGAGCTATATAAAATTATTAAAAGAGACATTTAAAGAATTTAAAAAAAGATATTATGCCAGTAAATGTACCGGACAAGTTGCCGGCTATAGATACACTCAGAGAGGAGAATATCTTTGTGATGGATGAGTCCAGGGCGATCCATCAGGATATCCGTCCGTTAAAGATCATCATACTTAATCTGATGCCCTTAAAGATAAATGCAGAGACTGATCTTTTGCGGCTGTTGTCAAATTCGCCGCTCCAGATTGAAATTGATTTTATGAAGATGAAAGGGCACAAATCCAAAAATACATCTCATGATCATATGAAGATGTTTTATAAAGATTTCGATGAACTAAGGGACAGAAAGTATGATGGCATGATCATTACAGGTGCCCCTGTTGAATTATTACCCTTTGAGGAGGTCACCTATTGGAAGGAGATGAAGGAGATACTTGACTGGGCAGTGCATCATGTGTTTTCCACAATGTTTATTTGTTGGGCAGCACAGGCCGGTTTGTACCATTATTACGGCATTCCCAAATATGAACTCCCCGAAAAAGTTTTTGGAGTTTTTGAACATACACATTCAGATAACCGTCTGCCGATACTGAGAGGATTTGATGATATTTTTTATATGCCTCATTCGCGATATACAGAAGTAAGGACTGAGGATATACAAAAAGTGGATCAGCTTCAGGTTATCGCCGGATCTGAAAAGGCCGGCATAGCAATAGTAAAAGCCAAAAGCGGCAGACAGCTTTTTATTACAGGCCATTTTGAGTATTCACGTTACACTCTCGAAATGGAGTATAAGAGAGACCTTGCAAAAAAGATCCCGATAAACATTCCTGAAAATTACTATCCGGGAAATGATCCTTCTGCAACTCCTTTGATGTTATGGGGGTCGGCAGCAAATTTATTGTTTGCTAACTGGCTGAACTACTATGTATACCAGGAAACTCCCTATAATCTTGAAGAAATAGGCTGATGACCCTAAAGACAAGAATAAAAAATATTTCATTGGAAGAGATGAGAATAACAGTATTGGATAATTTTAACCGGTTGGAGAATGTCAGCTTCAGTGATTTAGCCTGAAATTTTTTTTTGCAAAAAAAATGCAGAATTTTAAAAATCCGGTTGCTAAATATTTGATTATTCCATTTTTAGTTTAACTTTGCATTGTGAATTAACAGATGAATTACCGGAATTTTTTTAAAACGGTCATCTTTAGATTGACAAAGTGGTCTTTTTTTTGTTGAAGTTTTTAGGTTTTCTGCTGCCTGACACGGTTATCCTTCCCTGTTTTCGCCACGATTTATTTTGGTTTCAGAAGTTTTATAAATTCTATATTCATTTAAATCCGGATTAAAAACAAAATTTGGTTTTCATTGTCTATGCAGCAGAACCTGTTTTATTAATTTTAAATATTAACAAATGAACATTTATGTTGGAAATCTTCCTTATAATGTTGTCGAGGAAGATTTGAGAGAAATTTTTGAAGAGTATGGCGAAGTTTCTACGGTGAAGATAATTTCTGATAAATTATCAGGCCGCAGTAAAGGTTTTGGTTTCGTTGAAATGGATAATGATTCTGAAGCCAATAAAGCCATCGAAGAATTAAACAATGCTGAACTGAGCGGGCGTAACATTAAAGTTAACGAATCACGTCCCAAATCTAATGATTCCAGAGGCGGAGGCAATCGCAGAGGAGGTCATGGCAGGGGAGGCCGTTATTAAAAATTATTTTATGCAGGGAAAAGTAAAATGGTACGATAACGTCAAAGGATATGGATTTATTCATGCTGATGAAGGCAAAGACGTTTTCGTTCACCGTACAGGTATTAAAGACGGACAGTTTGGGCTTGAAACAGATCAGGCTGTGCAGTTTGAGATCAAAGAAAGCGACCGGGGACCGGTAGCTTTTAATGTGGAAATTATCTAATTAATTATAAGTTTAAAGAGAAGGCTGTCTCAATCCGGGACGGCCTTTTTTTTGTACAGGGAGCAGGTATTTTTATGATTTTACAGATTTTATTTTTTATTTTTTTCAGGGTTAATAACTTTGTTGCAAAGATCTTTAAATGACAGAGCAGATATGTAAATTTTTGTTGAAGCTGGCAGGCTGGAAACCGGTCGGGTCAGTAATACCGGTCAGGAAATGTATCATTTCCGGTGCTCCCCATACCAGTTCATGGGATTTTGTGATCTCATGGTTGTTTTACAGATCCATTGGAGGGAAAGCTAATGTGCTTATTAAAAAGGAGTTCTTTTTTTGGCCGGTGGGATTTTTACTGAGGAAGATGGGCGGAATACCCACTGACCGTTCAAAGGGAGCAAATCTGATACGCCAGGTTATAAAACAGTTCAATGAAAGAGACTATATGCACCTTGCAATTACCCCGGAGGGTACCCGTAAACGCACAAAAAACTGGAAAGCCGGATTTCATACCATTGCCAGGAATGCCAATGTGCCGGTTTATGTTGTGAGCTTCGACTGGGGAAGAAAGGTTGTAACCTTGTGGGGTGAATTTGAACTAACAGACAATGCCGCTGAGGATATTAAAAGGTTAAAAGCATTTTACTGCGAAAAAGGAGTAAAGGGAAAGCATCCGGAGAATTTTTGCTGTGACTGAATATGATTTTATTTTAACAAGCTATAAATTTAAATTTTGGCAATAGCCATATTGAGAAAGATATTTTCAATACTGATAATAGCCTGTGTGATAATCGAAGTCAATGCCCAGGTTACCAGTCCCGCTGATTTTCAATGGGGCAGTTGTTATTATTATGACATGAAAGCGGGAGAGAAGGTGATCTTCAATGACGTTGAGGTCTCCTTGCTGAAAACAGAAGATCATTATAACCTTGTAAGGATAGGGACAGACACCCTGGAGCTGAAAGTGGCGAGACGTTCCCTGCCTGCCTCACACATTGGTGTCAGGATTTTCATTGCCGACAATAAAAATGTGAAGAGCTTATCTGCAGATACATTGATGCACGAATTGCTCAAAAAAGATGCATTGATCTGTCTTAGTGAAGCCGCAAAACCGATGCTGGATGAGAACAGATATATATTCCCCGTAAGCTTTAACGATGGTTTTTTATGGTCGGTTGAGGAGGACAGCTATATGTTTTCGTGGCAGGGGGAGGATCATCATGATGTTTATCGTGGTATAGGCATAGACCTTCACGATGCAAAAGGATTGGAAAAACATTGGTTAAGAGCTTTGGAGAACTCTACTGTAGTTTGGATATCAGACCAGTCAGGGAGTAAAGACAATAATTCGGCATGTGTCCTTCTGGAAAGTGATTCACAGCCCGGGATCTTTTATGTTTACAGCAATTTGTACAGAAAAAATTTATCAGTGCGGAAGGGTCGCAAACTCGTGCGGGGAGCGATAATCGGCACTGCCTGGGGTGACGGGCTGTGGGGCCATCTGCAGTTCGGGATTATCAGATCTGATTCAGTCCCTCAACCCTGTGATGCATTCAGTAGTTTGGTAAACGGATTTCCCCAGCTCTATGAACTCTATTTCAGAAATAATTTTCATCATACAAGGCAATATAGTAAGGGAAGGATAGAGTTCGGTAAGCCGGCTCCCCTTTGCGGTAACAGGAGAAACACGCAGGCTTTTGAAGATTATGACGGCAAAGGGTGGCTGACCGGGAAATGGAATATTGCTGACAAGGTGGAATCTGTAACTGACGGGATAAGCGGAAATGTACGGCTGGGAAAAGTTTTATTCCGGGGTACCTCAGCTGAGTGTGAAAATCCCGGTAATTATTATGACTACGAAATAAATGTTCCTTACGGAGTTTACAGGGTAAGGGCAAGGGCCGGGGATATATCTCTTCCGACGAAGCAAAAAATTGAATTTGAAGGAACCAGGCCGTTTAACCTTACGCTGGGCGCCGGGGAATTTGACTGGACTACAGAGCGGATAGTCGATGTAAAAGACGGCCGGCTGACTGTCAGGATATTTCTGGATGAGGATAATGAGGCAGCCGCAGGATTAAGTGAGATAGTATTTCAAAAGGCAAAATAATAAAATCAAAAACATAATCAGGGAATTTTGCTTACGACCGGATAATTTGCTAATTTAGCATAAAAAAGAAAAATAATTTAAACCAATAAGCGTGGATCCACTGACTAACCGGGAATACTGGCAATTAATATGGGAGAAATTCAGAGAGGGTGACCGGCATGCTTTTGAAACCATATATAATGAGTATATTGATGTTTTGTATTCCTACGGATCCAGGATAACAGCAGACAAATCACTTCTCTTCGATGCTATACAGGACCTTTTTATTAATATTTACACCTACAGCAAGGGCCTGCATACTCCTGAATCGCTTGAATATTATCTCATAAAAACACTTAAACACATATTGATCCGTAAGTTATGTGAAAATAAACATTACATCCATCCGGACAAGCTGCCCGAGCAGTTCAACCTTAAGTTTCCCCTTGAGCAGAGCGATCTTGAAGTAAAAGAGGAGAATCTGGACCTGCTGCAGAAAGAGCTTCTTTCGCTTGATGCGGAGAAGCGAGAATTACTGTTTCTGAAATTTAACAGCGGACTTACCTATGATGAAATAGGTAAGTTGCTGGGAATTAAACCCGATACAGTAAAAAAGCAGGTATACAGGATACTGGGATATCTCAGGGGAAGGCTCGGGAAAAAAATAGTAAATCTATTTGTCGTTAGTTACAAGAGTCTAAATAATAGGTAATAATTTGTCTAAAAGGGCGCGAAGCGCCTTTTTTAGGCCCAACCCATTAATATTTATGATCATGGAAAATATAAAGACACTATTTATTGCTGTTCTGTTTTTAACCACCGGTTTAGTAGTTTCAAATTCTGTTTTTGGCCGGGATATCGGGGTTTCGGGGATGAAAGTCGAATATATGGAAAATCCTGTGGGGATAGATATTCCCGATCCGCGGTTGTCATGGATACCCGTAAGTTCGCAGCGTGGGTGTGAACAATCTGCTTATCATATTGAAATTGCCAAAACAGCAGAGGAATTGGTTAACAACGGAGCCAAAGTCTGGGACACAGGAAAAACCTTATCTGCAAAGTCATACAATATTACATATGAAGGGCCTTCACTCGTGACAGGTGAAACTTATTACTGGAGGGTACGCTTGTGGGATCAGAAGGGAGAGCCGGGGGAGTGGAGCAAAATTGCCACTTTTCATGTCGGACCGATGGATAATTCCGACTGGGAAGGTGTCTGGATAGGGCCTCCTGACACAAAAAACTCCTCTCCCTTGCTGCGCAGGGAATTTACACTTGACAAGCCTGTCAGGGAGGCATACGCATATATTGTCGGATTAGGATATTATGAACTGTATCTGAATGGTGAAAAAGTGGGTGACCATGTTCTGGACCCGGGCACAACAGATTATTCAAAAAGGGTGCTGTATGCTGCCTATGATGTTACCGACCATCTTCAGAAGAGTAAAAATGCAGTCGGCGTCTGGCTCGGCAACGGATGGTTCATACATCACATGCGTAAGCAGTATGAAGACCGCTGTCAGATGATATTCCAGCTCATTGTAAAACATACTGACGGGAGTGTGACTAAAATTTTATCAGACGGGAGTTGGAAGGTTGGTGAAAGTCCAATTATTGAAAATAATATCTATAACGGTGAGGTATATGATGCCAGAAAAGAAAAACCGGGCTGGAACAAAGCAGGATATGATGATTCCGGATGGAAGGATGCCGTTCAGGTCAAAGTTCCTGCCGGCCGCAAGATAGATGCTCAGTTGATGCCTCCCATGAGAGTTATTACAACATTAAGGGCAGTAAGGATGTGGGAGCCTGTTGAAGGAATTTATGTTTTTGATTTCGGACAGGACATAACCGGATGGCCCCGCATGAATGTTAAGGGAGGCGAAGGCAATGAGGTTTTGATACGTACTTCGCCAACCACAATGCAGAGCATAGCTATAATGAAGAACCAGCCTATAACCGGACTGACAGATACATTGGATGTCAGTCCGAACCGCTCTTCAAAAGCCCGAAATATTTATACCCTTAGAGGAGACAATAACGGCGAGGTTTATGAACCTCGTTTTACTTATCAGGGATTCCGCTATGTTCAACTGGAAGGATATCCGGGCACACCTGACCTGACAACATTAGAGGCAAGGGTAGTTTATTCAGACGTTCCCCGGGAAGGCACGTTCAGTTGTTCAAATTCTCTGCTGAACCAGATTCACAGTAATATTATCTGGGGACAGCTTGGTAATTTGCACAGTGTGCCAACCGATACCCCTCACAGGGATGAGAGGCTGGGGTGGATGGGAGACGGCCACCTGACAGCAGAAGAGGCAATCCTGAATTTTGACATGGCCGCTTTTTATACAAAATGGCTTAAAGACATTCAGGATGACCAGAATGAGGACGGCAGTGTTCCCGACTTTGTTCCCCATGCCACCAGAGGTTCTCTGGAGGGCACTCCCGCATGGCAGGTAGCATACCCATTGCTGGTAAATTATATGTATCATTATTACGGAGATAAACGAATTGTTGAGCAGCACTTTAACACCCTTGACAAATGGATGGGCTATATGAAGTCAATATCCGAAGATCTGATAATTCACAAAGGCAGGGGTGATTGGGTTCCGCCGAGATTAGCTTACAGTCCCCGCGATAATTCCGTCTCAATAACTTCCACCGGCTACTATTACGAAAGCGCGGTGATTATGTCGGAGCTGGCAGAAGTACTGGGAAATGATGCAAAAGTACAGGAATATACAAAGCTGGCGGTTGACATAAAGGAAGCCTTCAATAAAAAATATTTTAATCAGGCAAACTATACATACGGCACGGGCTCCCAGACCAGTATTGCATTTCCGCTGTATGCAGGCATTGTTGATGACGAGGTTGCAGATAAAGTTGCCAACAATCTGGCGGAGCGTATAATATTTGATGACGGGCACCTTCAGACGGGGATATTGGGCACAAAAGCGCTGGTGCAGGTTCTTCCGGAGTTTGGGATGGATGAGGTGTTATATAACATGACAGCGACAGCTGAATTCCCCGGTTGGGGATATATGGTAGCCAAAGGCGCCACAACATTATGGGAGCGCTGGGGCGGTTACCGTTATTTTGGTCCGGCAATGAACTCCTTAAATCATATTATGTTCGGGAGCATAGATGAATTCTTTTACAAAGACATTGCAGGAATCCGCATGGTGCAGCCCGGTTTCGAAGAGATCAGCATAGCTCCCAAAATAGTCGGTGACCTGAATTCAGCAAATGCATCAGTCCGCACAGTGAAAGGCCAGGTTTCCTCATCATGGAAAAAAACCGGAAATTCAGTCATTTTAAACGTTGAGGTACCCGTTGGCAGCAAGGCAACCATAAAGATACCCAAAGAAAACCCCAAAGGATCATACAGGCTGTATGAATCAGGCATGCTGATCTGGGAAGAAGGCCAATCAGTCCAACAGGCAGAAGGCATCAGTAAAATAACAGAAACCGGCAGCTGCCTGGAGGTAGAAGCAGGATCGGGGTCGTATAGTTTCAGGTTGAATTAAAATATGTTTTACAGCATATAATTATTATGTCCCTTTTATTAAGGTTTTGTCTCTTATAATAAAAATTTGGCAGTAATAATGGATATATACCGCAAATTAATAGATGATCCTCTCTTTTTTAAGTGGATATTTCATCCATCTCCTGAAGTAAATGATTACTGGAAAAACTATTTAGACCTTCACAGAGACGAAGCAGAGATGATCCTGGAATTTAAAGAGCAGATCATTCAATACTTTAAGTATGAAGGAAAAATATTATCAGATTTCGAGAAGAAAGCTCTTGCCAAAAAGATAATTTTAAATCTGGAAACTACCGGCCGCAAAAAAGTTCAGATACATTTTATCCGAACGTTTATGAAATATGCTGCAACAGCATTGATATTTTTTGCGATAGGTGGCAGTTTAGTTTTTTTGTACATGGAGGGCAGGCAGTCCCGGGTTGTTATGGATACAGCCGTGCTGCCTGCCACAGTACACGATCCGGTATTGATACTGGGTGACAGGGAACAGATTGCCCTTAACAAGGGTGAGTCTAAACTGGAGTATTCGGAAGACGGAGAATTGACATTGAACCGGGAGCAGAAGATCCAGGTTGAGATTGAAACAGAGACCCCTGAAATGAATACCCTTGTTATACCTTATGGCAACAGGTCTGTCATAACCCTTGCAGATGGATCTAAAGTTTGGTTAAACGCCGGCAGCCGGCTTATTTACCCTTCAAAATTTGTAGACAAAACACGTGAAGTCTTTTTAACCGGAGAAGCATTTTTTGATATTACAAAAAATGAAAAACAACTTTTTGTAGTCAAAACTGTCGATGTTAAAGTTCAGGTGCTTGGAACCCGGTTTAATGTATCTGCATACCCGGAAGATTATTCGGTGCAGACAGTAGTTGCAGATGGAACTGTGGAGATAAAAAAAGTTAATGCCGGATTATTTGACAAAGCTGTCCGTATTGCTCCCGGCCATTTAGGTTATTTTAATAAGAAAACGCAGCAAACTGAAGTTTCAACAGTAGATATAGATCAATATACTCTGTGGACAGAAGGTTTGTTCAAGTTTTCTAATACTGACTTCAGCAGAATCATAAAAAAGCTGGAACGATATTATAATATCCGGTTTCAGTTAGATGATCCATTTAAAGGTACCATCCAGATATCAGGAAAGCTTGATGTTACTAAGGGCCGTGATGAGGTTTTCGAATACCTGTCAAGGCTTACCGGACTGGAATTTATAAAAATAAATGATTCACATTATATGATAAAATAAATTAAAAACCCGGAAGATGCTGGCACATTTCCCGGGTTGAATTAAATAATACCTAATAATAGTATTAATTCTAAATCAAACAAAGTTATGAAATTTTTTTGTTTAATTAATCCTCTTAACAAGAGGATCAAAAAAAAATGGAGGCGGATTATGCGTTTAACATTTATTCTTCTGGTTGGATGCATCCTCACAGTGAGTGCCAACAGCTATTCGCAAAATACCCGTCTTGACATTAAGCTAAAGAACGGGTCAATCCTGGATCTAATTGAAATGGTAGAGAAACAAAGCGAATTTGTGTTTCTCTATAAAGATGAAGATTTAAATCTTCAAAAGAAGCTGACTGTAAATTTGAAGGAAGCAACGATCAGCCAGGTATTAAAAGAAGGTTTTAAAGAACAAAATGTTGCCTGGGATGTATATGACCGCCAGATTGTTTTAAGAAAAGCCGGAAATCCGTCTGCTGCAACTGTTAATTCTTTGCAGCAGCGAACTGTTACAGGAGTGATAAGCGATCAACAGGGATTGCCGTTACCCGGAGTTTCTGTTGTTGTTAAAGGAACCACCACAGGAACAGTAACTGATGCAGACGGAAAATTTTCTCTGACGATTCCTGCCGGTGCTGATATTCTGCAATTTTCTTTTGTCGGAATGGTCACGCAGGAAATCAGTATTGGCGACAGGACTGCTTTTACTGTGGTAATGGAGGAGGAGATCACTGAATTGGCAGAGATCGTAGCTGTAGGATATGGAGAGATGTCGAGAGAAAGGGTAAGTACATCTATCAGTAAGATCGATGAAAATGTCATGTTAAATACCATTACAGGTACTCCCGGTTCCCTTCTGCAGGGAACAATTCCGGGTTTGAGAGTCCAGCAGGGTACCGGACAGCCCGGATCTGTGCCGACTATAATATTGCGTGGAGGGGCATCTATTTCATCTCCACAGGCACCCCTGGTAGTTGTGGATGGGATTGTCCGGCACATGAACGATGTTAACACCCAGGATATAAAAAGCATACATGTGCTGAGAGATGCTGCAGCCACTGCAGTTTACGGCGCCCGTGCAAATTCCGGTGTTATCCTTATTGAGACTATTTCAGGAGAAGTGGGACGTACAGAAATAACTTACGATTACGATGTGGGTTTGAACATCCAGAGAAAGGATTATGAATATGCTAATGCCGAGCAATATCTCTATTATCAAAGATTAGGCGTTATGCGCAGAAGGCTGACTTCAGCAATGGCCAATCAGAATACTCCGCATCCGGATGGCATGGACCATCAGGGTTTTGCCAGACCTGAATATTACGATCAAAGAAGGATTGACGACAGTAACCGTCATATGTTTCAAAATTATATAAATGAAGGTTGGCAATGGATGCTGGATCCTGTGCATGGTGACGAGATTTATGCCTACAAAGATACCATTGTATTCAGGGATTATACCCGTTCACTGATAGATGAGGTATTTAACATGACAGCCCGGACTCAGCGGCATAACTTAAGATTCTCGGGAGGTGACCGGCGGGGTACTTTTTCTTCCAACATTAATTATTACAGGGAAGAAGGGTTGATCGTGGATACTTATTATGAACGGCTGGCCGGGAAATTAAGCGGATCATATAATGTGTTGGACAACTTTGAAGTGGATGGCAATTTAAATCTGTCCTATGCTGAACAACCGACTTATATTGTTGCCAACGGACTTTACAGGGCCAGGATCATGTGGCCAACATGGAATCCATGGAATGAGGACGGAACTCCGAGAGCCGGTCCACAGACCAGTGAGAGTTACGGTAACCCTGCATTTTGGAAACAGATCTATGACAGGAGAGACAATGCCATCAGGTCATCCTTCACCCTGGGCGCGAAATGGCAAATTCTTCCGGACCTTCGGTTACAGGGGAAGGGAAATATCTACTATGTTGAAGGTGTCAATGAATCTTTTCAAAAGAGAATTGTGGGAGAAACCGGAGTTGTTAATGATGCCCGGCCGGCAAGCGCCTCAACTAACAGACATATCCAGATGCAGCATAACCTGAATCTTGATTATATAAAAAGTTTCGGGAACCATAATATTTCTTTATTGGTTGCAGGTGAATATCTTGATTTTCAATCTTTTTATTTAAGCGCTTCAGGCCGTGGAGCTGCTACTGATGATATTCCCACTCTTAATGCCAGCGCCGAATATACAGGAATAAATTCAGAACGCAGCGGATACCGGATGATATCCAGTATTAACCGTTTAAATTATGATTATGACGGGAAATATCTTTTTACAAGTGTCTTGCGAGTGGATGGAACATCTCAGCTGGCTGATAACAGATGGGGAACATTCCCCGGATTTTCAGCAGGTTGGAATATGCACAGAGAAGATTTCTTTTTAACATCACCGCTGGGTGGCTATTTTTCATATTTAAAACCAAGAGTGAGTTACGGACAGAATGGTAATATTGCAGGGATCGGACGTTACGAAACCCAGGGGGCATACGGGTTTCAGACTAGATATAACCAGTCTGCCAGTATCCTGAATACAGCAGTCATTAACAGAGGATTGCTGTGGGAGAGAAGTGTAACATTTGATGCGGGAATTCAATTTGGCTTGTTTAAAAATAAGATATCAGGTGAATTGACCTATTTTGATCGAAAAAACACAGACCTGTTGACAAATCTTGCATTACCTAATTACACCGGTTTCGGATCATTCCGTACAAATCTTGGTGATTACGGGAACAAAGGTTTCGAAGCCTCTGCCGACATAAATATATTGAGCTCTTCAAGTGGTTGGAACTGGAATCTTAATGTTAATGCCTCCTATGTAAAAAGTACGATTCTGCGTCTTCCTGAGAATGATCAGGAGAACAACAGACAGGGAGGAATTCAAATTTATGACCCTAAACAAGGTAAAGTTGTATGGGCAGGAGGCTTGCAGGAAGGAGGACGTGTAGGTGATATAGTGGCTTATAAAGCAATAAGAGTTCTGAGAGACTGGGATGATGTCTGGGCAACAGTTCCTGACAGGATCGATGAAATAATTTTTGGCGGCGTTGCAGCTTACGGACCCGCAATTTATGCGACTATTCCTCAAAATGAGAGAACCGGAAAATATCCTATTCAACCAGGTGATATTCTATGGGAGGATTTTGATGGTAACGGCATAATCAATACCCTCGACCAGTTCGTTATAGGAAATATTTACCCTAACTGGACAGGGGGGTTCTCAACTTCTTTGGCATATAAAGAATTAAGCCTTTATGCGCGTTTTGATTTCGCCCTGGGCCATACAATTTATAATCATTACCTGGCAAGTTTGATGGGTAATCAGGTCGGGCACATGAACTTTAATACTTATGTGCTGGATTCATGGACCGAGGAGAATAAAGATGCTAAATATCCGGTGTATAGTTTTGGTGATTATCCTATGCTTAATTATAAGAAGGGAGGACTGCATTATTCCACCCCGGACAGCCATAGTTCACAAATGTATGAAAAGGGAGATTATTTAGCCCTGCGGGAAATAACTTTAACCTATACAGTACCTGAAAGGTTGGTTTCCAGAATAGGAATAGGTGCAGAACGGATACGGGCAAATCTTACAGCTGAGAATTTACACTATTTTACCGCCTATTCGGGGTGGAATCCTGAACAGGGGGGAACTGATTTTGGACGATATCCTATACCGATAAATGTTGTGTTGGGATTGCAAGTGTCTTTTTAAACCTTAAAAATTATTACAATGAAACGTATAAAAAAAGCATTTAAATATCTGATAGTTGCAATAAGTGTTGCTGTTATGGCAATCTGGGCAGGATGCGACGACGATCCGTTTAACCTGCAACTGGCACCTGTCAGCACGATCACCGATGTAAGTTACTGGAGAGTTCCGACGCAATGGGAGGCATTTGCAAATGGCATACACTCAAGACTGCGTACTCATCAGCTTAATTTTCAAATTTTGGGTGAATTCCGGGGAGGCACAATGGGTAAAGAAAATTATCCCGGACATACCCGTTCTTATCCTGAAATAATTGATAATAATCTGCATGAAACGAGACCTGGAATTACTAATTACGGCGGATTTTATGCCAATATCAATCAGATCAACCTTATTATTGACAAAACAGCCGGTGGTGCGGCTGATGGTATACTGACCGAAAGTCAGAAGAATTGGTACTTAGGCCAGGCATATGGGTTGAGGGCATTCTATTATTTTCACCTGGTGAGAAGCTGGGGAGATCTGGTTTTACAGACAGAGCCAAGTTACAGTTTTGATATTGGTGAGTTGTCTAAACCGCAAGACCCTGCATCTGCAGTGATGGACTTAATTAAAGAAGATATCGACAGGTCTTTGTCACACTTTGAAGATTACTCTTTTGTTAAAGGGAAAACCCAATGGTCTAAGGCAGCAAGTCAAATGCTTAAGGCTGAATATTACCTGTGGACTGCCCGCCGCGGGGGAGGAGCCACTGATGCAGGAATTGCAAAAACCGCATTGGAAGATATAAAAACCAATATACCTTCACTTCGTCTGCTTGAAGATTTTCATGATATCTTTGATCAGGACAATAAAGATAACGACGAAATAATTTTTGCAATCAGGAATGATGAGGATGAGTATACCCTCCTCGGGGGTGAAATTCACGTTATGGTTACAAGGGACAGATATACCACTCCCGGATATGGCTTTGATTCACTGAAACAACGCAATATCACACATGATCTTTATAACATACATTCACGTGGAGGTACATTCAGTATCGTTATGAACGAAGACCTCTTTCAGTCCTATTCACCGGAGGATTATCGCAAATGGGCAACCGGCCAGGCAATATGGCATGTAGTGGACGGGGATACAGTAATGCATGTCGGAGGTGTTTGGTGTAATAAATTTCAGGGTGTGATCATTTCAGGAATCAGGTCATGGTATAATGACTATCCTGTATACAGATATGCAGATTTACTGCTTTTGCTTGCAGAAGCAAAATATCTTTTAAATCAGGATCCCTCTGTCGAAATAAATTTAGTCAGAGCCAGAGGATTTAGAGATAATTATAAGCAGGAAATCCATGGTTTCCCGAATCAGGCTGTAGATAGTAAGCCGGACTATGCCATTTTGAGAGAGAGATTTTTTGAATTTGTTTATGAAGGTAAAAGATGGTATGATTTGAGACGATTCGGTGATGATTACGTGTTGGAATTATCTGAGGCAAAGCCCGGTCAGCTATTATGGCCAATAGACCAGGGAACCCTCACAAACAATTCTGCACTTCAGCAAACTCCGGGTTATTGATTTTATAATTAATTGAAAAACAATTCAATAAAAATTTAAATTTGTCGGAAAAGGGCGCGAATCGCCTTTTTCCGACCCAACCCACAAATAATTTCTATACTGTGATGTTTGGGCAACTGACCTGTCGGTAAAAATTTCGCGATATTATAACCTGTCTGAAAGCCCATCATAATTTAGTTTGTAATTAAGAGGCCTTATTTGACTTTAAAGTCAACACTAATGAATTTAGCTAATAAAATAAAAGTACTTATGGTAAGGAGTTTTAAATTTTTCTTAGTTGTTACAACATTTTTTTTGACAGGAGCATGCCAGCAATCAGCAACAAAAGATGAAATTGCGGTAACCGCATATGGCATTCCAGCCGAGGGAACTCTTGATCCTTTCCGGGGTGAACCTTTTTTTCAAATGCAGGCGGTGTTTAATGGTGACAGCAGATCATTGCGTGAGCCTTATCTTGCTGTGGCTGTCGACGGAACCATCCTTGCCCTGCAGAATCGTCCGGGACTTCTCCGGCGCAGTGAAGACGGCGGCAAGACATGGGGAGAGATCATAGAGGTGCCTTTTGGATTTATGGACAGTAACTTTATTACTGATGAAAACACCGGTGACATAATTGTTCTGAGACTTTGGGATGGAAATGACCGGCTTTGGCGAAGCAGTGATCACGGGAAAACATGGAGAGAGGAAAATATAATCCTTAAACCTAACGAGCTAATTAAATGGATTGAGCAGGCAGGTTTGATGAAGAGGGTTTCATGGAATGAACGTGGAGAAGGTTATGGTGAAAATGGGAAATATACGATACATTCAAATGCCAGTGAAAGTGGCATTACTCTCAGACATGGTAAAAAAAAGGGCAGACTCATAGTTACATCTACCTTTCGCCCTCATGCCCCGGAACATCCTTCAGACAGAGACCCTTTAGAAGCTATTTACAGTTGCGCTGTATATAGTGATGATGGCGGAGCTACCTGGCAGGTCAGCGGACTATTCCCCGAAGGTTATACCGAAGAAGCTGCACTCACGGAATTGAGTGACGGGCGGATTTATTATAATTCACGAAGCTGCAGTGGTTTTTATGACAAATCTCTTGCCCGCGAACTTAAGCCCGAAGAAGTTATGCGCCGTGAAGCATGGAGTTATGATTATGGACATACTTGGGAAGATCTGAAAGTCAGTTCAGTGCTTCCTGACGGAGGTGGAGCAGACCGGGGCTATGGCTGTAAGGGCGGATTAGTGCGTTTACCTGTTGAAAACCGTGACATATTGATTTACAGCAATACAGATGCCGGACCTGGAGCCAGGGAAAAGATGACAGTCTGGGCAAGTTTTGACGGCGGTGAAACATGGCCGGTAAAAAGATTGATTCATGAACCCCGTGGTGCTTATTCATCTTTGGGTGCCGGACGGCCTGGCACTCCCGGCGAAGGTTTGATTTACCTTCTCTTTGAAGACCGTTATGCCGATCCAAGATCTTCAACCCACCCTCCTGACGCAACTATGCAGGTTGCCAGATTCAACCTTTCATGGATCCTCGGGGGAGAGTTGACCGGAAACGGAATGATCCCTGATTGGTTGTAATGATTAATATCTCAACTCTAAATAAAAATGAAATTTAAAAGGACAATTTCCAGAGGTCTTGCACTGGTTCTTATCACATCTTTTTATCAGGGAGCTTATTCTTGTAAAGATGGCAGGATAAATGAAACCCAAAGGCCCAATATAGTATTCATTCTTGTAGATGATCTGGGATGGAGTGATTTAGGATTTATGGGCAGTGAATATTATGACACTCCTAATGTTGACAGGCTTGCAACTGAAGGAATGTATTTTACTGATTTCTATGCCGGAGGTCCGGTTTGCTCTCCTACAAGGGCATCTATTTTAACAGGTAAGTATACGGCACGAACAGGAATAACTACATACTTAATTACTCCTGAGAAGGATGTTGATTATATTTCGCATCATTTGGAGTTATCTGAATATACATTAGCTGAGGCTTTGCGGGATAATGGTTATATAACCGGGCTGTTTGGCAAATGGCATTTAGGATATAAGTCTGAACATTGGGCGGCAAACCAGGGATTTATGGTTGCCATCGGGGGAACTACTTCTCAAAATGCATGGAGAATGCTTTATCCGGATAAAGATCCGCCCGTTAAGCAAAATGAGGTTTTATACTTCAGTCCGCATTTTCTGACCCATATGGATGACGGACCTCAGGGAGAGTACATCACTGACCGTCTCACAAATGAGACTATAAATTTTATTGAATCGAATTGTAATGGATCCAGGCCTTTTTTTGCTTTTCTCTCTTTTCATACAGTGCATACACCACTTGAGGCAAAACCGGAAATTATTGAAAAATACAGAAAAAAATTTATGGATCCGGGTATATTAAATATTGATGATATGGAAAACGGATCCAGAAAATATCAGAATTTACCCGAGTATGCGGCCATGGTTCACCACATGGACGAGAATGTCGGAAGGCTTTTGAAAAAAATAGATGAACTTGGTATCAGAGATAATACTATTATCGTGTATAGTTCTGATAATGGGGGTAAGCATACTGTTACTTCAAATTTTCCATTGCGCGGAGCAAAACATAATTTATACGAAGGTGGGATCAGGGTTCCCCTGATCATAAGATGGCCGGACCTGATAAAATCAAATACCAAATGCGGAGAGCCTCTGATCTCCAATGATCTGTATCCAACACTGCTGGATCTGGCAAATCTTCCGTCAGTGCCTGAACAACATGTGGACGGAGTAAGTTTTAAAAAACTTTTAACAGGAAATGGCAAAATGAAGAAAAGGAGTGCGCTTTTCTGGCATTATCCTCACGGGGTTTTTCAGGGGGCTGTGAGAATGGGGGATTATAAGTTAGTTTATAATTATAAGACTGGTGAAGCAGAGTTATTCAATCTTTCAAAAGATTTAAGTGAAAGAGAGGATTTAAGCAGAACTGAATACCCGAGGGTCCAGGAAATGAAGAGTATGCTTAGGCAATGGCTCGTTGAAGTTAATGCAAGATTTCCTGAGGAGGGAATTAATTTGCCATAATAGTATCGAAAGCCGGTGGATTATAATGCATTTATTTATAATTGATCAATAAATATAAAACCAAAAAAAATGAAAAAAATCAATCTTTTTGCTATCCCGGTTTTTTTAGGCTTAATTGTTTTCAGTGCACCTGATGTTTTTGGACAGCCGGGAAATTCTGACAGAGCTAAACTGACCACTGAAGGTTACTGGATCCATGAAAAGGTTACTGAGATACCGGGACTGAAAACAGGTCCTTTTGTCCGGCTGAAGGACGGGGGTATCCTGACTGTCGAAAAAAATATGAGTTGTATCAGCATGGATGAGGGTAAAACATGGAAAGAATACCCGATTTTTACAGATCAGGAAAGTTTTGAAATCCGGATTGAACGGGCATTGATCAGAACTTCCGGTGGCGCAATAATTCTTGCCTTTGCTAATGAGAAGGAAAGGGCTAACTGGAATTTCAGGCCGGATATCATTGATTCGCCGGGGGCAAGGCTGCCTACATATACTGTTCGCAGCCTTGATGAAGGTAAAACATGGCAGGACCTTCAAAAGCTTCATGATGAATGGACCGGCGCTAACAGAGATATCATTGAAACCAAAGATGGTAGTATTATCTTATCTTCTATGATCTTGCGTCATAATCCCGGTCATCATACAGTTGTAACATATACATCCAGGACAAATGGTTTTAACTGGGTTCGGTCCAATGTTATTGATTTAGGTGGGGTTGGGCACCATAGCGGAGTTACCGAGGCAACAATAGAGCAGCTTAATGACGGAAGAATATGGATGCTTATGCGTACAAACTGGGGATTCTTCTGGGAAGCATATTCTGATAATGAAGGTTTGAACTGGCAATTTTTTAAACCCACTAAAATTGATGCCAGCTCTGCACCGGGTTTACTGACCCGCCTTAAAAGCGGATCGCTGATGCTGGTCTGGAACAGAGCTTTCCCCGAGGGGAAAAGTGAATATCCTTTTAGTGGAGGTGACGGGGTCTCCTCCGAAGTTGCACATAGTAATCACCGGGGTGAATTATCTGTAATGTTTTCAGAAGATGACGGTAAAACATGGAGTTCTCCTGTTGTAATTGCCAGAATTACTGATAAAAGTAAAACCAGGACACTATCCTATCCGCGTGTTTTTGAGGCTAATCCGGGAGAAATCTGGATAACAACAAGTTATGCAGGTTTTGCAGGATACCTGAGTGTTAAACTGGATGAAAAGGATTTCAATCCGTATACTGATTAAAAAACAGAGCCGGAAATAATTTTTTAATTATGATGGGAAAATTTAAAATATTTTTACACAGATATGTCATTGCAAAAAAATATCAGGCATACTGTTTTTCAAAGACATTGTTTAATTGTTGCTTACCGGGTAAATTTTTATTTTCTGCAGTTTTATTGTTATCTATATTAAACGGGCTCGATGGAAAATGTAATTGTCCGGATAAAAATATAATCAGAACTCCTGATCTCAGCTGTCATGATGAGAAAGGAGCCTCTTGCGAAATTTATCCGGAAGCTATTTACAGACCTGTAAGAATATGTGACGCGCCAACTAATGAATCTACTATCATAGCTACTTCTGCTGGTCACTACAAGATATTTTTTATTAATAATCCGGGTGATGCTGATAAGATGATGTCTGTCTCTTCATTAAACGGTGTAGAATGGAATATACCTGAAAAAGAGTTTGACCTTCCTGGTATAGCATATTATGCCAATCAGGTGGTTGAGTCCGGTGATGGATCAATGCACTCTGTTTTTCATATACGGGATGAGGGTGAAAACGGCTATAACGGCAGACATTATAATTTATGGCATACCCGCAAAGTCAGCGCGACATCAGAATGGGAACCTCCAAAAGAAATTTATAATGGTTATGTGGGATCAATAAGGAATTTTATCGAATTAAAATCAGGCAGGTTATTGATGTCTTTTGGGAAAGCAGTGCCCGAAAGATCAAAAAAGCCTGATGGTAATGCCAAAGATTACGGGTGGAACGAAGTAATGATTTTGTATTCAGATGATAACGGAGATAATTGGCATGCTGCAGATAATACCCTGAACATAGAAATTGATCCTGATAAGACAACCCGTTATGGGGCTGTAGAGCCGGTAGTAGTCCAACTGAACAGTGATGATTTGTGGATGCTGATCCGTACTAATAAGGGAGTATTGTATGAATCTTTTTCAGTTAATAATGGTGAAAGCTGGACTGTTCCGGAACCATCGAAATTTACCTCCTCTGATTCTCCTGCCCACTTTCTTCGATTGAAAGATGGCAGGTTACTCCTCTTTTTTAATATGAACCAAAGATGGGATGATCCTAATAGTTATGCTTTTGGTGGCAGAGAAGTTCTTCATGCTGCTTTAAGTTACGATGACGGAAAGTCGTGGAAAGGTTTCAGGGAAGTTTTAAGAGCAGAGGAAGATAAAAGTGAAATTCGGGGAGACAGAGGCACCGCCTATCCGTCTGCTGTGGAAAGAGAGGATGGTAAGGTAATTCTTGTTTCAGGACAAGGGGAGTCAAAATCTGTAGTTATGCTTGACCCGGACTGGCTCACAGAAGAAAATGCACCCAAGAATTCACTCATTGATCCTGACGAATGGACTGTTTACGGATCAAGTGATATTATCCATAAAGAATATTCGGAGACAGAGCAAAAAATCAGATTCCTCGCAGGTTCAGCCATGGATCTCCGCCAGAATCCTGAGGTGGTTTGGAATTTTCCCGCCCTGGCCTCAGGTGAAATGATAATGGAGATCGAATTTATAAATGAGTGTCCGGGTATTAATTTAAGTTTTACTGACCACTTTTCAATATCGGGAGATTCAGTTGCTTCGGAACACTCTGTATTTCAATTTGTATTAGCTAATATATCCGGGGAAGCCGAAAAGATGCCTGTAAGGATAAGGTGGAACTCTAATAAGCAAATTGCTGAATTATTTATTTTTGATAAAAAAGTGTCAGAAACCGGGTTTAAAAGAATTCCTGAATTCGGCATTAATTATTTAAGGGCAGGAGTTCCGGCTTCTATTGATAATACGAGGTGGGGATTCGGGTTGAATTCAATTGCGGTAAAATAACCTGTTAATGTGAAATGTACATTACAGGCATTTTGATAAATAATATTTATGTGTTAAACTTTGTACCATATAAATTAAAAACCAATGGATTTAACCGGGTTCGGTCGAAATAAAACAGATTAATCATGAATTTAAATTATTTTAGCTGCTATGAATGAAATTGACCAGTTAAATAATCAGTTTCAGATGGCAGGCTCAGCTAAGACTGATTTCCGGACAGGAGGAAAAATAAATTGTTTTATTCTCTGTGTTTTTTTTGTTTTTGTGTTTATCTCATCTTGCCGGCAATCAGATCCGGTCAATAACACAATAGAGATAAGGGACTATCGTGTGTTCTATGACGGACAGGATCAGGGATTCAATACTATTTACGGTAGTTTTGTGAATATGGGAGATGAAATAAGGGGAGTATTCACGGGAGGAACATATGGTGATATGACAACAGGTAAGAGGCCATTTCTGATAACCTCAAAAGATATGGGGAAGACCTGGTCGGAACCTGAACTTTTTGGACAGGAGCTCCTGATAAACCCCGGGAAGTGGGAGAAAGAAGCTCTTCGCCTGGCTATATACGGACCTGCGAAAAATGGCACTTTAATTTGTGCAGGGGACCAGTTCACTGAAGGAGATGATGGCACAGGAGCATTAAAGGATCCGCAGTGGAGGAATCATACTTTAAATATCGGGAGGAAGGAGAAAAATTCTGAACAATGGACTTTCAAGCGTTATCCGGGCGGTACTTTTCTTGGAGAGCAATTTATGGCCGGAGGAGTCAGGTTAAAGAATGGAAGACTTGTTTTTTCAATCTGGGGAGCAAAAAATAAAGGGGAGAACTGGAGGTGCGGAGTGATGATAAGCGATGACGACGGTATTTCATGGAAATACAGGGATGTTGCATACGAGAGTGACCCTGGAATAAGGGATAACCCTGATGTTATTGCAGGATTCAATGAACAGAGCCTTTTTTTAACACCTCAGGGAAAGCTGATTTCAATTATACGGGGGAGGGATAAACTCGGACGTGTTGAGGATAGTCCGAAAGACACCTGGTTTTTTCGTAGTGAAAGTACTGATAATGGTGAGACATGGTCGCAATATGAGCTGACCAATATTGCAGGTACCGGTGCTGCAGGAGTGGGACTGACCTTGCCGGATGGTTCTTTATTACACGCTTGCCGTGTACCTTATTCCAGAAATTTGTATGACCTGCCGGAACCTGATCTCTATGGGCTTCATTTTGCAAGAAGTTATGATGACGGGAAAACATGGGAAACTGAAAATATTATCCAGAGGGACCCGGAAGGCAATCTTTTTAAAAATTATTATAATGCAATGAACGGGCAATATTTAAAGATCAATGATAAAGAGTGGCTCTATATTTTCGGGCAGTTTGACAGAGAAAATGATATATTCAGGATACTGTCCTGTAAAATAATTGTCCATTAGATTTTTTTGTCTTAACAGAACATTGACCCAGGGAAAGTATCAATTATTATTGATTGTATCTGGTTGAAAAATAATATAGAGGCCACTTTAATAAAGGGTTTATAGATCATAAGTGTAGTTAATTTATTGTAAATCCAATGAACTATTATAAATCCTAAATATTTGAACTATGAAAAAGAAATTGAAGTATTGTTTTTTT
>CAZBWK010000013.1:47086-50376 GCA_964495655.1 uncultured Prolixibacteraceae bacterium | reverse complement strand
CCCCCTTTTTTTTAACCCCTTTAACATTAATTGTTCAACTCCCTGAAGCTCAATTGCCAAAATTCAAAGGGAATGTTAACTAATCCAAAAAAAGTTCAATTACCGGTATTTCTACATTGGGTTTATTCACCGGCAGGCGGAGGTTCAAATCACTTTCTGTCGAAATGCTTCCCTGGATATGATGCCCGTATGGGGCTGTGATCAGTAATTCGGAAGCATCGTGCAGGAACTGGGCATATTTCACTTTTCCTTTATATCCCGGCAACCTGAAGTTAGTTAGCGGATAATCCAAAAGGTGTATATACAACCTGTTGGTTTCAGGATTATAAGTTAATATTGTATTAGCAGGCACCTCAAATTCAGCCGGGGCCTGAGTACACCCGTAAACAGACCGGCTGTTGAATTTCATCCAATCTCCCATGTCTGCAAGAGCTTTGTCTGCACGGTGATCAAAGGTCCCCCTGGCGGTCGGCCCCACATTTAATAACAAATTGCCTCCCTTGCTTACCGATTCAATCAACAGTACCAGCAGCTGCTTGTTGTCCTTCCAGGTATGCTCATCCCTGTAGTACCCCCACGAACCTGAGAAAGTCTGACAAGTCTCCCAGGGGATCTTTTTACCGTCAATTTCGGGCCAGCTTTCAACCTTATACTGCTCGGGTGTTGTGAAATCCCAACCGCCCCAATAATCCTTCAGGTCTGCCCTGTCATTTATGATAATGCCGGGCTGCATATCCCTGACCATCTTAATAAGTTCAACAGATCCCCAGTCATCACGTCCTTTGCCAAATTGACCGGGGAAAGAGTAATCAAGCCATAAAATATCAATTTTACCATACTTTGTAAGTATCTCACGAACCTGATTCCTGAGATATTCGCGGTAAACAGCCATATCCCGGTCTTTATTGAGTTCGTCATATTCAGCCTGCGTATTAACACTCTGAGGATGTACCCTGTCTATCGTATACTCCGGATGATGCCAGTCGATAAGCGAATAATAAAAACCAATCCCTAATCCTTCGGCACGGAAAGCATCAACCCACTCCTTAATTATATCCTTTCCGTAAGGAGTATTAACCACATCATAACCGGTGTAGGCTGATTCAAACATACAGAAACCTTCATGATGTTTACTGGTAATAACAGCATATTTCATGCCGGCAGCTTTAGCTTTTTTGGCCCATTCAGAAGGGTCAAAAAGATCGGGATTAAAAACTTCAAAGTATTTTTGATACTCATCATCCGGTATCCTTTCACGCTTCTTAACCCATTCATGCCGGGCAGCCTGTGCATAGGAACCCCAATGTATGAACATTCCAAACCTGGCATCAGTCCACCATTTCAAACGCTCAGCCTTCTGTGCTTCGGTTTCATTCCAAATCTTGTTTTGGGAAACCGCACCTAAACCTAAAAGTAAGGTCAAAATCAAAACAGGTACAATTTTTTTCATAGTTATTCAATTTAAGTAAATTCAATTATCATTCGGACAGCACCAAATTACAATGAAAAATTTAAAAATACTATAATCATCTGTACGATAATTGCATTCTACTTATAATTATCCGGGATATTTCTTCTTAACAATTACCATTTTTAGATAATTGTCCCAATTTGAAATAAATAATAGCAAGTACTGTTCAATGTATATTGCTGATTATAAAGTTTTTAAAACAAACGGCACAAGACTTGATACTAATAAGTAACCTTTAACTCAAAACGAAACATAAAAAATAGGTTATGCAGGAGGTCGTTAAATGAATGAACTTTTTCTTATACTGATAAAGACGTTAATCTAAAATATAGATATAGAAATAATTATGTACAATTATTAAAAGTCAAAAAAAAAATGAATAAAATATTCTCAACAAAAAAATTGGATTTTAATTTTTTTCGCCATAATTTGCATACCGTAAGAGAAGGGATTATTAAAATATTCGGGAAGATAAAAACTATATGGGTTATTATTTTTGTCTGTTTCTCTCCCGGTATTTATCAATCCTTTTATCAATTGTCGCTGATCCAGGTTTCTATGCCAGTCAGCCATGTTTAATTAAATAACTATTTTGTTAAAACTTTAAAATGAAAGGATATGAAAAAATTTTTACTAATGTTTGATCTTTTTCGAAAGACTAAATCACCTTTAAAAGCAACTAAGCTGCTTTTTTTATTTTTTCTTGTTATGAATGCCGGTTCTTACACTGCTTTTGCACAACTGGCACCGGATGATGATCTCAGGCTTGAGGGACTTAACTGTACTTCGAATAATTATACAATAATCGAAGCTGTGTTATCAAGTTCTGATACTGAAATAACTGAAATAACCGGCACCTATAATGTTGGTGACACTGTTGATGCTTATGTATGGATCAGATACAATTCTAATGCAAATTCCAGTGTTTATGCATTTACAATTTTCGCTGATTTAATCATTGACCGTTTGACTGGTGCGGATACCACTATTTTTTACCAGAGATGCGTTAATCTTCTTAATAGTTCAAAAGATGTGATAAATGATGTTATGATAGCTCCGATTCAATGGAGCTATGGTGACGGACTGACACTGTCCAACGCAACTTTAGCCTGGGTAACCGGTGGCGGAGGATCAACAAATTGCAGTAATGTTACACTTGGCAGTTTCAACAGCGCCCAGTGCGATCACGTCGGTGATATCATCATTAACGCACCATTGGTCGCATACTTCGATTGGATGCCAGAGTGCTATCCGGGAGAAAAGGTTTCCAGGATCAAGGCCTGGAGCACAACAACGGGAGGAGATGGCAATTATAGCAATGACTGGGATGTAAGCGACGGTAATGGTGAGATTGTGTTAACCGATGGTGATACCATTTGGGTTAAATACTCAGCTGGACAGGTCAATGATGAATATGATATTACTTTAACAGTAACTGACGGTGAATTGACAGAAGATGATCATACTGAAATGGTTACCCTGGGTGGTTGCTGTTATCTTGATATCACTTGTCCTCCTACCTTTAACACAAACGTGCAATGTGCCGCTCCGGCTGCCGTTACTGATTCATCAGGCCTGGTGGGATTAGGAGTTGTATTCAATGACCAGTGTGGAACAATTGCTGTTTCCCATGAAGATGCTTCAGACGGACAATCCTGTCCCGAGACGATTACAAGGACATATACTATTTATGATATGGTAGGCGGGACCCCGGCTGACAGTGCAACTTGCATACAGACAATCATTATTAATGATACCATTTCTCCGGTGGTTGTTGCTCCGGCTGACTTTACCATCGAAGGGTGTGATACAGATGACA
>CAZBWK010000013.1:0-46986 GCA_964495655.1 uncultured Prolixibacteraceae bacterium | reverse complement strand
CGGAAACATGGGTACCGACACGCAGACTATAAATATTGACGACACTACAGACCCGGTGGTTGTTGCTCCGGCTGACTTTACCATCGAAGGGTGTGATACAGATGACATTACAGGATGGGGTTACTCGGAAACAAAAGTGATCATAACTAATTCGTATGCTGACTCGCTTGACGTTACTGAAGCCTGCGGCATTGACTCTGTATACTATGTCGATTCAATGGAAGGCACATGCCCCGTTGTCGTTACACGTACTTTCACTGTGGTCGATGACTGCGGAAACATGGGTACCGACACGCAGACTATAAATATTGACGACACTACAGACCCGACTTTCACAGCTCCGGACGATATCACAATCTATGTGGATGAAGATTGCGAATACGATGCAGATGTGGATTATACCGGCGATGTGGATGACGAGTGGGATAACTGCAGCAGTCAGCTGGAAGCAACTTACTCAGACGAGGTAGACGATACTGATGCCTGCGAAATAATCATAACACGCACATGGAGCCTGGTCGATGACTGCGGCAATGAAGCCGAAGAACAGATCCAGATCATTACTGTAACCGATACTATTCCTCCGGTTATTGAATGCGGAACCATGGATCTGACAATCTACCTGCGCGAACATGGTGAATATGTACTTTCATCAACTCAAATTGCAGGAATGTTAACAAACATAACTGATAACTGCACTCCCCGCGAAAATATTTCTTACTCTGTAACCCCAAGGGCATTCCAATGTATCCATGTTGGCAAAGAGGTTCCTATTACAATTACAGCTACTGATGCATGCGGGAACAGTGCAACCTGCACCTCTACAGTCACTGTGCTTGATACCATCCCGCCGGTTGCCCTGTGCAGAGACAGGACATTCTACCTGGGCGAAAGCGGAGAGGTAATTATTTATCCGATTGACGTAGACCGTGGAGGAGACCGCGCAAGCGTTCCGGAATGGGCACGCACATATAATCCTCTCGAAGGTGGCAGTTACGATGCCTGCGGAATAGAACAGGCCTCAATCAGTAAATCCCGCTTTACCATAGATGATGTTGGTGAGAATATTGTAATCCTGACTGTCTGGGATCCAAGCGGCAACGTTGACTCTTGCGAGGCAATAGTAACAATTCTTGATACAATACCTCCACCACCGACAATTGACTGTCCGGATGATTTCGAGGTATCAACTGATGAAGGTGAATGTGGCGCTACAGTCTATTATGCAGCTGAGTCTGATTTTGATATAATTTACGAACCGGCACAGGGCAGCTTCTTACCTGTTGGAACCACTACGGTTACAGCAACTGCATATAACTCTGTTGGCGACTCAGTAAGCTGTACATTCAATGTCACTGTGGTTGACGATGAAGAACCTTATATTGTTTGCCCCGAAGATATTATAGTAACTGCAGAACCGGGTGAATGTGAGGCAGATGTAATCGTTCCTTCTCCAACTGAAATAGGAGATAACTGCGAATTCACTTATACTAACGATTTTAACGGTACAACCGATGCGAGCGGTTCTTATCCAGCCGGGACTACAGTGGTTACATGGACTGTAACAGATGATTCGGGAAACATAGCAACCTGTTCAATAACAGTTACCGTTATCACCCTGCCCGATGCAGTGGATGACCAGGCCTCAACACCCGAAAACACACCGGTGGAGATCGATATTCTGGCTAATGACACTGACTGCCTGGACAGCCTGGATCCGGCAAGTACCGCAGTGGTTACCCCTCCGCAGTCCGGTGATGTTACTATTGATCCTGCTACGGGTAAGGCTCTTTATACGCCTGATCAGAACTTTACCGGCACAGATATGTTTACATATATGGTCTGCAATGACGATGGACAGTGTGATACTGCAACGGTTACAATCAGTATTGCATATATTAATAAGCCTCCTGTTGCCAAAGATGATATTAATACAACACATATTAATACTCCTGTTTCAGGAAATGTGCTGACAAATGATCATGACCCTGAAGGACAGACTCTGACCGTTAGCACAACTCCTGTTTCAAACGTAGCTCACGGATCAGTTACTCTCAATGCTGACGGCTCATACACTTATACTCCTGCAAATGGATTTACCGGTAAGGACCATTTCGAATACCGGGTTTGTGATCCTGAAGGTTTGTGCGACACTGCACTGGTAACTATTTCAGTATTTGCTCTGCCAGGCGACGATAATCGTCCTCCTGTTGCTGTTGCCGACAATTATGTGGGAAAAGTAAATACCCAGGTTACCGGTAATCTGATATCTAATGATTATGATCCCGATGGTGATAATATTTCAATTAACACTACTCCGGTATCTCCGCCGGCTTCCGGTACACTTACTATAAATTCAGACGGCACATTTACTTATGTTCCTGCTGAAGGTTTTACCGGAATTGTCGAATTCGAATACCGCATTTGTGACGACGGGGCTCCATCACTTTGCGACAACGCAATCGTAACAATAGATATCAGGGATGTAGGTACTGCAAACACTACCGTTGCCGTTGATGATGCCTACTTCACTCTGGAGAATGAAGAACTTGAAGGTGACGTGTCAGAAAACGACTATGACCCTGAAGGTGATAATCAGGTGTTGTTCACACTGGTAGTTCCACCATCACACGGATCAATAGCACTGTTGCCATCCGGCGTGTTTGAGTATATTCCTTATGAGGGATTCACAGGTAACGATCAGTTTGTTTACGAAGTTTGTGATGACGGCGAGCCGGTAGCATGCGACAAAGCTACGGCCTACATTGTGGTTGAGGAAGCTCCTGAGGATACAATACCCGGACCTCCAACACCACAGGAACCCTGTGAACTGTTTATACCTGACGGATTTTCACCAAATGATGACGGAATAAACGATTACTTCAAGATAGTTTGTATGGAAGATTATCCAAATGCAAACATAGAGATATACAATCGTTGGGGTAATAAGGTATATGACAAAGAAAACTACGGAAATACTGACCGCTGGGGGTCAACAGACGCATGGTGGGACGGAAGGTCTACAAACAAACTGACCGTGGGAAGTGAAAAACTGCCGGCCGGTACATATTTCTATATCTTATATTTAAATGATGGAAGCGATCCGATAACCGGTTTTGTTTTCCTTAACAGGTAATTAATGTTTAATCTGAAAAAAATGAATAAGATGAAATTCAAATTAAATATCACAAAAGGGTTAGGGATTCTGCTCCTGGTAATCGTAGCTAATGCTTCCTTTGCTCAACAGGATCCTATGTACACTCAGTACATTTTCAACACTCAGACCATTAACCCTGCTTATGCAGGCACATGGGAATCATTAGGGTTCATGGCGCTTGCCCGTCAGCAGTGGGTGAGCTGGGACGGCGCCCCGCAGACTTATACCTTTTCTATGCAATCTCCATTGAAAAATGAAAAGGTTGCACTTGGACTGAACGTTATCAGCGATAAACTGGGAAAAGAAAAAAGGTTTGGAATATTTGCAGACTACTCTTATATGGTTAAGTTCACAGAGGAGACTAAACTGAGAATGGGAGTAAAAGGTGGTTTTACAAACTATTCTAATAACCTTCAGGAGTACCAGCTCTATCCCGGGGTGAACGACCCGCTGTTCCAGGGTGAGATAGATAAAAAGTTCAGACCTAACTTTGGGGTGGGTCTGTTCCTGTATAATCCCAAATATTTCCTGGGAATTGCGGTGCCCAAAATTTTGCAAAATGACTTTGAAACTAATTACAACAATTACTCAGTTCAGGCTGAAATGAGACACTATTTCCTTGAGGCCGGACTGGTATTTGATCTTGGAGAAAGCGTGAAGTTCAAACCTACTATGCTTACAAAAACAGCATGGAATACTCCTGTGGAATTTGACCTGACAGCTAATTTCCTTCTAAAGGAAAAACTCTGGCTCGGAGCTACTTACAGAACACAGGATGCTGTCGGACTCATTGCTCAGTGGATATTCAACAACAAACTGCGTATCGGGTACGCATATGATTATTCTACAACAAAATTACAGAACTACCATAACGGATCTCATGAGATCATGGTATCTTATGAACTCAGGTCACTCACCGAACTGGTGACATCACCAAGGTACTTCTGATAAATACTAATTCTTATCAGCGATAACCGGGCGCAGGGAGCAAAAACTCCCTGCGCCTTTTTTTCGTTATTAACGATGAAATGATTATATAATCAACGTGGTTCCGGCATACAAATTTGAAAATGGTTAATTTTCCTATTCTTTGAGCCACTGTAAAAAATTATCGGTATTAATACATTTAAAAGTTGAGTCGCTGTAATTCTCTGTCCATGAAGCAGGTGATTTTGACTGTTTACTGCCCCATTTGAATTCATATCCGTTTAACAAACCTTCCCTCTCTTCAACCAAATCCAATTCAGCGCCGGAATAGGTACGCCAGAAATAACTATTTGCAAACATTTCTTTTTAACTATTCATTTTCATTCTCTCCGCTATCAAAAAATTCTCCCAAAGCTGCCCTTTATCATTCCGTAACGGGATCGAAACAAAATTGTTAATTAGAGCATTTCTGACTCCTGTATCATAGAACTATATTTTGTCCATCTTCACAAACTCTTTTCGCAAATTCCTGCTAAATCCGGGAATCCTGAAAATAACAAAACTTTTCTCC
This sequence comes from uncultured Prolixibacteraceae bacterium, assembly GCA_964495655.1. Classification (GTDB taxonomy): domain Bacteria; phylum Bacteroidota; class Bacteroidia; order Bacteroidales; family Prolixibacteraceae; genus JAAYJR01. The sequence continues at coordinate 42,331 of CAZBWK010000013.1, read as the reverse complement.
AATAATGAAATATAGTTAATTAATGCTTCCCTGTGAATACCTAATGTGGCTGAAAGCTCATGCAAAGAAACCAGTGTTCCGGACAAATTGCCTCTCTCAACCTGATGCTTCAGGAATTTTGTTCAGTAAGACAAAAAGGTGGGATTATGATCCTATACAACTTCCAAACAAACAGGCAATGCCAGGGTGATTGACAAAATAAATATATTACTTTATTTCCCTGAAAACGGATGTACCGCAAGAGGTAACCTTGCTAACGGATGGTAATCGCCTTTTAAACCGACCGGTTTAATATGTCTTATGTTATAAACGGTATTAACAGCCCTGGTCGTTTCAGAAATACCGAATCCTTTTCCTTTAAAAATTTCTTCATAACTGCGGGTGTGTAACTCTGTAAAGCCGCCGCTGAATTCAAACTCCTCTCCTTCGATGGTGAGAGACCTGTAAGTGGGTATCCCTTCCTCTCTTATCTCTTTTGGCAATGTGTCGTGGTTTATACTCATAAACCACCTGACACAGGCTTTTTCCAGTTGCAGAAAGCCGGCTGCCCGGTCGTGTTCGTGAATGTGCACAATATTCTCACGTACATTCCCAAAGATCCATATCAGCATATCAAAAAAATGAACTCCTATGTTGGTGGCTACTCCGCCCGACCTGGTTATATCGCCCTTCCAGCTTGTGTAATACCAGTGCCCGCGGGAGGTTATATAAGTAAGATCAATATCGTAAATCTTCCCCGGATCACCTTTTTCTATTCTCTCTTTTAATTCAATGATGGCCGGATGGAGCCTTAACTGTAAAATGTTATAGATCCTTTTCTCACTCTCTTTTTCAATCTCCTCTAATGCTTCTACATTCCATGGGTTCAACACTATGGGCTTCTCACAGATTACATCTGCACCAATGCGGAGTCCGAAGCGAATATGTGAATCGTGCAGGAAATTAGGTGAACAAATACTTACATAATCCGGTTTTATGCCTTTTCGCCGAAGCTTGTCTATATGCCTGTCAAACCTCTCAAATTCGGTAAAGAAGTCAGCTTCCGGAAAATAATTGTCCAGAATCCCTGCCCCGTCGTAAGGATCAAGGGCAGCAAGAAGCCTGTTACCTGTATCTTTGATAGCTTTAAGATGACGTGGTGCAATATAACCTGTTGCACCAATCAGAAGGAACTTTTTCATCTTATTAATAATTTTATGACATCTCCCTGCACAGGGATATTGTTGTAAAATTAATAATATTATTTTAAAATCCGTTGGCTGAAGTGAACGGATTGAATATTGATCTGAACATACCTGCCCGCTTCACCATTACACACCCCTAAACAAAATTCTTACTGCTTTACTGTTTTCTCCAGCAGCTTATTCTCTGCATACACCTTTATCTTCCTGTATATCTGTATTATAAGATCGTTCTTGGGTAAACTGCCATAGATTTTTTCAAGATACCTGTCGTGCAGTAATATCTCAAATGAGGATTTGAAATGCATATCATATACCCACGAGAGTTGTAAAATTTTAATATCTACCTCGCTTTTTACTTTGCTCTTTGAAACCAGTTTCTCCGCCAGTATATCCCTTGCCACCCCAGGAGATACATGGATCCCTTTAGGCAATTCCCATGTAAGAGTATGGTTGGGATCTTTTGAAGTATCTGCATAATAGTCGGTCAGCACTTTATATATATCCAGCTTATCGGCATCACGCAACAACTTAGCATGCAACAGCTCTTTGTCTGTCAGTTTTTTAGGTATCTCAAACTTGTTATGAAGCTTAATTATTTTATAAACCATTTCCTGCCTGTCAGGTTCCAGGTCACTTATAAATCCTTTCTCCTGCAGAACCTCAACTGAATAGTTGGCGTGATCTGTAGAATTGTCATCATCAAATGTATTGTATTCAACGAGCTGCCTGAACCGTCCAATATCATGGTAAAGCCCGGCAATGAAGACTACCTCCTGGTCAATGCTGTCTACCCCTGATCGTTCAGCCAACTGGATTGCATTGTATGCAACACGTACAGAATGCTCTTTCTTGATTTGAAAATTCATTTTCTGAATTTCAGATAATTCCGAAAATGAATTCACGTACGTTTCAAGCAATTCAATTGCCCGCCTTTCCATAACATCCATAATATTCCCTGTTAATTTTGAAACAAAAGTATTAATAGTTGCTTTTGTAACACTTATCAGCAGGCTTTAATTTATCAACAAAATAATGATTTTATAAAACAAGGGCAGAGATAGCTCTGAAACATATTAAAAACATCGATCTCTTTTCAAATTTCAAAACCTATTTTTATTACTTTTGTCAAACAAAAAAAAGGCCCCATAGTTTAATGGATAGAATATCAGATTCCGGTTCTGACGATCTGGGTTCGATTCCCGGTGGGGTCACAAAGTTATTGTGTAAACGCCTGCCATATAAACAGGCGTTTACACTTTCGATATGTAATTTACTTAACTGATAAAATAAAAAAAACCGCGATATGAAGACAATATGTTTAATTTTATGTGTTCTCCTGGGAGCCCGGACAAAAAATCATACATCCCCGTCCGGGGAAAATAACAAACTCATCATCTCTGAAAGCGTGGATTGCCAGGGTGTCTATCCCAGGCATCTGCAGGGTGTATGTACAAATCATAAAAATGCAATATACTGGTCTTTTACAGACTATATGGTTAAGTCTGACCTGAAGGGTAATGTCGAAAAAAAGATCCCGGTCGACAATCACCATGGTGACTTGTGCTTTTATGATAATAAGGTTTATGTCGCTGTCAACTTAGGCAAATTTAACCAGCCTCCGGGACAGGCAGATTCGTGGATTTATGTGTATGATGCGGAAACGCTTGATGAATTGTCGAGACACAAAGTTCCTGAACTGGTGCACGGAGCAGGAGGCATGGCCTGCGATGGCAAACGCTTTATTATTGTAGGAGGATTACCTGAAGGGTATGACGAAAATTATCTTTATGAATATGACCTGGACCTTAACTATAAATGCAGGCATGAAATACCAGGCTATACGCTGCTGGGAATTCAAACTGCAGCTTTTTCAAATAACCAATGGTGGTTTGGATGTTATGGATCTCCCCAATATACTCTTAAAACAAATTCGAACTTTAAGCTTAAAGGTAAATGGGCATTCGATTGTTCCCTTGGTATCGAAAGATTGTCAGACACCAGATTCCTGACAGGCAGGGGTACTTGTAAAAAAGATGAAGGGTGTACCGGCAGAATTGTAATAGCCGAGATCGACAAGAAAAACGGACTTAAAATCATAAACGAATGAATAAATATGATTTCCTGATCGTTGGCGCCGGAATAATAGGTCTTTCCATTGCCCGGGAACTTAGAGAGTTATATCCTGAGGCAAAAATAAAGATTCTGGAAAAAGAACCTGATACCGGCTGTCACAGCAGCGGAAGAAACAGCGGAGTGCTTCATGCAGGTTTTTACTATACTGCCGATTCATTGAAAGCAAGGTTCACAAAGGAAGGGAACAGGCAGTTGACAGATTATTGCCTGAAAAATAATCTTAAAATAAACAGATGCGGTAAACTGGTTATTGCTCAGAATGAAACTGAACTGCGAACGCTGTATGAACTGGAAAAAAGAGGCAAAGCTAATAAGGTTGATGTCAGTATTATTAATGAAGAGGAGGCAAAAAAAATAGATCCCAATGCAAAAACATTTAAAAAAGCCCTCTATTCCCCAACTACATCAACTGTTGATCCGGTCGGACTGTGCAGATTCATAAAAAAGGAGCTGGAAGATAAAAATGTGGAAATTTCATTTTGTGAGGCTTATATCAAAAAAACAGGCGATAATAAGATAATAACATCTAAAGGTGATAAGCATGAAGCAGGTAAATTTATAAACACAGCAGGCCTCTATGCCGACAAGATAGCAAGGGATTTCGGGTTTTCCAAAAATTATGAAATAATACCGTTTAAAGGTTTATATCTGAAATATATAAAACCGGATATGCCTGTAAAAACAAATATCTATCCTGTTCCAAACCTGAAAAACCCCTTTTTGGGGGTACACTATACTATAACAGTTGACAACCATATTAAGATAGGACCTACATCAATGCCTGCATTCTGGAGAGAAAATTATAAAGGATTTGACAACTTCAGGCTTTCTGAATTTTTTAATATAATTTCCTGGGAGGCACTGCTCTTTTTAACTAATGCATTTGGATTCAGAGACCTGGCTATCGAAGAGGTTAAAAAATACCAAAGAAAGTATTTTACAGGACTGGCAAAAAAAATGGTTCACAATATTGATGAAACAGGATTTAAAGAGTGGACAGTGCCGGGTATCAGGGCTCAGCTTCTAAACATAAATACAAAAGAGCTGGTTCAGGATTTTGTAGTTGAAGGTGACAATAAGTCAATCCATGTTTTAAACGCCGTTTCACCCGCTTTTACAAGCAGCTTCCCCTTTTCGCGATGGGTGGTCGAAAATTTTATTATAAATTGAGATATATTTACAAAAACAATGGTGAATATTCTAACCTGAACAGTCATAAATTATACCGGCAGTAATTACCGGAAAAATTATAATACTCTGAGCTATCATAGCTGAATAGATCATAAATGGAAAAAACTAAACTAAATATAAAACTAATAATTTGTATTGCCGTTGGTGTTATACTATGGTTATGTTCAGGTTTTACTGATGCCCCTGTAAAAGGCTGGCAAATATTTTCTGTACTTGCGGCTGTTGTGACAAGCCTCATTCTCAAACCATATCCTACCGGCATTATGGTCATTACAGGCCTGATTATTCTGGCGGTTACCCGGACTGTTACTATTGGTGAAGCGCTTGCCGGATTTGGAGAATCAACAGTATGGCTGGTGGTGGCTGCCTTCATGATTGCCGATTCAGTAATAAATACCGGACTGGGTAAAAGGATTGCTTATAAACTGGTGGCATTATTTGGAAAAACAACTTTAAGACTTGCCTATTCAATATGTTTCACCGAACTGATCCTCGGACCTGTAGTGCCATCAAACACCGCACGTGGCGGCGGAGTGATCGGCCCTGTTGTCAATTCGTTATCCGATGCGCTTGGTTCAACCCCTGAACATGAGCCGGAAAAAGCAGGCCGGTATCTGACTCTTGTAGGGGCTCATGCCAATCTTATCTCTTCTGCCATGTTTCTTACAGGAATGGCAGCAAATCCCCTTATGGGAGAGTTTGTGGAAAGTATATATGGCATTGATTTCGGGTGGGAAACTTGGGCTCTGGGGGCAATAGTGCCGGGACTGACCGGACTCATACTTTTACCGCTTGTACTATATAAAATAGCTAAACCGGGACTGGATGAGTCCTTTGATGCAGGATCAAAAAAAAGAATTGAGCTGCATGCCCCCGGGCCTGTAATGAGCCGTAAAGAAAAAGTGCTCTCTTATGTGCTGATCCTGATGCTTGCACTCTGGAGCACACATTCACTCCACGGTATCGATACTACAGTGGTCGCATGGATTGGAGTATCTGTCTTAGTATTTTTCAATGTGCAAAAATGGAACGACCTTGCAGGAAATGATAAAGCATGGGATGCTCTTATCTGGTTAGGAGGACTGATCACTATTGCCAAGCTTTTAACAACTTATGGCTTTATTGACTGGTTTGTACTGAATATCAAAGGATTGGTCGAAGGCTATAACGGATTTCTTATTCTGACTATACTGCTGTTAGTCTATTTCTATTCAATGTATATGTTCTCATCCCTGTCAGCTCACCTGACCGCTCTGGCGCCGACATTTCTGGCGCTGACCGCAGTATCATTTGGGTATCCGCTGGTCGCAGCAGCTCTGTTTTCATACTTTTCACTGCTTTGCGGTTGCCTGACTCCATACTCAACAGGCCCGTTTATTATATACTTCGGATACGGGTATGTGCAGTCTTCAAAATGGTTCTCAACCGGACTGCTTTTATCACTCTTTCACCTGGCTGTCTGGGGGGGAGTGGGATTGGTATGGTGGAAAATTTTAAACTGGTGGTGATCAGTTTCCTGATAAAAGTTGTTCAAAATAATTGATAGTCATCTTTAATCCGTCACGAAGTCCTACCACAGGCTCCCAACCACCCAGCTTCTCACGTGCAAGTGAAATATCCGGCTGCCTCTGAACCGGATCATCTTCAGGTAGCGGCAGATAAATGATCTTAGACTTCGACCCGGTAAGGTCAATAATTTCCCTTGCAAGCCCAATCATCGTATATTCGCCGGAGTTACCAATATTTACCGGACCGGTAAAAGAATCATCTGTAGCCATCATCCGGTACATACCCTCTGTCAGATCGCTTATATACTGAAAACTGCGGGTCTGTGTTCCGTCACCAAAAATTGTAATATCTTTGTTATGAAGGGCTTGTATTATAAAATTAGATACCACCCTGCCGTCATCCGGTTCCATTCTGGGACCGTAGGTGTTGAAAATCCTCACTATTTTAATCCTGACATCATTTTGTTTGTGATAATTTACAAACAGTGATTCGGCACAACGCTTGCCCTCATCATAACAAGACCTGACACCAATGGGATTTACATTTCCCCAGTACTGTTCTGTTTGAGGATGCTCTTCAGGATCGCCGTATACTTCACTCGTTGATGCCTGAAGTATTTTTGCCCTGATCCTCTTAGCCAGTCCAAGCATATTGATAGCACCCATCACAGAAGTTTTGATGGTTTTAATTGGGTTAAACTGGTAATGGATTGGAGAAGCAGGGCATGCAAGGTTATAGATTTCATCCACTTCAATATAATATGGCATGGTTACATCATGCCTTACCAGCTCAAAATAGGGATTATCCAGCAGATGAATGATCTTTTGCTTTTTCCCGGTAAAGAAATTGTCAAGGCAGATAACTTCATTACCCTTTCCTAAAAGATACTCGCATAGGTGTGAACCTGCAAAACCTGCTCCACCAGTTATCAATATTCTCTTCATCAGTCGTTAAATATTTTCCGTAATTCATCTTTTATTAAAACGGGATCTTCCTGTTTGTTAATCAAAAGTACCAATTTTTCATAAGCCGGCATCCAAATATGAAAACAAAACTGAATCAGCTGTCAAATAAACATATAAATAGTTAATTTTGCTAAACAAAAGATATCAAATAAAATGAATAAAACATTCCCGGTTAAAAAAGGATGCGAGTTCTATCTCATACAGTTAAAATTTTATACTTGTAATGAGATAAAAAAAGTAAGTCAGGGGACAAGGGGTGAAACCCCTTAAATAATTATAAAATTTTAAACAGATGAATAAAAAACCTTTTGAAATAAAAGGTTTATTTAACCTGCAAATATTGAAGGACGACAGAAGAATATTTACTTTTGTAATATGTCTTACGATCGCAACTGCATTATGGTTCTTAAATGCACTTAGTAAAAGTTATTCAACAACCCTGTCTTATCCTGTCAGGTATATTAATCCTCCGGGTAATCTGTTTCTTGCTAATACCCCTGCCTCCGAATTTGAAATAACTGTTGAAGCATACGGCTTTACTCTTTTAAGGCATAAAATGACCTTCTCATTTTCACCTGTACTTATCAATTTAACTACTATTAAGCAGAATATTGAAAATGACCCAAAGCAGGTTACTGTCCGCACAGAAGACCTCTTAAAACAGATATCAGACCAGATAAGCAAAGAGGTAAAAATTATTGATATCAGGCCACAGGTTATTACACTGGTAATGGATAGTCTGAAAACAAAAAAAATAAACATTAAACCTGTTGTGGAAATAGATCTTACGCCACAGTACTTTTTAAGCGATTCAATAGTGTTAAATCCGCCCGCAGTCGGGATATCAGGACCGGCAGCCACAATAGATACTATTGAGTTTTTAAGGACTGAACCACTCTCTTTTAATGAAGTTAGTACAAGTATTAAACAGGTGGTGCGGGTTATACACCCTGACAATACTACCTTATCTGATGATAAAGTAACAATGTATATTCATGTGAAAAAATTTACCGAAAAAGAGATCCGGCTACCCTTAATGGCAAAAAATATACCCGAAGGGGCGCAGGTCAGGCTCTTCCCTTCGGAGGTAAAAGTAACTTTCCTGATAGACCTGTCGGAATATAATAATATTGATGAAAATAATTTTACTGCTTTTGTCGACTTAAACAGCGGCAACAACAGAGAAACCCTGAAGGTAACACTTGAGCATGCACCCGCTGAAATAAAAATGGTAAGGGTAATGCCTGAATATGTGGAGTACCTGATAGAAACAAACTGAATTGTAAAAAGTTAATTATGCAATGGCTTTAACAATTGGAATAACTGGAGGTATAGGAAGCGGAAAAACAACAGTTTGTAATGTTTTTAAGCTTATGGGTGTCCCTGTTTTTGAAGCAGATATGATTGCAGGTCAGATAATGGACACAAATAGAGAATTACAATCGGAAATATCAGCTCTCTTTGGCAATGATATTTGTAACTGTCATGGTCTTATCAACAAAAAGAAACTCGCCGGCATTGTTTTTAAAGATCAGGCTCAGCTCGAAAAGTTAAATAAACTTGTGCATCCCGCCGTCAGGGATGAATTCCTGAAGTGGTCGGACAGGTATAAAAATTTTCCTTACATCATTATGGAAGCAGCCATACTCCTCGAAAGCGGTTTCCATAAGCTGGCCGATTTTACTATCCTTGTTACTGCACCTGAGGATGAACGGATCATAAGAGTAATGAAACGAGACGGGGTAACACTAAGCTCCGTCAGGAACAGAATCAGCAAACAATACCCTGAGAGTAAAAAAGAGGAAATGGCAGACCTGGTATTATATAACGATAACAACCACTTGATAATTCCGGAAATCATTAAAATTGATAAAAAAATCAGAGAATATGGGAAAATTTGGTAAATGGATAGGCAGCGGATTAGGATGGGCTGTGGGAGGGCCTATAGGAGCAATATTTGGATTTGTTGTCGGATCGATCTTTGATGAAAGCAGTTCTGAAGACAGAGATGTATCAACCACCGGCCATCAGGGAAAAACCACTGCCGGTTCATTTATAATGAGTTTGCTGGTTTTAGTAGCCTCAGTAATGAAGGTCGACGGGAAAATATTAAGATCTGAACTGGATTATGTAAAAAAATTTATGGTAGACAATTTCGGGGAACAAACTGCCCGGGATTCAATGAAAATGTTAAGGGATTTACTGAAGCAAAACATACCTGTCAGCGAAGTTAGCCGGCAGATTAAAAATAATATGAATTACTCTGCACGCCTGCAACTAATTCATTTTTTATTTGGAATTGCCCTTGCTGACAGCCAGATCACTGAAGCAGAACGCCAGCTCATAGAACGTATCAGCAGGGGCATGGGCATCACCTCCGAGGATTTTGCCTCTATTCAGGCAATGTTTGTCAAAGAGATCAACGCTGAATATAAAATCCTTGAGATAGATCCTTCCGCTTCTGATGAAGAATTAAAGAAAGCTTACCGCCGTATGGCAATGAAATATCATCCTGACAAGGTAAGCCATCTCGGGGAAGACTTCCAAAAAGCTGCAAAAGAAAAATTTCAAAAAGTATCCCAGGCCTATAACAACATCAAAAAAGAACGAAAGATCTCCTGAGCTGTAAATCAAGCTGTTTTTGCGTTACTGCGAGGACAACCATCCTGATATTCCTTTATTATCTCTTTCACTTGTGAAGGTGCAACACGTCCATATACTTTTTCTCCAACCATTACAACAGGAGCAAGTCCGCATGCACCTACACATCTCAGACAATTGAGTGAAAATTTTCCGTCGCCAGTAGATTCCCCAACTTCAACTTTTAACTGCCTTTTAAATTCACTTAAAACCTGTTCAGCGCCTCTCACATAGCAGGCAGTACCCATACAAATTGAGATTGGGAACTCTCCTTTTGGAATCATGCTGAAGAAGCTGTAAAAAGTGACTACTCCATAAACCTTTGCAACTGAAGCATTCAACTCTTTGGCAATAACTTCCTGAACTTCAGCAGGAAGATACCCCAATTTTTTCTGGACTTTATGAAGTACATTGATCAATTCACCCTCCTGGTTATTAAATTCGGCACAAACATCTTTTATCTGCTGAACTGTATTTTCCGAAAGCTTTATTTTTGGCATAACTTAGTGGACTTTAAATATTTACCGTTATTTATAAAATCTAAAACATTTAAAATTATTGGCAGTCATGAACTTTAACCTTCAATGACCAAAGTTCATTTTGCCTGACATATTACTAAGTACGGTCGAAATATTCTGTGTGAAGCAAACTGTGAGCTTTCTCACTCATAGGTTTACCCAGATATTCTTCGTAAAGTTTGATAATATATGGATTCTCATGCGATTTACGTAATATTTTATTTTTGTCTTCCCGGTAAATAGCCATCTGCCGTTTTTTCAGAATTTCGGCATTCCCATGATGGTAAGGCTGTCCGCCTCCTCCGATACATCCACCCGGACAACTCATTATTTCGATCGCATGGAATTCGCTCTCCCCCGCTTCAATTTTTTCCAGTAGCTTACGTGCATTCCCCAGTCCGTGAGCAATTCCTATTTTGAGAGGGAATCCGTTAAAATCAATTGTCGCCTGTCTGATCCCCTCCATTCCTCTTAATTCATCGAAATCCAGACGGGGAAGACTCTTTTTAGTATATAATTCATAAGCTGTCCTCACAGCTGCTTCGATAACACCACCTGTTGTGCCAAAGATAACACCCGCTCCTGTTGATTCTCCCAGCGGATGATCAAAATTCTCGTCAGGAAGTTTATTAAATTCAATATTGGCGAGCTTAATCAGCGAAGCAAGCTCCCTGGTGGTGACTGCATAATCAACATCCGGATTGCCGTTAACTTTGAATTCATCGCGTCCGCATTCATATTTTTTAGCAACGCACGGCATTATGGAAACCACAACGAGATCTTCACGTTTGATATTCATTTTTTCTGCAAAATATGATTTTGCAATACTTCCGAACATCTGCTGCGGAGAACGTGCTGTAGAAGGTATCTCCTTCAGTTGCGGAAACTGGTGTTCAAAGAATTTAACCCATGCCGGACAACAGGAAGTAAGTATTGGTAATTTAACATTTTGATCTCCCTGCAGGTATTTTGACAACCTGTTGAGTAACTCAGTCCCCTCTTCCATAATTGTAAGGTCGGCTGCAAAGTCAGTATCAAATACATAATCAAATCCCAGTCTTCTGAGTGCAGCAACCAGTTTACCGGTCACAAGCGTTCCGGCTTCATAGCCAAATTCCTCACCCAGGGCCGCACGTACAGCCGGAGCAGTCTGCACAATTACAGTTTTTGAAGGATCAGAGAGCGCCCTTACAACCACACTGGTATGATCTACCTCGGTAAGTGCACCTGTAGGACAAACAGCAACGCACTGGCCGCAATAAGTACAAACCGAATGATCAAGGTTCATCTCGAATGCAGGTGAAACCACCGCATTAAATCCCCTGTTGATGGCGGAAAGCACTCCCACGGTCTGAACTTCGTTGCACATCATTTCGCATCGACGGCACATAATACACTTATCAACATCACGGATGATAGCCGGTGATGTGTCTTCACGGTAAGTTGACTGCTCTCCTTTATAGTGAATCTCCCTGATACCCAGCTGATGGGCTAAACTCTGAAGATCACATTTCCCTGATTTCGGACAAATCAGACAATCAGAAGGATGATCTGAAAGAATAAGCTCCATAACAGTCTGTCTTGCATTTACAACCCTTATTGAGTGCGAATTAACTGCCATGCCCTCACTTACCTCGGTACAACATGCAGGAGCCAGATTTCTCCGTCCTTCCACCTCAACAACACATATCCGGCAACCCCCGGGCTTGTTTTCAATATTCAGGTCATCGAGCTTCATGTGGCACAATGTGGGTATGTGGATCCCGATTCCTTTTGCAGCTTCCAGGATGGTAGTACCTTTTTTTACAACTACCGGTTTATTATCTATAGTTAACTGAACTGTATCCATTTTTATATTTTCTAAATTATGAAAGTGTTATAGCATTGAATTTGCATTTTTCGTAACAAACACCACATTTTATACACAGCGACTGATCAATGTAATGAGGTTGCCTCCTTTCTCCCGAAATAGCTCCGACGGGGCAATTGCGGAAACACAATGTACATCCTGTACACAGGTCTTCAATTATTTCATATTTAAGGAGAGATTTACATTGTCCTGCCGGACATTTACCTTCATTAACGTGAGCCAGATATTCATTCTCGAAATTAGCAATAGTCGACAACACCGGGTTTGGAGATGTCTGTCCCAATCCGCAGAGTGAAGTGTCTTTAATGACAAGGCTGAGCATTTTTAAGCGGTCGATATCCTCTGGTTCACCTTTTCCACTCGTTATCTTATCAAGAATTTCATGAAGCCGTTTATTGCCGATACGGCACGGACTGCACTTTCCGCAAGATTCTTCCAATGTAAATTCCAGATAAAATCTGGCAATTGCCACCATACAATCATCTTCATCCATAACGATCATACCTCCCGATCCCATCATCGAACCTGCATTTATAAGGTTGTCATAATCTATCGGAGTGTCAAGAAAGTCTTTAGTAAGACATCCGCCGGAGGGGCCGCCGGTTTGTACTGCTTTAAACTCTTTGTCGTCTCTGATGCCACCGCCTATTTCATAAATAACCTCACGCAGTGTAGTTCCCATAGGCACTTCAATGAGACCAACCTGGTTAATCTTGCCGGCAAGTGCAAATACTTTTGTGCCTTTCGATTTCTCAGTTCCAATTGAACTAAACCATGCCGCTCCTTTATTTATTATTGCCGGGATATTTGCAAACGTCTCAACATTATTAACGTTGGTGGGTTTGCCAAGATATCCTGATACCGACGGGAAAGGAGGTTTAAAAGTCGGTTCTCCCCTCAAGCCTTCCATTGAATGGATAAGAGCTGTTTCCTCTCCACATACAAAAGCGCCGGCACCAAGTCTGATATCAATATCAAAATTAAAACCTGTCCTGAAAATATTTTTTCCCAGTAACCCATATTCACGAGCATGTGACAAAGCTATCTGTAATCTTTCTATTGCAAGCGGGTACTCTGCCCTGATGTATACCAGTCCTTTATCCGCACCTATACAGTAACCGCAAATAGCCATTGCCTCTATTACCGAATGTGGATCTCCCTCAAGGATAGACCTGTCCATAAAGGCACCTGGGTCTCCTTCATCAGCATTACACACTACGTACTTCTGACCGGCTTCCGATTTCCTGGTGATCTCCCATTTCAGACCTGTTGGGAATCCGCCTCCTCCGCGACCGCGAAGCCCCGAGTCTTTAATCTCTTTTATCACATCCTCAGGAGTGAATTCCGTAAGACATTTACCTAATGCCAAATATCCGTCACGTGAAATATATTCATCTATGCTTTCGGGATTGATATACCCGCAATTACGTAAAGCTATACGTAACTGTTTTTTATTCTCATTCATAACTAGCTGGTTGAAAGTTATTAATCATCAATGGTCTGAAAGTTTAAAGGGATAATTCCTTCTACTGCCTCACCGCGTTTTATATACACGTCAATTATCTCCAAAACTTTTTCTTTATCTACATACCCAAATACTACAGGATCTTTCCCCGGTAGTGTTACCTCAATAGTCGGCTCAGCATAACAGTATCCTAAACAGCCGGTCTTTGTAACTACTGCATCAATAGCCTGCTGTTCAAGTTCATCGATCAAATATTTCATTGTCTCTTTGGCACCTGAAGCTATACCGCATGTAGCCATACCTACCTTTATCTGAACCAGATGTTCAGGGTAATCAAGGCTTGACCTCAACTTGTTTTTTGACTGAACCTCCTCTTTTATCCTTTGAAGGTCTGCCAGATTTTTAATTCTTGTCATATTGAATCTGTTAATATTTACGTTAAACCATCAACTTTAAAAAATCATGCAAATGTCGCCAATTTGTTCCAATAAATAAATAATTAAAATCAAATACGGAGTATTTTGTATTGTACAACATCATGTTTTGAAACATCTATTTAAAACTATACTCATATTTTTGGTTTATGTACTTTTCCAAATGTTGTTTATTTAAAAACATAAAAAATGATATACGATAAACAAGCTTTTCTTCCGGGTAATATAGAGGATCCGGAATTTTATCAGAAAATATTTGATTCACTGCCTATTCCTATATATTACAGGGATTTAGACGGTGTATATCAAATGTGCAACAAGGCACATGAAGAGTTTACCGGAAAACCAAGGACACAAATAATCGGCAACTCGGTATTTGATATACACACAAAAAAAATGGCCGAAATCTATTCTCAGAAAGACAAAGAACTGATCGCCAATCCTGATATTCAGATTTACGAAACCCAGGTAACCCAGACTGACGGCACCAAAGTTGATGTTATAATGAATAAAGCTGTCATTCGGAATAATCAGTCTGAAATTGTCGGAATTGTCGGATCAATAAATGATGTCACAAAGTTAAAAAAAACTGAGAAACGATTAGAAAATGCTAAGCAATCTATGGAGGTTGCATCATATATGTTGCATAAAATTAATGTTGGAATCATATTGATGGACCATCATAATAAGGTGATAGATTCGAATGAAAGTTTTGCAAAGCTTATGGGCGATGACACAGTGGAACTGTTTGAAACCATACCTGGCCTTAAAGGGGCTGATGTTAAGGTTCTGGTCCCTGAAGTGATCTTCAGAATGCTGTCAGGTATTATGCAATCAGGAGAAGATTTGCTTGAACGCGACATTACTTATCAGGACAGGCTGCTGCATGTTTCGGTTGTTACACTTTATAAAGAGAAAGTAGTAGGGGCAGTTATCCGCGATATGTCAGCTCCCCTGCTTGTCAGGGATGAAATTATTCACAGGGCTCAGCGTATTAAAGAGCAGAACATAAGCACTGTACAGAGAATTGCCTACCTGTTGGGCGAAAATGCAGCAGAAACAGAAGAACTACTTAACTCTATTATAGAATCACACAGATATGGCAATGACCAGTAATCCGAAATACCATGTTGAAATCGATGTTCAGCAGCGGAAGCCAAAGGGGGAAATAGCTTGCGGAGATACCTTTCAGTCTGATATTTTCAGGGAAGAGGGAAGAACAATTCTGGTCGTCAGTGATGGTATAGGGCACGGCATCAAAGCCAGTGTTTTGTCAACACTTACAGCAACTATGGCATTGAAATATGCCAGGTTTCACACAAAACCTGAAATATTTGCAAGAATTATTATGGAAGTCCTTCCGAAAAGCAGTGACGGACGGGAAAGCTATGCTACCTTCACGATCATAGAGATTGAAAATGACGGGCATTTGAGAATAATTAATTATGAAAATCCGCCCGTATTGATAATCATCAGGAATAAAGAAGTTTATAAGCCTAAAGAATATGAACTTGAAGTAAGGGGAGCACAAAATGTCGGAAAACTGCTGCGGTGCACAGAGTTTATACCACATAAAGAAGACAGGCTGGTTTTTCTCACTGATGGCATTGTACAGTCCGGACTGGGTGGGAAAAGGTATCCTATGGGATGGGGAATGGAGAATATGATAAGGTTCACTCTTAACCAGGTCAACAGAATGCCCGATATCTCCGCTGCCAGGCTTGCAAAAAAAATTATCAACCAGGCTATCATGAACGACAACTTCGAGTTGAAGGATGATACCACTTGCGGGGTGATATATTTCAGAGAGCCAAGAAAGATCATGCTGATAACCGGACCTCCTTTTTATAAGATCAAGGACTATGACTTTGCAGGCCGTATAAGAAATTTCAAAGGTAAAAAAATGATATGCGGCGGAACAACAGCAGAAATAGTGGCGAGGGAGCTGGACACAAAGGTGGAAATACACCATGCCGCTAAACTTCCCGGGGCGCTTCCTCCAGCTGCCGAGATGGAGGGATTTGAATTAGTAACCGAAGGAATCCTTACACTAGGAAAAGTTGAAGAGATACTTGAAACCTATAGCAGTGATACACGTCTCCAGGACAGTCCGCCTGAAAAAGTTGTCAAATTGTTACTCAAACATGACAGTATAGAAATAATAGTGGGTACACGCATAAACTGGGCCCACCAGGACCCGGAACAACCCCTCGAGCTCGAGTTAAGAAAATTCGTCGTAAAACGAATTGTTAAACTGCTTATTAATAAATTTTTTAAACAGGTTACTATTGAGTACCTGTAATTATTATTCTATATCATAGGATACTTTTTGAAAACAGGTTCAGGTTTCATAAGAATGTCAACATACTGGGCCCTTTGATATACATAAGGGTCTTTCAGGCTCTTGCGGGAAAGTCTGCCTTTGATACTTTCTGTATTTTTATAACCTTTCTTGTCCATCCAATCATTTAACTCCCCCAGTATCTGCGAAATCACTGAAGGTTTATTTTTATAAACCGTACTGACAATCTGAACTGCATCTGCACCGGCCAATAAAGACTTGATCACATCCCGGGCATCATAAAAACCACGATTTACACATATACTGCCTTTAACATTGCCGTAAAGCAATCCTGCAAAACGTAATGGCACCATATGATCCTTCTGGTCGCTCAGATCCCAGGGATAGTAGAACTCTTCCTTGTCAATATCAATTTCCGGCTGAAAAAATCTGTTAAAAAGGACATAACCATTAACTCCTTCCTTATCCATATTGTTTATAAAGTTAAGCAGATTACTGTAAAACAGGCTGATTTTAACACTCACGGGAATTTTAACTGCCTGTTTAACAGATTTAACTATCTGTAACTGCTTCTCTTCAATAGCGCTTCCCTTCATCTCATAATAGCCCGGAACTGCATATAAATTAAGCTCTAATCCGTCAATGCCGGTCTTTTCAAGCTCTGCGGCATATTCTACCCATGTTGAGTCGTAAATGGCATTTAAACTTGCAAATACCGGAACATCTACCGACTTATTCAATTTTTCAAGATTGTAGAGGTACTCCTTTGGCCCCCCATGCTCCAGATTTGGGAAAAGACTCTGCATCTCTGCATTACGATACTCGTACTCAGAAAGATCTTCAGAGAGCTGAAGGTCTTCCAGCTGAATCTGCTCTTCAAACAATGACTTGTAGACAATTGCGCCTATGCCTTCATCTACAATTTGTCTGACTGTCTCAGGTTTAAGTACTAAATTACTTGCGCCGAGGATAAGGGGATTTTTTAGTTTAATACCCATGTAGGTAGTTGATAGATCTGCCATATTAATTGATTTTTATGTTTATATTTCTTTATTTAGACAACTAAATATACAGATATTTTGTTCATGAAAATAATTATAAAAAAAAATTGTTGCATCATAGGCCATTTTTTATTATGAATCGGAAGCAAGGCAGCAGAGATATTTTTTCACGTTGTCTGAAGTGAGCCGCAAAAAAAACCATCTGCCTTAGACAGATGGTTTTTTTTTGAAACACAATTATTAATTTACAATAAGCTCAGAGTAACGGTAAGACCGGCCATTACAACTGAAACCATTGTCATAAGCTTAATAAGAATATTTAATGATGGGCCTGAGGTATCTTTGAACGGATCACCAACAGTATCACCAACTACAGCTGCTTTGTGAGCTGCTCCTCCTTTACCGCCGTATTCACCTTTTTCAATAAATTTCTTTGCATTATCCCAGGCACCGCCGGCATTGTTCATGAACACAGCAAGGGTAAAACCAGTTGTAAGTCCTCCTGCAAGCAGTCCGACAACACCGGCTACTCCCATTGCTGCACCAACGATCACCGGAACAATAATAGCAATAAGTGAAGGCAGCAACATCTCTCTTTGTGCACCTTTTGTAGAAATCTCAACACATTTTGCATAATCCGGTTTAGCTTTCCCTTCCAATATTCCTTTTATGTCGCGGAACTGACGCCTTACTTCATCAACCATAGCACCTGCGGCACGTCCGACGGCTTTCATTGTCATTGCACTGAAAACAAATGCCATCATAGCACCAAGGAATATACCTCCCAGGAACAGCGGATTAAAGAGTGTGATATCATATGCTGCAGAGAAGTCCTTCACTGAAGCTGTGGAAATTTTCACTGCTTCCATGCCTTCTTCAACAGCGGGCATTACATCATTATAAAATACGTATGAACCTTTGGTAACAAATCCCTGTCCGGTTTTTGCAATTTTATCGAACCATAAACGTACTTCTTCCATATATGCAGATATAAGCGCCATTGCAGTAAGGGCTGCAGAACCGATAGCAAATCCCTTACCTGTGGCAGCAGTTGTGTTACCTAACATATCAAGGGCATCTGTACGTTCGCGTACCTGAGGATCCAGTTCTGACATTTCAGCATTGCCACCGGCATTATCTGCAATCGGACCGAAAGCATCAGTTGCCAGGGTAATTCCCAAAGTTGACAACATACCTACTGCGGCAAATCCGATACCGTATACACCCATGGCAAAGTGCTGTGCACCGCCGGCTGCCCAGAATGCACCCATAATTCCGAGAACAATAGTAACAACGGGTATCCATGTTGAATACATCCCAACAGCAAGTCCGTCGATAATAGTGGTCGCCGGTCCCTGCAATGCCTGTCTGGCAATACCTCTGGTTGGTTTGTATTCATCTGATGTGAAGTACTCGGTTGCCTGTCCGATAATTACACCTGCAGAAAGTCCGATAACAACTGCCCAGAAAACACCCCATGTTACCCAGCCAAGAATAGACATACCTACCATAGCAAGTAATATCAGTGCAGAGCTTCCTCCTGTACCCAGAAGAAGTGCATTCAGAAGATTCTTTTGTGTTGCAGACTCTTTCGCTCGCACCATAAAAATACCTAAAATAGAAAGAATAATTCCTATTGCAGCCACTATCATAGGTGCAAGCACTGCTTTGTAAGGATCCAGTCCGGCATCCCTTAACACAAGTGCGGGCAGTGAAGCGCCAAGCGCTGCAGTAGCAAGAATAGACCCGCAATAAGATTCGTACAGGTCAGCTCCCATACCCGCAACATCACCAACATTGTCACCTACATTATCAGCAATAGTGGCAGGGTTTCTCGGGTCATCCTCAGGAATACCGGCTTCAACCTTACCAACCAGGTCAGCACCGACATCAGCGGCTTTTGTATAAATACCACCTCCCACACGTGCAAAGAGAGCCTGAGTTGAAGCGCCCATACCAAAGGTAAGCATTGTCACAGTGATCTCCACAAGTTTCGCCCTGGTCCCGGCTTCATTCAATATCCCGTTAACAACATACTCCGGATGCGGATGAACAAAGTTAAGTCCTAAAAAATGTAACCCTTCAGCCATATTGGAAGGAGTATAAACTAACTTGTCAAGGATAAAAAACCAAGCTGCAATATCGAGCAGGGCAAATCCTACAACAACCAATCCCATAACAGCGCCGCTGCGAAATGCAATCTGGAGTCCTTTGTTTAGCGACTGTGATGCGCCATGAGCAGTACGTGCCGAAGCAAATGTGGCGGTTTTCATACCAAGGTAACCACACAGTCCGGAGAAAAATCCACCCGTTATAAATGCAACGGGAACAAATGGATTCTGTACATTGAAATAGGCCATGATGGTCAGCAATACAAACAAAATGACAAATACGAGAATTACCACTCTGTACTGCCTGCTCAGATAAGCCATTGCACCTTCACGAACATATTGTGCAATCTCTTTCATACGATCAGTGCCTTCTGAATTCTTCATCATTGACTTGAAAAAATAAAATGCAAATGCAAGTGCCATGACAGAGGCAAGAGGAACTAAAAAGAAAATGTTGCTCATAAGAAATTAATTTTTATGTAACAATAGTTACGGTTTAGATCTTAAAATATTCTATGAACCAAATAGTTGATATTATTCGGCCCAATATTTCAATATTTAAAAAATTTTCAGTCGACAAAGATAAATTTAAAAATTGAAAGGCAGGGATTATTAAATGATTATTTGAAAGAGGTTTGAAAATTAATTAATATTAGAGATGGTCCTGCAAACATATCAGCGCCCGCCTTTCTCTTCCGTTCATTAAAACAGATAGTGGTTCTTCAAATTCAACATGTTTAATAAATCCTGTGTCATGAATTACCTTATGCCTTTTCAGTTCCTCCATATTCAGGCGTGCTGTTTTTGAATTATGCGGAACTGAAAAATACCCGACATTCATTGAAGTGACATTATGAAAAAAATGTGATCCCAATGAAGCATCCAGAGGGAAATCTGCCAATCCCATTTCAACAATTACCCTGGCTCTTGATATCTGTGCCCACCAAACGGGTATACCTGTAAAAGGATCCCTTGATCCCCACCTCCCGGGACCAATAAGAATATAATCCTTGTTGTGTGATTCAAAATATCTGTTTATCTGGTTTATCTCTTCTGCCATCTGCCTTGTTTTGGTTTTGTCAAACATTTCAGGATCAGCGTAAACGACATCCCTTATATTATCAATTCTACCGTTACCCATTCCCATTTCCGCATACATAAGGACACCCTCTCTTTCGATTGCCCCGAGGTCAATCTCAATCTGGTCTTCTATCCGGATCAATGGTTTAATCTGCAACAGGTAAAAAGTCGGGTGTCCGTTAGAGTCAGTGTCCAATTCCAGGGCATACTCTATTTCAACAGGCGATCCCATAGCTTCTTTAAAAAGCTTCAATAACAACTGCAGGGTATCTGCTAAGGGCAAATAATTATACTTCAAGATGTTGGCAAAATCTATGATCCTGGGACCACTGCCCATAATGCCGGGTACAAGATCGTCATTCTCAATGTTGTAAGTAGATGCAGAATGGTCGAGTGTTCCATCTGACTCCGCCTCACTTATTCTGTATTTCCTGATTGCAGCGTCTTCTCCTCCTTCTACAAGGTCTATATCCGGAGCAGAAAGATCCAATGCATAAAAATACTTTTGAGAGTCCCTGATAAGATCGCGAATTGATGTGGCATTCAGATTGGGATACCTGGGACAAAAACGGTAGGAACTTTCTCCCCCCACAACATACATCCCCAGGCCTACAGCTGCCACAGAAAAGCCATCTTCAGGTTTCATATAGGATATGGGATAATAATTGTACGACTGTGCTACCCCTGAAATGCATGGATAGTATTTGCCATTCCGCTCTTTTCCTATCAACTCCTGAATCAGCACTGCCATCTCTTCCTCTTCTATCTTATAATAAACAGCATCAAAATATGCTTTGGCCGATTCGGTAAATACACTGGCATAAACCAGTTTTATAGCAGTTACCAGCTGTTCGAACCTCACTTTTATATCAGGATGGTTATTAGGTATAATATAGGTAGAATAAACACCTGAAAATGGTTGCAACATTGAATCTTCAAACATGCCGGACGACCGGACTGCCAAAGGCCTTTTTATCTTTCTGACAAACTCCGTCAAACGGTCTTTCAGCTTTTCATCAAAATCGGCAGCCAGAAAAAACCGTCGAATTGTTTCATAATCATTGGTGGAGTAAATATTATCATAAAGATTATTGATCTCAATGAACTTACTGAATTCAAGCGATCCAATAACTGCAGTTGCAGGGATACACAGATTTAATCCCGGCACCAGCTTCTGAAAATCTATATTTTCAATGAAGTGGCACATAAATGCTATTCCCCTGCCCTTACCTCCGAGAGATCCTTTAGCCATCCGCACAATCAACCTGTTGGAGTCAAGCAGGGAGGGCTCAAAATTGACGACAGTGCCTTTGAACTTTTCAAACTTAACGTCCTGGAATATTTTAAGGCAGTACTTCCTTAAATCTTCAGGTGATTTAAAATCCTCCGTCTTTACCTCCCTCAGCCTTTCTGCCATATTTATTTCACCACGGGCCATAAGCCAGGTGGAGAAAGAGTTGCGTTTGCCATGGTAAATAAGTGTTTCTGCCGCGATTTCCCTGAATATCTCCTGAAATTCCTGAAGATTATCAGCCTTAGCGATCGGTATGCCGTCTGCCCCTTTAAAAATAAAACTGCCAAAACCCAGCCTTTTGTATAAAAAGTTGAGAATATCCATAGACAAGCTCTCAGAGTTTTTATTGATGAAATCTGCATTTATGCTTTTTGCGCGGCTGGCATTTGCAATGTCCTGCGACTGCAATAAAACAGGAACAGGATACTTCAGGACACTGTTAACATACTTTAATAATTCAATACCTGCATCATTATCCTCTTTACCCTCTTTCATAAATTTCACATCTGAAATGACGCAGAGCATATACCGCCTGTAATGATTAATTATCTTCACGGCATCTTCATAATTATCAGCAAGAAGGACTTTTGGCCTCCCCCTCATCTTAAGTATTTTATGAAGTTCATTCGTGGCATCTTCCTCTACCAGTATCTGTGTTTGTGTCATAACGGTGGTATAAAGCATAGGGAGATACCGCGAATAGTACTGGATGCTGTCTTCAACCAGAAGGATAACACGAACATTGCCGTTCCGTGTGTCACGCGCAACATTTTTCTTATCCTCGATATATTTGATCATAGCCAGGAAAACATTTGAATTCCCGTTCCAGACGAAAATCCGGTCTATGAAATCAAAGTTTTTACCTTCCGACTGAAAAAATTTGAGGTCTGCATTATTATTGGCCAGCAGTAATAATGGTATGCGCGGATGAAGGCTGCCAATCTCCCGTGCCGTTTCTACCGCAGCAAATTTATCAATCCCTGCCATAACTATGATCAGGTCAAAATCTCGATGCTCGAGAGTCAAAAGGGCATCTTCCCTGGAATTGACGCTTGTAAACCTTGGCGCAGCAGAGAGGTTAAGCTGAAGATACTCTCCGAAAATTTTATCAGAAAACTGCCCTTCCCTGACAATCGTATAAGAATCATAAAGAGTCGCTATCAGAAGTACCTCTTTTATCTTGGTTGGCATCAACTCCTGGAAAATATCACGATCAGTTTTTTTCCTTTTGTAAATGCTTGCCAATGTTATTTTTTCAAAATCCATTTCAGTAAATTTAAATACAAAAATATTCTGATCGTTTTCCGGGAAAAAATTTAAATTCAGTTCTCCTATTGTCAGTCCAGTTTATGAATTACAAGTCCTGAACGCAGTTTGGGTTCAAACCATGTTGTTTTCGGAGGCATTATCTTACCTGAGTCGGCGATATTGATAAGTTGCTGCATTGACACAGGGTGTAGTGCAAAAGCAGCTTTCATCTCACCAGAATCTACACGTCTTTTCAACTCTCCCAATCCGCGTATGCCTCCGACAAAATCTATACGTTTTGATGTGCGCAGATCGGTGATCCCCAACAGAGGCCCCAGAACCTGTTCCGACAGAATATTTACATCTAGCGTACCCAGAGGGTCTGAATCGTCAAATGTTCCGGCCCTTGAGGTTAGTTTATACCAGATACCCGACAAATATAAACTAAACTCATGCAACTGTTCCGGTTTATAAATTTCGGATCCGGCTTTTTCAATAATAAATGATCTATCCAGTTCTTCTAAAAACCTGACTTCAGGAAGTCCGTTAAGATCAGTTACCAGACGGTTATAGTCAATTATCTGCAGTTGATCATCCGGAAAGTGGACTGCCATAAAATAATTATACTCTTCGTCTCCTGTATGACCGGGGTTAGCTGCTGCCCGCTCAGCGCCAATCCTTGCAGCGGCAGCTGTCCTGTGATGCCCGTCTGCCACATAGGTGTAAGGCACCCGGGTGGCAAAAAGCTCTTCGATCTGGCTGTTCCTGTCCGGATCGTTAACTACCCAGAAATGATGACCAAAACCGTCATCTGCAACAAAATCATAATCCGGTTCATTTTCACTTACCACATTCCTGACTATCTCATCTATTTCAGGAACTGCCTTATATGCAAAAAATACCGGTTCAATATTGGCATTCAGATAACGGGTCAGCATCATCCTGTCTTCCTCCTTGTCGGGACGTGTAAGTTCGTGCTTCCTGATTATTCCCTTTTCATAGTCAGAACATGCTGCCGCACCAACTATCCCGTACTGCGTCCTTCCGTTCATCGTCTGGGCATAGATATAAAACTCAGGATGTTCGTCCTGCACCAGCCAACCCCTTTCCTGAAATGCAGTAAAATTTTGAAGAGCTTTATTATAAACCTCCTCCGAATGAATATCTTCTAAATCGGGGCACTCTGTCTCCGCCCTCGTTATGCGAAGTAATGATTTTTCCTTTCCATGTGCCATTTCTGCAGCTTCCTGTGAATTCATCACATCATACGGAAGGCAGGCCAGTTCCTTTACTATCTCTTTCAGAGGACGAAGGCCTTTAAAAGGTTTTATTGTTGCCATAATTCAATTTTAAATACAAACTATATATAATAAGTTTTCGGAGATAATTAACTTTTATTCACCTGAAATGTGCGTTCACCGGTCTCAAAGAACTTCACAATTTGCTCTGCTGCTGCCAGTCCTGCTTTTGTGTTGGCTTCTGAAGTTTGTGCCCCCGCTTTTTTGGGTGTAAAGAAAAATCGCCCGGGAAATTTATCGTGAAAAATATTTTCACAGTCAGGCCTGATATCGGATAAATATTTAATGCCGGGTTTCTCTTCCATAATCCTTACAAGGTCTGTTTCGTTGATAACCTCTTTGCGGGAAGTATTTATTAACAGAGCATAATCTTTAAGGTTTCTCAGTATCTCATAACTCACCGATCTTATATGCTCACCCCTTGCCGGCACATGAATGGAAATTATGTCGCTCTTTTCATACAATTGCTCCAGCGATCCGGTTACTTTCAAACCAATAGCAGCGGCTGCACTTTTGCTGTACCTGGTAAAAACAATTACCTTCATACCAAAAGATCTTGCTATCCTGAATACATTCCGGGCAACGTAACCAAAACCGTGAAGTCCGAGGGTACGGCCCCTCAGCTCTCCTCCGGGCCGGCCGCTGAACATTTCCCTGATCCCGAAAATTGCCAGCCCTATTGCCAGCTCTGCAACTGCATTTGCATTCTGACCTGGAGTGTTCATTACAACGACATTTTTAAGTGTGGCGGCATCAAGGTCTATATTATCATAACCTGACCCGGCCCTCACCAGGATCTTTAATTGCCCGGACGCATTGATAATCTCACTGTCAATGATGTCGCTCCTTACAATTAATGCATCTGCATCAGAAACTGCTTCCAGCAAATCTTTTCGCGACGAGTATGCTTCAAGCAGCCTGACTTCATACTCTTCACCTGCCTTTTTAAAAATCTTTTTGATTTTGTTTACTGCAGCTGAGACAAAGGGTTTTTCGGTTGCAATTAATACTTTCTTCATGATCTGAATTTGTTGTAATGCTGATTAATTTCAGCGCTACAACAAATATACATCTATACAGTATTAATTTTATTTATTTTTTTCAAAATCCTGCATTGCTTCAATCAGCGCTTTTACACTTTCAACAGGCATTGCATTATAAAGAGAAGCCCTGAAGCCACCTACAGACCGGTGCCCTTTTATTCCAACCATGCCCTTTGATGTGGCAAACTCAAGAAAATCAGATTCAAGTTCAACATATTCAGGAGACATAACAAAGGTTACATTCATCCTGGAGCGGTCTTCTGCATTCTCAACTGTCGGCACAAATAATTTATTTCTGTCAAGTTCGTCGTAGAGCAGATCAGCCTTTTGAATATTGATCTTTTCAATCGCTTCAACTCCTCCCAGATCCCTTAACCACCTCAGGGTCTGCAGACAAGCAAATACAGGAAGGGTTGCAGGTGTATTGAACATTGATCCGTTTGCAACCTGTACTTTGTAGTCAAGTATCGTTGGTATCGGACGGTCAACTTTACCGAGGGCGTCCTCTTTAACAATGACAAGGGTTGCCCCCGAAGGACCGAGGTTCTTCTGAGCTCCTGCATAGATCACGTCATACTTCGACACATCAACAGGCCGGCTGAATATATCAGATGACATATCTGCAGCAAGAGGAACTTTAACATCGGGGTCCTTCAATAACTCCGTTCCAAAAATCGTATTGTTTGTTGTAATATGAAAATAACTCACGTCATCAGGTACCTGATAGTTTTTGGGAATATAGTTATAATTAGCATCTTTTGATGAAGCAACCTCCAATACTTCCCCGAATAACTTAGCCTCCTTAATTGCTTTTGATGCCCATGAGCCCGTATTCAGGTAGGCAGCTTTGTTCTTCATCAAATTATAGGGAACCATTAAAAACTGGGTGCTGGCTCCGCCCTGCAGTAGCAACACTGAATAACCGTCGGGTACCTGAAGCAACTCTTTTACAAGGTCTTTGGCTTCGTTCATTACAGCAACAAATTCTTTGCTGCGGTGAGAAACTTCCATAACGGAAAGGCCTGTGCCGGCAAAATTGATAGCAGCTTCAGCAGTCTTTTCTTTGGTAAAACCGGGCAAGATAGATGGCCCTGCATAAAAATTGTGTTTTTTCATTATTACAACGTTTTATTTATTTAACTAATTAAAAAATATCCATATCCGCAAATTTATCAGATTCTTATTAAGATTGATTTTTTTATTAAAATTTTATTAATTATAAGTCCATTAATTAAAGTTATTTAATCTTACAGGAGCAGGAATTTAAACAAATGGCAATTTCACAATTTCAGCAGGAATAGTTTTATTCCTGATCTTAATAAATATCCTGGTTCCGAATGCAGAGTAAGCGGCAGACACATACCCCATCCCTATACCCTGCTTCAACACCGGAGAGATGGTTCCCGATGTAACTCTTCCTGTAACCTCACCCTCTGAATTAAATATTTCATAACCCTTCCTGGGTATACCTTTATCCTTGAGTATAAACCCCCTTAATTTTCGTTTTACTCCTTCATTCTTCTGCATCTCCAGAATGTGGCGATCAATAAACTGACGGTCATTATTAAACTTTGTTATCCATCCTAAGCCTGCCTCAAGAGGAGAGGTTGTATCGTCAATATCATTACCGTAAAGGCAATAACCCATTTCAAGCCTCAGTGTGTCTCTTGCGCCCAGGCCTGCCGGTTTAATCCCGTATTCCCTGCCTGCATCAGTAACAGCCTCCCAAATGTTTAATGCATGCCTGTTTTTAAAGTATAGTTCAAAACCTCCTGCTCCTGTGTATCCGGTGGCAGAAATTATAACCTCATCAACCCCTGCAAACGCTCCTGTAACAAAATGATAGGATTTGATTTCCAAAAGGTTGATATCGGTAAGTTTCTGTAATATCTTAATTGCACCGGGACCCTGAACTGCAATCTGACTTATCTCTGAAGATACATCATCCAATACAGCATCATACTTATTTTTACTTACAATCCACTCGCGATCTTTTTCTGTATTGGAAGCATTAACTACCAATAAATATTCCTGATCGCCGAAACAGTAGACCAGAAGATCATCGACTATTCCTCCACTGCCATTTGGCAAACAGGTATATTGAGCCATACCGGGCTTTAACACTGACGGGTCATTTGAAGAGACCTTCTTAATAAGCTCAATGGCTTCTTTCCCCCTGATCCAAAACTCACCCATATGTGAAACATCAAAAATTCCTGCAGACTGACGAACAGCTATGTGCTCATCGATGATGCCACTGTATTCAACAGGCATTTCAAAACCTGCAAACTCCACCATTTTAGCTCCCAAATTTTTATGGATTGCATTTAATGCGGTTGCTTTCATTTATTGTAATTTTATGGAAAATATTTAAATGTCCGGCTATTTGTAACAAATAAATTCAATAATTTAAATTATCTTGCACATTCAGTTTTACAAAAAAAAGGATGAACGACAAATTTAAATATGTAAAATTAAACTATCTTGAAGAATTAAGTAACGGGAACAAAGATTTTATGATCGAAATTATCAACATTTTTGTTCAACAGGTTCCCGAATTCATATTGAATATGAATAATTTTCTGAAAGATGGTAATTACGACTCATTAATCAGGGAAGCACATACGGCAAAATCTTCAGCTCTGGTTTTCAAAATGGAGGAAACAGCTGAGGTATTAAAAAAAATAGAGATCACCGCAAACGAAAACAATAAAAACAGTGTCTCCGCTTTAATTACAAAAGCAGACAATGGTTTAAAAATGGCATGCAGGGAGTTAACTGATTATCTTGAAGAGATAACCTGATTTCTGAAGATCAGGACATCTCCTTCATTATCTATTTCAATCACACTTGATTTATCTACCAGTCCGGCAAGTATTTTTCGGGATAATTCATTGAGAACATATTTTTGCAGAACCCTCTTAACAGGCCGCGCACCATACAGGGGATCATAACCCAGTTTTGTCAGCAGGTCAATTGCAGGATCGGTAATGGTTATTTTCAGATCAGTGCCTGCCAGCCTTTTTACAACCTGGCTGAACTGCAGTTTAACAATTTCATTAATATCCTCCTTAGAAAGCGGAGTAAACACGATTGTCTCGTCAATCCTGTTCAGGAATTCCGGCCGGATATTTCTTTTCAGCAATTCCAAAAGGTCTTTACGTATCCCCTCCATTACAACATTCTGGTTTTCAGCATCCATCTTTTCCATATTTTCCAGGATGAGGTGTGAACCCAGATTGGAGGTCATTATGATTATTGTATTTTTAAAGTTTACAGTACGACCTTTATTGTCGGTCAGGCGGCCGTCATCAAGCACCTGCAGAAGAACATTAAAAACGTCGGGATGTGCCTTTTCAATTTCATCGAAAAGAACAACTGAATAGGGTTTATGACGCACTGCCTCCGTAAGCTGCCCCCCTTCATCATACCCCACATATCCGGGAGGGCTTCCAATCAGGCGGGTTACTGAAAATTTTTCCTGGTACTCCGACATATCAATGCGTGTAATCATATTCTCATCATTAAAAAGGTATTCTGCAAGGGCTTTTGCCAATTCAGTCTTCCCCACCCCTGTCGAACCCAGGAAAATAAATGAGCCTATTGGTCTTTTGTCATCCTGAAGGCCTGCCCTGCTTCTTCGTACCGCATCCGAAACAGCTGCAATCGCCTCATCCTGTCCGATAACCCGCTTATGAAGTTCCTCCTCCATATGAAGCAGTTTTTCTCGCTCACTCTGCAGCATTTTAGAAACAGGTATCCCTGTCCACCGCGCAACTACCTCAGCAATATCTTCCGCATCCACCTCTTCTTTGATAAGACTGTCGCCCTCCTTTAGTCTCTGAAGCTCCTGCTGTAATGTTAAAATCTCATTCTCTGCCTCCTTGATCTTCCCATACCTCAGTTCTGCAACCCGCTCATACCATCCCTGCCTTTCAGCCTCCTCCGATTCTATCCTGAAATTGTCAATTTCAGATTTCTTCTTCTGTATTGCTTCAATAACTGACTTTTCACTTTGCCATCTCGCACTAAGTTTTGACCTCTCCTCTTTCAGGTTAGAGATCTCTTCATTCAGCAAGTTCAGCTTTTTATCATCTTTCTCACGTTTAATAGCTTCGCGTTCTATCTCCAGTTGCTTGATACGCCGTTCCGTTTCATCAAGCTCTTCAGGGATTGAATCCATCTCCAGCCGTAGCTTCGCAGCTGCCTCGTCCATAAGGTCAATTGCCTTATCCGGCAAAAAACGATCGGAGATATATCTCTGTGATAATTCAACCGCTGCAATAATTGCATCATCTTTAATCCTGACTTTATGATGATTCTCATAACGCTCTTTTATACCCCTTAAAATAGATATTGAGCTAAGTGTATCCGGTTCATCCACATGTACTACCTGGAACCGGCGTTCAAGAGCTTTGTCCTTCTCAAAATATTTTTGATATTCACTGAATGTGGTGGCGCCAACAGCCCTCAGCTCACCTCTTGCCAGAGCGGGTTTCAGAATGTTTGCAGCATCCATCGCACCATCACTTTTCCCCGCTCCCACCAAGGTATGTATTTCATCTATAAAAAGGATAACCTCCTCGTTAGAATGTACAACTTCATGTACAACAGCCTTCAAACGCTCTTCAAACTCACCCTTATACTTTGCTCCTGCGATAAGTGCCCCCATGTCCAGTGAAAATACCTGCTTTGACTTAAGATTCTCAGGAACATCCCCTCTAACAATCCTTTGGGCTAAGCCTTCTGCGATGGCAGTTTTACCGGTTCCCGGGTCGCCAATAAGCAACGGATTGTTTTTTGTGCGGCGGGAAAGTATCTGTAATATCCTCCTGATCTCATCATCCCTGCCTATAACCGGATCAAGCTTCCCGGAGCGTGCTCTTTCATTTAAATTCAAGGCAAACCTGTTCAGAGAGTTAAAACGGTCTTCTGCAGTCTGGCTGTCTACCCTGGAACCTTTCCTGAGCTCTGCAATAGCTTTCTGCATATCTTTGACAGTCATGCCATTATCTTTCATTAAACGGGAAATGGTATCATTAGCCTCCATAAGAGAGAGGAGAATATGCTCGACCGATACAAACTGGTCTCCCATCTTTTGGGCCATGTCAATCGATTTCTGCAAGACCATATTGGAAGTGGGTGAAAGATACTGCTCGGCACCGGTTACTCTCGGATAAGATTCAATAATCCGGTCAAGCGCCCCGGTAAATACAGGAACATTAACACCTAACTTTTTAAGTATAAACTCAACTACATTCTCTGCAGAATTAATAAGACCTTTTAATATATGGCCGGTCTCAAGGGCCTGCTGGTTATTTGCCCCGGCAATCTGAAAAGCGTTCTGTATGGCTTCCTGTGCTTTTATGGTAAAATTATTAAGATTCATATCCGACAAATTTTATAGATATGCTTTCTATTGCAAACAGTAAACCAATACTGATAAATGGACATATTGTCTTCTTAAAACTAATATGGTATGAAAATTTTACCCGGATGTACTGAATAAGGTGAATTTTTGACAGTAATATTGATTGTAAAAGATTAAATGTTAATATAATTAAAACAAAAGCTTAAATGTTAATGTTAAGCAGTAACAGTCCGAAAAAGTTTCTATTATCAAAAAATAAAATTATTTTTGCACCCCTGAATTGCCTGTAGGATGACGGAGAATTTCACCTCGTGTTCAAACAGCTGCTGTAGCAGGGATATAATATTAATAATAAACAATTTAGAAATATATTGCATTTTAATAACTTAAAAGAATAATTATGACAAAACATGTTTATACCTTTGGTGCAGGTAAGGCTGAAGGTAAGGCCGATATGAAAAACCTGCTGGGAGGTAAAGGCGCCAACCTTGCTGAAATGAATCTGATTGGCGTTCCGGTACCACCCGGGTTCACAATCACTACCGAAGTATGTACTATGTATAATGAACAGGGCCAGGAGAAAACCTTTGAGCTTATCAGACCAGAGGTCGAAGCCGCTGTTGAATTGGTAGAGAATTTAACCGGGACTAAATTCGGAGACAAAGATAATCCGTGCCTTCTGTCTGTAAGGTCAGGAGCCCGGGCATCAATGCCCGGCATGATGGATACCGTGTTGAACCTTGGTATGAACGATGTGGCAGTGGAATCACTTACCAAAAAATCGGGCAATCCCCGTTTTGCATGGGATTCGTACCGCAGGTTTATCCAGATGTATGGCGATGTGGTCATGGATATGAAACCAGCCAGTAAGGAAGAACATGATCCGTTCGAAGAAATAATTGATCAGTTAAAAGAAGAAAAAGGAATTGAACTTGATACTGATTTCACACCTGAAGATCTTCAGGAGCTGGTTAAAAGGTTTAAAGCAGCTGTAAAAAAGGTAACAGGAAAGGACTTCCCTACAGATCCATGGGAACAGCTATGGGGCTCAGTTGCTGCAGTATTTAACAGTTGGAATAACCCGCGTGCAACTCTTTACCGCCGTCTGGAGCAGATACCTGATGAATGGGGTACTGCAGTTAACGTTCAGGCTATGGTGTTCGGCAATATGGGGAACAACTCTGCAACCGGGGTTGCATTTACCCGTGACGCTGCCACCGGTGAAGATATATTTAACGGTGAATACCTGTTCAATGCCCAGGGTGAAGATGTGGTTGCAGGCATCCGTACACCGCTGTCAATTACACTGGAAGGCTCAAAAAGATGGGCTTCACTGCAGGGAATAAGTGAAGAAGAGAGAGCAGCTAAGTATCCGTCGCTCGAAGAGGCTATGCCCGAACTTTATAAACAACTGGATGAGACCCAGCAAAAACTTGAAGATCACTATAAAGATATGCAGGATCTCGAATTTACCATCCAGGAAGGTAAACTGTGGCTTCTTCAAACCCGTAACGGAAAGAGAACAGGCGCTGCAATGGTAAAAATTGCCGTTGATATGCTTGAAGACGGTCATATTGATGAGAAAACAGCTCTGAAGAAAATTGATCCTAATAAACTGGATGAACTACTTCACCCGGTTTTTGTCCCCGAGGCTATTAAAGCAGCCAAAGAGGTGGCAAAAGGATTACCGGCATCGCCTGGTGCTGCAACCGGACAGGTAGTGTTTTTTGCAGATGAAGCAGACAAATATGATGCTTCCATCCTTGTCCGTGTTGAAACTTCACCTGAAGACCTCGGAGGAATGCATATTGCAAAAGGAATTCTTACTGCCCGCGGAGGTATGACTTCGCATGCTGCCGTTGTTGCACGTGGTATGGGAAAATGCTGTGTTTCCGGAGCAGGAGCAGTGAAAATCAACTATAAAACCCGTGTAATGACAATCGACGGGAAGGAATTCAGAGAGGGAGACTGGATATCTCTTAACGGTTCAACAGGAAAAGTATATGAAGGTAAGATAACTACCAAGAATCCTGATTTAAGTGGCAACTTTGGCAAAATAATGGATCTTGCCGACAAATACACCAGAATGAGCGTCCGCACTAATGCAGATACTCCTAATGATGCAAAAGTTGCAAAAGGCTTTGGCGCTAAAGGTATCGGACTATGCCGTACAGAGCATATGTTTTTCGAAGGCAGCAGGATCAAAGCTATGCGTGAAATGATACTTGCCAAAAATGAAGCCGACAGACGTAAAGCTCTGGCTAAATTATTGCCATATCAGCGTGATGACTTCAAAGGAATTCTTGAAGCAATGGAAGGTTACGGAGTAACAATCAGGTTGCTTGACCCCCCGCTTCACGAATTTGTTCCTCATGAAACAGCCAACCAGAAAGAGATGGCCGATGAAATGGGTATAACAGTCGAGGAGGTTAAATCATTGGTTGACGACCTGCATGAATTTAACCCTATGCTTGGACACAGAGGCTGCCGTTTGGGAAATACATATCCTGAGATTACAGAAATGCAGGCCAGGGCTATCATTGAAGCTGCTGTTGAATTGAAACAAAAAGGCGTTGATGCACGTCCTGAGATCATGGTTCCACTTATTGGCACTGTGAAAGAACTCAAGTTACAGGCTGATATCATCAACGAAACAGCTAAAAAAGTATTCGAAGAAAAGGGAACTGAAATCGATTACCTTGTGGGTACCATGATCGAAGTGCCACGGGCTGCATTAACGGCTGACGATGTCGCCGGTATTGCCGACTTTTTCTCATTCGGAACAAATGACCTTACCCAGATGACATTCGGGTATTCCCGGGATGATGCCGGCAAATTCCTGCCTGTTTACCTTGAGAAAGGTTTACTTAAAAATGATCCTTTCCAGATACTTGACCAGGAAGGTGTAGGACAACTGGTTAAAATGGGTGTCGAAAAAGGCCGCAGTGTTAAGTCTGACCTGAAAATCGGTATCTGCGGAGAGCACGGTGGTGAACCTTCATCTGTTATGTTCTGCGACAGCGTTGCAATGGACTATGTCAGTTGTTCACCCTACCGCGTTCCAATCGCACGCGTTGCCGCTGCTTTAGCTAATATTAAAAAATAACAGTATAAGCTGATTGTTAAAGAAGCTGTTTTATAAGTGATCTCCTTTGCTGTCTGTCAATTAGACAATTATCAAAAGGGCTACACTTTAAGACAGCTTTTTTTTAATCTGTTAACGGTGGTTGTCAATTCACTGATTGCTTATTTTCTCAGCAGTGTCACAGATCAGCTTCCAGGCATTAAAAACATGCTCCTCTCCGGTATGAGTCTGCGCAATGCACATTCTCAATACTACCTCTCCATTTAATTTGGTATGTGTAAAATATATTCGTCCGGCATTGTTAACCTCATTCATCAGCTTCATGTTAAAATCATCGCCTTTAATATGACGGAAACAGACAAGGTTTAAAGGAGGATCGACAACCAGCTCAAACTGGTCAGACTGCCTTACCCATGATGCAAATCTCTGCGCAAGCTCAACATGTTTCCTGATATGAAACTGTAATCCTTCTACTCCATAATGGCGAATAACAAACCAGAGCTTAAGTGACCGGAATCTCCGTCCCAGTTGTACATGCCAGTCACGATAATCAAAAACTTCACCCGATTCTGATGCTTTATTCCTTAAATATTCGGGTAATATTGAAAAAGCATTTATAAGCTCCTGTCTGTTCCCTACCCAAAAAACATCGCAATCGAAATTTGTAAACATCCATTTATGTGGATTGAATGAATAACTGTCAGCAAGTTCTATTCCATCTTTGAAATGCCTGTATTCAGGACATACCATTGCTGTTCCGGCCATTGCAGCATCGACATGAAGCCAGCAGTTCTCCTCTCTGCAAACCTCACCTATATCTCTTACCGGATCAATGGCATTTGAGGAGGTTGTGCCAATTGTTGCACAGACAAAAAACGGAAAAAATCCCTCTTTTTTATCTTTTTGTATCTGTTGCCTTAACAGGTCGGGACGCATTGCAAATTTCTCTGTAACACCTATTATCCTTAAATTATCAGAACCTATACCGGCCATCTTAACAGCCTTCTCAAGGGATGAATGTGTTTGTCCAGATACATAAGCAGTAAACCTTTGTCTGACACCTTTTTTATTGGTTTCAAATCCGGTTGCTCTTTCACGTGCTGCAATGAGTGCAGTGAGAGCCGCTGTAGATGCCGTATCCTGTATAACTCCTCCTCCCGTTGAAGAAGACCTGAACTTTTGCGGCATGTCCATCATTTCAGCCAGCCAGTCGAGCACTCTCGTCTCCAGTTCAGTTGCTGCAGGACTTGTTGCCCATATCATACCCTGCACTCCCAGTCCTGAACTCACCAAATCACCCAAAATGGAGGGGAAGGATGTATTTGAAGGGAAATATGCGAAAAAACCGGGTGACTGCCAATGTGTTATCCCGGGAATTATCTTTTGGTTCAAATCCTTGATAATATCATCAAAAGGCTCTCCTTTAAAAGGAGGGGCGGCAGGTAATGAGGATATAATTTCACCG
This sequence comes from uncultured Prolixibacteraceae bacterium, assembly GCA_964495655.1. Taxonomy (GTDB): domain Bacteria; phylum Bacteroidota; class Bacteroidia; order Bacteroidales; family Prolixibacteraceae; genus JAAYJR01. The sequence continues at coordinate 7,124 of CAZBWK010000013.1, read as the reverse complement.
GGTTTAACCTGCGATAATACAGGATATTGTTCAATATTTTCATAATAATCCGCTATCCAGTCAATGATCTTTTTCCCCTCTTTTCTAAACTGAGAGGGAGTTAAATGATAGTTCTTCATATAATATTTTTAAATATCTTAAATTCTGCCCTAATACTTAATCCTGAAATCATTCAGGGATTCTGAAACAGATACACGTTGTTTTCTGAATTCTTTTATGCGTGCAAGGGAGGGGCCTATGCGTATATGGTCTATAAATGTTTCAATATCTCTCTCTTCACCCCGGGCAAATATAAAAACACCTCCGTCCCGGGAATTTTGTACCCAGCCTTTAATATTATGGTCACCGGCAATCCGATGAACAAAATATCTGAATCCCACTCCCTGCACTCTTCCTGTAATCCTTATCTCGTACTGTACCATCAATTTATTTTAAACTGCGCTATTACCTCCGGCTGTATCATTGCCCATATACAATATATACCGACTGCAGTACCGAAAGGAAAATTCACCAGGTGAAGCACTGAAATTATAAGAGTCAATATCCTGCCCCACTCTTTTCTTTTAAAGAGTCCGACACCCGCAATTATTCCGGGCAGACTGCAAATTAAAAGTATTCCGGCAATCACTTTCCCGATAACTGTAAGTATCAAATGTGCCTCCTGGTCGGCAACAACTCCGGCAACAGAATAAAGTATCACAAAAATTATAATGCCTGCAATAATTCCAAGTACACTCAGCCCTATTTGCAGGGAGGCTGCAACATTGATATGCTTTTCCATGATAAAGGTTTTTTAAAACCTTAAAGTTAAGAAATCTGAGTCGTTTTATAATAAAAATCCTCAACTGAAAACAAATTCATTTCTGTACGGTTATATTAATAAAGCATGATCGGCAGCTTGTTTTTGATATAATATATTAATTTTAACATCTGTTTATAAGTTTAACAAACAGGCCCATGGAATTACTGCAATTAATAGTATTGTCTGTTGTCATAGTCACTATCGCCTTCCTGGGATTGGCGCTCAGGATCTTAATAAAAAGAGGAGGCAAATTTCCCAACATACATGTAGGAGGAAATAAACATCTTAACAGTCAGGGGATATATTGTGCCAGGACTCAAGACCGCCTTGAACGGGATAAGCTGAAGACCGAGCCAGATTTCAAAAAGGTCAGATTGTTAAAACCGCTAAAGGACAATAATTAATCGACAAGTAACTCTTTGAAGTTGTCCGACATATAAACCTCTGTTTTCCCCTCATCGGCAGAATATATAAAATAAACATCAAAGCCGGGAATTTCCCTGCTGATCCTGACAGACTCATCAAGTCCCAAAACCATAAAAGCAGTGGCAAATGCATCAGCATCAATACAGGAGGGAGCCATTACTGTTGCACTAAGAAGGTTATGCTGAACGGGATAACCGGTTTTAGGATCGATAGTATGTGCAAATTTTTTACCATCCTCAACATAGAAATTGCGGTAGTTGCCGGATGTGGCAAGAGCTCTTTCCGGTAACCTGACACGGGCCTGAAGCTCTGTTGTGGCAAAAAAACTGTTCTCGTCGGGTTTACTGATCCCGATAGTCCATATTCTACCCTTTTCATTTCTGCCTTTAGCTACCACCTCTCCCCCGATCTCCACCATATAATTTTCACATCCTTTTTCATTCAGCCACCCTCCTACAATATCACATGTATATCCCTTCGCAATTGCACTCATGTCAATTTTTATATCAGGCAGCTCTTTTTTTATCTTGCCATCTGTAAAGGCTATTTTTTTATAACCTGTTATCCGTTTTAAGCTGTCAATTATATCCGGAGTCATTCTCTTTTTCTCTTCCGGTCCGAACCCCCACGCATTGACCATCGAGCCGGCAGTAATATCAAAAGCTCCCCCGGTAATCCCGGAAATCTCCATTGCACGTTCAAAACAGAATAAAAATTCAGGGCCCGGTTCAACCGGCTTATTGTTATTTATCCCGGAGATGACAGACGATGTGTCAAAAGTGGAAAATATTCTGTTTAACCTGTCCAGCTTCTCCTTTATCTGATCATGAAGATCATCTCCGTCAGGACTCTCATAGACAATATGATAAACAGTCCCGTATATGGATCCTTCATTATAAACATATCCGGGAGTACAGATACAACCCGTTAAAGATATGCCCGATAACACCAAAAATAAAAATTTTTGAATCATTGATAAGGAGATAAATTATTGCCTGTTGGTTAAAGAATTGAGCTGACGGTAACCGATAAGCCTGTCATAACGCGAGGATACCTCTTTATAATAAACAAAGATCTGGTAATCATTTTCTGTTTCCCGGAAACTACCCTCAATATTTTTATGATCTGCCACCTTAGAACCCTGAGGAACATAAACATACATATAATTGTAGTACCCTTGTTTCAGCAAAAGGGTTAACTCATATGCACTGGTGTTAAAATTCCAGGTCATTTCATTGCTCTTGTTGGCATTCCAGTTGCTTAATGCCCCGAATACATTAATGGTACCTCCCAACAAAACCGACTCAAGTGGCAGTGTGAAATGCACAAAAGTATAATCGCACTCAACCGAAAAATCCTCAACCTCCCTGTCCTGACTCTCCACAACATACTTCCCATTCATCTCCCTGTAAGGAAAATAGGGCCGGTTAGATCGTACCTCGTCCTTCATAAGGGTCTTATGGAAATAGGGCCGGTGAAACTCAGTCGAAAGTACATTCTCCCCGTTTACCTTATTTGTCCGGTTATCAAAATACCTGAATTCATTCCCTGCAATAAAAACATTCTCTCTGTTATAGTCATACACAAGCATCCTGTCGCGTATAAACAATGGCTTAAGATTACGAATAGCATTATCCCACCGGTTATTCTGCATAATGACAACCTTTACCTCCTCTGAAGGATAAAGAATGTTCAGGTTATCATGATAAATGGTAAAATCTACCTCCTGATTCTCTCCTTTAAATGCGTCGAGGGTAGCCCTGCGCACAGTACCCTCTAAATTTACCAAAGGCTCAACCACATAAAACCTCTTGCTAAGTACAATATTTTCCCTGCCGGCACCTTCAAAAACTACCAGCACATAGTTGCCCGAAAGCTTAAAATCAATATTCTCGTTGGGTAGGAACAACCTGTAATTTACATAATCAAATGTCGTGTTGAACGAACGGGCATAATCATCTAAAGGGTTCTCAGTAAATCCTTCAAGGTAATCATTCTGAGGAATAAAACTTTCATTCCAGTCGGCATCACAGTGAATAATTGTATAATAGTAATCTTTAACCTCCCCCGACAGATCATCAAACATAAATACCAGGGGTGTCTCTTCATTAAGCTCTCTGACCGGATTTGACAACTCAAAGCCTTCCCTGTACATAAGTACAGTTTTTATATTTTCATCATAAACTGCATTCTCATAATAAAAATTCTCTTCCTGCCCGTTTAGCCGGGTTAATGTTCCTGCCAGCAAACATATCAGGACAGTTAATAATTGTTTCATGAAATTAATTGTTTTATATTGTATCTTACAGGAGTCCTTCCCCCTAAACTTTATCCCCTCCTTTATCGGGATTTATAAGTTTTTTTATAGAAAAACTACAAAAACTATACTAAAAACGCCAACTCTGAAAAAAATATTGTAAAATAAATTCTTTATTAAATTTGAATTCAAATATATCTTATTCTCCTCAAAAAGGAAAACATATCGAATTATTTGTATATTTTGAATCTTTGAATTTTTAACTGTAAAGATTGCGCAAAGGCAATTAATTATTTACTTTTGCCAACCTGATTAACAATACTATGCTTGATAAATATGTCAGAAGTTATTAAGTTAAAAAGAGGGTTTAATATTAAGCTCAAAGGGAAAGCTGCATGCAAAACAGAAATTCTTGAAACACCTGCATTTGTTGGCGTCAAACCTACCGATTTTCATGGTCTCACTCCGAAATTAAGTGTTAAGCCGGGCGATTTTGTTAAAACCGGGGATGCACTGTTTTTTGACAAGTATCATCCTGAGGTTATTTTCACAGCCCCTCTGGGAGGGAAAGTTCATGCTGTCAACCGTGGAGAACGGCGCCGTATACTTGAGGTAGTGATTGAAACTGATAAAGATTGCGGATCCGCGGGATTTATGAAAGCTGACCCTCAATCATTAACTGCAGAAGAGATAAAAATAAACCTTCTGAAAAGCGGATTATGGCCATTTCTGAAGCGCAGGCCTTACGGTATAATTGCAGATCCTGAGGAAAAACCGCAGGCACTGTTCATTTCAACCTTTGACACCGCCCCGCTGGCACCCGATTATAATTATATCCTGAAAGATCAATTGCAGACATTCCAGACCGGAGTAAATGCACTGTCGAAGCTGACCACCGGTGATGTGTTCATTGGTGTAAACGGCGACTCTCTGTTTTCAAAAACAGGGAATGCAAAAATTAAGCGCTTCTCAGGTCCCCATCCTGCCGGTAATCCGGGAATTCAGATCCATCATATTGCCCCTTTAACAAAAGGATCTGTTGTATGGACCATAAATGTGCAGGATGTGCTTTTCATAGGCCGTCTTTTTGAGACCGGCAATGTTAACCTGGCTAAAACTGTGGCCCTGACGGGTTCAGAAACTGAAAGTCCGCAATATTACCAAACCATAGCAGGAGCCCGTATCTCATCCCTGACAGAAGGCAGACTTAAAAAAGCTGATCATAATCAGAGAATAATCAGTGGCAATGTCCTCACCGGAACAAGAGTAAATCCGGAAAATTTTCTGGGCTTTTTTGATTCCCAGATAACAGTTATTCCTGAAGGTGATGAATATGAATTACTCGGATGGGCAACTCCTGGTATTAATAAATTCAGCGCCTCAAAAACATATCTTTCAAAATTATTTCCTAAAAAAAGTTATGAGATGAATGCAAATATGCATGGAGGAGAGAGAGCATTTGTACTTTCAGGCCAGTACGAAAAAGTAGTGCCAATGGATATACTGCCTGTTTTTCTGTTGAAGGCAATCCTGGCAGATGATATAGACAAAATGGAACAATTAGGACTTTATGAGGTAATTGAAGAGGATTTTGCACTTTGTGAATATATTTGTGCCTCTAAGATAAAAGTTCAGGAGATACTTCGCAAAGGCATTAATGCATTGATAAAAGAGCTTGGATAATTTTTTAAAAACTTAATTCAATCATTTTTATTCGAATGGAATTCTTAAAGAAATTTTTTGAAAGAACAGAGGCTTATGTGCAGAAAGGAGCCAGGTTTCACTGGCTGCATTCAGTTCATAACGGATTTTTCACATTTTTATTCGTTCCAAAGTCAACCTCCGGATCAGGAACCCATATCCACGATTATCTGGACCTTAAGAGGACAATGACGGTAGTTGTGCTGGCGCTGGTACCGGCTCTCCTTTTTGGTATCTACAACACCGGATTCCAACATTTCAAAGCATTGGGGGAACTTGAATCTTCAGGTTTTTTAAGACTTTTTATATATGGCCTTTTAAAAGTATTGCCAATAATAATTGTTTCATATGTCACAGGACTGGGAATTGAATTTATCTTTGCACAGATACGTGGACATGAGATCAATGAAGGATTTTTGGTGTCAGGAATGCTGATCCCTTTGATCATGCCTGTCGAGACTCCGCTCTGGATGATTGCTGTCTCAACTGCATTTGCCGTCATCTTTGGCAAGGAAGTTTTTGGCGGTACAGGAATGAACATCTGGAATCCTGCCCTTCTTGCCCGTGCATTTCTGTTCTTCGCCTACCCTGCACAAATGTCAGGCAACTCAGTATGGGTTGCCCTCGGAAAAAACGATCAGGTTATTGACAGCTTTACAGGAGCAACCCCCATGGCTGACGCTGCTGCCGGGAACATTAATTTCAGTCCCATAGAAGCCTTTTTGGGTTTTATCCCCGGATCTGTCGGGGAGACATCAACACTGGCAATTTTAATTGGTGCAGCAATGCTCATTGTAACTGGTATCGGAAGCTGGAAAATAATGGTTTCGACAGTTGCCGGCGGAGTGGCAATGGGGATAATCCTGAATATTTTTGCAGGAAGCAATATTTATATGGCCCTTCCCTTTTGGCAGCACCTGATCATCGGAGGATTTGCTTTCGGAGCAGTATTCATGGCAACAGATCCTGTTTCTGCCACTCAGACTGAGAAAGGGAAATGGATATACGGACTGCTTACCGGTATTCTGGCTATATTGATAAGAGTACTCAATCCGGCTTACCCTGAAGGTATGATGCTGGCAATATTAATAATGAACACCTTCGCTCCGACAATCGATCATTATGTGGTTCAGGGGCACATAAACCGCCGGACTAAAAAAGTGAAAATTTCAGCATAACAGTAAAATCGGGATCATGGACAGAAACGGTAATATTTATACATTCTTATATGCAGCAATAATGGTAATATTAGTTGCTGCGATCCTGGCTTCGGTTGCCATGGCTTTGAAACCCCTCCAGACAAAAAATATTGAAATTGAAAAGCAGCAGGATATACTTGCGTCTGTAAATATTGAAAGCACTGCTGCCAATGCTGCAAAATTATATGAGGAAAAAATCCGGAAACAATATGTTGTCAATTCCAAAGGGGAAATTATAGAAGGAGAGGATGCATTTATTATAGACCTGAAAAAGGAGAGGTCAAAACCACAGGATGAACAGTTACTGCCGGTATTTGAATGCGAAACCGATAGCGGTCTCAAATATATACTTCCCATGCGGGGCGCGGGATTGTGGGGCCCTATATGGGGTTATATTTCGCTCGACAGTGATATGAACACAATCTACGGAGCAACATTTGACCACCAGGGGGAGACACCCGGACTGGGCGCCGAAATATCCACACGACCATTCCAAAGTGCATTTAAAGGGAAAAAACTATTTGACCAGTCAGGGAACCTTATCTCCGTTACAATCAAAAAAAGCGGACAGTCAGCCGCTGAAGAACATAGTGTCGACGGAATATCAGGAGGAACTATCACAAGTAAGGGACTGGAACAAATGCTTCTTGACGACTTAAACAGTTACAGGGAATTTTTAATAAGCAAAAAATCATGAACTATGGGTGATCCGTTATTTTCACATAAAAATTTAAAATTG
>CAZBWK010000012.1:0-51191 GCA_964495655.1 uncultured Prolixibacteraceae bacterium | reverse complement strand
ATCACTGAAAGGCCAAATGTTTCAGTGATTCAGTCTCTTCACGGCTCTTCACCGGGATTGAATGTCGGACAGGTTAATAGTGCCGGTGCGGAACCCTCACTGTCGATAAGGGGCAGAAACTCAATATCAGGTGCACAGGCTCCGCTTATAGTTCTCGACGGTGTGATCTTCAGGGGAAGATTAATAGATATAAATCCAAACGATGTCGAATCAATTGATATCTTGAAAGATGCCAGTTCAGCTGCTATTTACGGCTCGCAGGCAACAAACGGGGTCATTATCATCACAACCAAAACAGGACAAATTGAGGATAAGCCGATCATTAATTATAATGCCAGATATTCGTTCCAGGAACCAACGAAACGGTTTGTACCAGAAAGCCCTGAAGAGTACGTTAAGAGAATAGAAGCGGCATATGCCATTAATGGCAGCCGTACGCCTGAGTCCGGTTATCTTGAACCAAATCCTAATTGGAATATAACACAAATGTTCAGAAGTAATATACAATTGTGGGCTTATGAAAATAATATTGTAACCGACTGGTATGATATTGGAACAAATGACAGGATGTATACTCATAATCAGGATCTGTCGATCAACAAAAGGACGGAAAACAGTGGCTATTTCATGTCTGTCGGTTATACAGACCAGGTTGGTTATATGGTAAATGAGGGTTACAGCAGATGGAATGCCAGAATAAATGTAGATAATGAAGTGACAGACTGGCTTAAAATCGGGGTACAATCATTTTTAACATCAAGTGATTATTCAGGTGATGATCTGAGTCCCCTGGCAATATACCAGCATACTCCCTATTGTCCCGCATTCCATGAAGATGGTTCTCTTGTACAGAACCCCCGGGGCGTTGGTAACAGGGTGAATCCATATTATTATATTGAAAGTGATGATTTTGACAAAAGGTTGAATATTTTTGGTAATATTTATGCTGATATAAAGATTCCTTTTATTAAAGGATTGTCATTCAAGACGAATTTTAATACAAATTACTTTACAACAAGTCATTACTATTATCGCGGTTACGATAATAACTTTCTTGGAGTGGGTAGTAAAACTGAAGGTATCAGGTCTGAGTGGGCGAATGATAATATTATGACATATGAGAATTCCTTCTCAGATAATCATAAAGTTATTTTAACCCTTGTTTACGGATCCGAAAAGAGAAATTATACATCCACCACAGCCACTGCAACAGAATTTGTGTCTGATGAACTTGGATACAACAGGTTGCAGGCCGGAAGCGCCGATCTGCAGACAGCAAGCTCAAATGCATGGTCAGAAGCGAGTATTTATAATATGGCAAGGTTGTTTTACAGTTTTAAGAACAGGTATATGATCACGGGGACATACCGTAGGGATGGTTTTTCTGGTTTTAGCGAGAATAATAAATTTGGTGATTTTCCCTCCCTGTCATTAGCGTGGGTAGCCTCTGAAGAGCAGTTCCTGCAGGACATTCTTGGTATCTTTGATCAGTTTAAAATAAGGGCATCATATGGTTCCAATGGTAACCGGACAATCTCAAGGTATCAAACCCTGGCACAGGTTGGAGGCGGATATAACTATCTAAACGGCAGCAAAACGCCGGTTTATACTCAAAGTATAACAGACCTGGCAAGTCCTAACCTGAAATGGGAGACAACCACAGGATTTAATTTCGGACTCGATTTTGCATTACTGGATCAGAAGTTGAGCGGAGCAGTTGATTATTATAACAGTAATACGACAAATCTGCTTTATAACGTTGATATTCCGGGTTTATCCAGGTTTGAAACATTTCCTGATAACCTTGGTAAACTGCATAACCACGGACTGGAAATTTCGCTTTCATCTATTAATGTCAGAAATAATAATTTTGAATGGTCAACCCGGTTTGTTTTTTCCAGGAACAGAAATGAATTGAGAGAACTCCTTGGATTTGATAACGATGGTGACGGTAAGGAAGATGACCTTGTCTCTGAAGGATTGTTCATCGGTGAGCCTCTCAGTACCATTTATCACTATTATACAGACGGTTCGCTGTGGCAGGTGGGAGAGGATATACCTCCAACTGCAGATATCGGAAGTTATAAAATAAAAGACTTAACCGGAGATGGTATAATAAATCCTGATGACAGAATGATAATAGGATACACAGATCCTGCTTACCGGTTCAGTATTGATAATAAATTTACATACCGGAACTGGACCCTGTCGGTATTCCTCAACTCCATTATGGGAAATGATAAATATTATCTGGGAGCAGATGATCTCGCAAGCTTCAATACATTTAATGATACTATGTGGGATTCTCAGAATTTCCCGTCGGGTTTGGACTTCTGGCTTCCTGAAAATCCGGATGCAAGATACCAGAGATTAGGTGTCAGGATATCTGGTATCACCACCAGAAGATATATTCCCAGAAGTTTTCTAAGGCTCCAGGATGTAAATTTATCCTACAATTTTAATTCTGAACTTCTGAATAAGATACAAATACAGAATCTGAGGCTATACTTTAACGGAAAAAATTTGTTGACCCTTACAAAATGGCCCGGATGGGATCCTGAGACAGGACAAAAAATTATGATCAATGGTAATCCCGTGATCAGAAATTATACATTTGGTATTGACGTAACTTTCTAAACCATTAAAAGCAATTACAAATGAAAACTATAAAATTGTTAATTATTGTAACCATTTTAATCATTACTTCTTGTGATGAGAGAGAATTCCTTCGTGAAGTCCCTTTGAGCTTCTATTCACCTGAGAACTCCTATATTACATATAAAGATTTTGAAGCTAGTATATATAATTTATACTACCGGTTCAGAGATGACTTTTATTTAGGCAGAGCGGCATACGGGCATCCGTCTGTTACTGTAACATGTAGTGATCTGGCCAGTTATGACACTGTGGCCGATAAGTTACCGGATCTTTTGACACCTACGGGTACGATGGCGTATAATTCTTACTGGAAACCATGTTACAGGCTTATCTATGATGCAAATGTCATTATCGGAAGATCAGAACTGGAAATTACAGATCTTACTGCAGAGGAGAAAACAAAAATTCAGGCAGAAGCCCGTTTTTTCCGCGGGTATATGTATAAATGGCTCGCTGATATTTATGGAGGTGTACCTATTGTGCTTGAGGAGACAACAGCACCTAAAAGAGATTATGTCAGGGCTTCACAGATGGAAGTATATAATCAGAGTGTGTCGGATCTGAAATTCGCTGCTGAAAATCTGCCTGCCATCAATGAAGTTGACGATTCAAGAGTCAGTAATATGGCCGCTTATCATGCCCTGGCTGGTGCATACCTGTCAATGAAACAGTGGGATAATTGCATAACCGCAGCAAGCACTGTTATCAATAATCCAAATATGGGCCTTATGACCGAAAGGTTTGGCTCCAGAGTTAATGATACCTTCAATCCTGATTTTCCATGGGCCTCCGGTGGTGATGCTTATTGGGACCTTTTCAGAAAAGGAAATCAAAACCGTTCTTCCGGTAACAGAGAAGCCATATGGGTACTTCAGCGCGAGTTTAATATCTCGGGAGGAGGAGCCAACTATGAAATTGAATGCCGTTTTAATCCCAGGACATGGAGGCTTAAACTGTATAATAACAATGGTACGACATCAACACTTATTCCCTATCCGAACACATATTATGGAGGCCGTGCGGCAGGTCAGACCAAATTCAGTTATTATTTTTATTACACTATATGGAACCGGAGCGGATTTGATCAGGACAAAAGAAATGCAGATTATAATATAATTCGCGACCTGAAGGTAAATAATCCCCAATCTGATCATCATGGCAAATGGATGTTTAAAGATGATCTGCCAATAATACTTGAAAGTTATACAGACACAACACGTGACTGGTTTCCTTTCCTTGCTAAAGTCAGTAGCATGGGCGATCATCCCAAGGAGGTTTGGGTCGAAGACCAGACTGTTTACGGATCTATTACAACCGCCACAGGGCCATCATTTTATACTCACCGTGATGAATATGAGATGAGGCTTGCTGAGACTTATCTTATAAGGGCGGAAGCTTATTTAATGGATGGAGATCCTGACAAGGCAGCTGATGATATAAATGAGATACGAAGGCGAGCCAATGCACCGGAAGTTGAGTCATCTGAAGTGGATATTGAATATATACTTGATGAAAGGGCAAGAGAGCTTGTACTGGAGGAGAACCGAATGGCTACTCTTATGAGATTGGGATTACTGGTTGAGAGGGTTAATAAATATAATCCGTTTTTTAATCTGTATCCTCATCAGAACCTGTGGCCTGTTCCGTACAGTGAAATAGAAAAGAACACAGAAGCTGTGCTTGAACAAAATCCCGGATATAATTAATGCACACCAATCAATGTTTAAACAAGACTACTTATCGGAGATTTTGTTTGTATTATTGCAATTGATTTACAACAAATTTAAGTTTAACAGTAATTTTTAAAATATTTATTATGAATTTATCTGGTATGTTCAGACGATCCCGTTCCTGGCTTTTGCCGGTCAATATTGCTGCTCTATTAGGTTCCGGTAGTCTGGAGGCGGCAGCACAAAATATGGATCAGCCCAATTTTATTGTTATTTTTTGCGACAACTTAGGATATGGAGATGTCGAACCGTTTGGCTGTGAGATACAGAGAACTCCGAATTTGATGAAAATGGCTCAGGAGGGTAAGAGATTTACTCATTTTTATTCTTCATCCTGCGTTTGTACACCATCAAGGTCGAGTATGATGACCGGCTGTTATGCCCAACGGGTCGGAATGAATTACAATCCCCGCGATATACATGTTTTACGTCCCGTTTCTCCTTACGGACTGAATCCTGATGAGATAACCATTCCCGAGGTACTGAAGAAGAAGAATTATATTACAAAAATTATAGGTAAATGGCATCTGGGAGACCAGAAAGAGTTTCTTCCTACCAGACAGGGGTTTGATTCATTCTTCGGTCTTCCTTACAGTGATGATATGACAAGGGAGACCGGCCTCAGGTTGGGCAGGAGTCTTGGGGATAATTTAGACGGGTCTAAATGGCCGCCTCTGCCTCTTATGGAAGACGAGAAGGTCATTGAAGCACCTACAGACCGGGATCTGTTAACGAAACGTGAAACTGAAAAGGCTCTTGAATTTATTGAAGAGAATAAAGATCGTCCGTTTTTCCTCTATCTGCCGCACAATATGCCCGGCAGTTCGGCAGAGCCGTTTTCAAGTCCTGACTTCAGAGGAAAAAGTAAAAACGGTCCCTGGGGTGATGCCATAGAAGAGCTGGACTGGTCAACCGGGCAGATCCTCAATAAGTTAAAAGAGCTCGGAATTGAAAAAAATACTTTGGTTATATGGACCTCTGATAACGGATCTCCACTTGCATCAAATGTTAATCCGGATGCACCTAATTACGACGTCAGACGGGGCAGTAACCTTCCTCTTCACGGCAGAGGCTATACAACTGCAGAAGGAGGTTTTCGTGTTCCGGCTATAATGTGGTGGCCGGGTAAGATCAGGGCCGGAACTGTTTGCAGTGAGCTCTGTTCAACAATGGATATTTTACCGACCCTGGCATATCTGGCTGGCACAGAACCTCCTAAAGACAGGATCATTGATGGCAAAGATATCCGGCCGCTTATTTTTGAACAGGATGCAAAAACCCCTCATGAGGGTTACTACTATTACCAGGAACAGCAGCTCCAGGCAGTGAGAAGCGGCCCGTGGAAGTTATTCCTTCCTTTGGAAACAATCCATAAAAACCACCCTCATTTCAAAAAAGGAGAAGAGATGAAACCTTTGTTATTTGATGTTGTAAATGATATCAGCTCATCTGTTAATGTTGCAGAACAGCATCCTGATGTTGTTGAACGTCTTATGAAACTGGCAGACCGGGCCCGCGAAGATCTCGGTGACCTTGGTAAAAAAGGTAGCAATGTCAGGCCGGCAGGACAAATTGATAATCCCAGTCCCCGGAGGTAACGATCAAAATTTTATGATTGGATGAGGTAAACCATAAAAAAGTAATGACCATGGCTGAAAAATTTTATAAAACCGATATTACAGGAAGAGTAGTTTTCCATAAAAAAATAATCTGTGTCATAGCGTTTTGTGCCATTGTTTTTGCCGGCTGCTCTGGTAAACAGGATAAACCCAATGTTATCATTTTCTTTACAGATGACCAGGGATATGCCGATGTTGGCTGCTTTGGGGCAGAAGGATTTCAAACTCCCAACTTTGACCAGATGGCTTCTGAGGGTATTCGTTTTACCAATTTTTATGTACCTGCAACGGTATGTACACCCTCACGCGCAGGACTATTGACCGGACAATATCCCAAAAGGTCAAATCTGCATGAGGCTGTTTTATTTCCATACTCTGAGGGAGGATTGAGTACAGATAAATATACAATGGCTGAGATGTTCAGGGACAATGGTTATTACACATCAATTGTAGGGAAATGGCATCTTGGGCATCTGCCTCAGTTTATGCCCAATGAGCATGGTTTCGATCATTTCTATGGTGTGCCTTATTCAAATGATATGGACAGACATTATTACCGGAATATTGATTTTCAATCCCCTCCTCTGCCTCTCTATAAAAATGAAACATTAATAGAAGAGGGGCCTGACCAGAAGTATCTGACTAAAAGGTATTCAGAGGAGGTTATAAGGATTATTAAGGACAGGGGTGAAGATCCTTTTTTTATCTATTTGGCTCATAATATGCCCCACACACCACTTCATGTGAGTGAGCGGTTTAAAGGGAAAAGCCAAAAAGGATTGTATGGAGATGTAATTATGGAGCTTGACTGGAGTATGGGGGAGATAGTAAAAGCTTTGAAGGAAGAGGGTATCTATGACAATACCATGTTGATATTTACATCTGATAACGGCCCTGTTTCCATTGAGTCAGCCAAACCCCTGAGAGGTAAGAAAGCAACAACATGGGAAGGAGGGCAGCGTGTGCCTTGCATTATGTCATGGCCTGAGAAAATACCAGCCGGTATTACCTGTGACGAGATGGTTCTTTCTATGGACCTTTTCCCTACATTCATTGATATTACAGAAGCTAAAGTACCGGAGCCGTTAAAATTTGACGGGATAAGTATAAGAGACCTGCTTGAACATCCTGCCCGGGTCAAACTTCCGGAACGGCCTCTGGTCTATTATGCCAGAAATGGTAAACCTGAAGCTGTCCGCTATGGTAAATGGAAGTTGCATATAGCCAAAACACTGGGCTGGAGTGTGGGAAAGGATGGGGAATTTACGGTTTCGCTTTATGATCTGGAAAAAGATATAGGGGAGGCAGTTAATGTTGCCAAAGATAATCCTGAGGTCGTTGAAAAACTGAGGAAGATGCTGACTGATATTGATGCTGAACTCTCACTGCATTGATCTTATTTGTGGAATGTTTTCACCTGGTGTATGGCAATTACATTAGCAGGCAGACTGATAATTGGAAGATTTTGCAGTAATGATCTACCCTGCCAAAAGAAAAATATCAGATATTAAAGAAATTGGCAGTCTTTATTTTAACTGTCAGTTTTTCTTATTTTAATATTTCTGAACCAGGCTTCCTCTGCATGATCCTGGAGTACTATATGGCCCTTCTTTTTAGTGGCAAATCCCGGTATGTCTTTGAATTTGCTACTCTGAAGGAGAGCATCAAATTTTTCAGTACTCAGGTCATATTCAAGTACTTTTTTGCCATTCAGCCAGTGCTCTCCATGGTTGCCGTTAAATATTATCCTGCTTGAATTGAATTCCCCTAAAGGGTTAAGAATTTTGTCGGTTGCAGGCTCTACCAGATCATATAATGAAGCAGTGCTGTTATCTTTTGCAGCCTTTCCGGAGAGTCCGGTGTCATCCATCATCTGATACTCAAATCCCAGGGCGCAACCATTGGGTGGATAAGATATTGAAAGCTCTTCGGAAACATTGTATTTTATTCCGCTGTTTCCTCCTTTTTTCAGTTTCCATTCCCATGTAAGTTCAAAATTTTTAAATGTTTCTACTGTTATCAGGTCAGCTCCCAGAATTGGCTGTCCGTCAGCCTGCCGCGGCCAGTCAGTCTTAGGCTCTATTTTAATTGTTGCATCTTCAATTACCCATCCTTCAGGAGCCCTGTCCAATCCCAGGCCTCTCCATCCGTTAAAAGTTTCACCATCGAAGAGCAATATCCAGCCATCTTTTTTTTCCTGTTTTGTAAGGGTATTGACTGAGCTGCTTTTTTCCCTGCTACTTTGGTTTTTTGATGTGCAACATATCAAAACAGTTAATAACAAAGAAATTATCATATAGACCCTGAACTGCAAAATTGAGTTGTTGTTTTTTATTCGTTTCATTTGATTATAAATGTTTAGTTGTTTTAAAAAGTAAATTCATATATTTATTGAAATAAAGTCAAAAGTCGAAAAATACAAATAATAACTGAATTGTCTTTTAAAGTCAATTCAGGTTTTAATAATAACAGGCAAAAATGAAAAAAAACCGAAGGGATTTTTTAAAAATTTCAGGGCTGGCCGGACTGGGATTTGCAGGAACTATTAATAGCGGAGCCTCTCCTTTTAAATATCATGACAATCCCGGCTTTGCAGAAGACATAAAAGCTAATTCTGCCGATAAGGTTCAGCATTTTAACATGTCGGGTTATGCTGCTCCCAAAATTCCTTTTGTAAGGGTTGGAATCATCGGCCTTGGCAATCGCGGTCCTGCTCATATGAGATCGCTCACCCGGATTGACGGAGTTGAGATCAGGGCATTGTGTGATATAGTGCCTGAAAGAGTTGAAGCATCAAAAAAAAGGCTTGAAGGTACAGGACATGACCCCACACTCTATTCCGGTACGCGCGATGAGTGGAAAAAGCTGTGCGACGCAGATGATCTTGACCTGGTTATTATAACAACTCCATGGTATTTACATGCAGAGATGGCAGTGTATGCAATGGAGAAGGGTAAGCATGTTGCTTCCGAGGTGCCGGCTGCCGGGACCATCGAAGAGTGCTGGCAACTGGTTGAGACTTCAGAGAGAACCCGGAAGCACTGCATGATGATGGAAAATTGTTCATATATGGAGTTTCACCTTTTAACACTCAATATGGCAAGGAAGGGATTTTTCGGGGAGGTAGTTCATGGTGATTGCGCTTATAATACCAGTAAGATGAAAAATAACTTTTCAAAAACAACTTACTGGGATATGTGGTGGCTAAAACAGTATGCCTGGAGGAAAGGAAATATTTATCCTACTCACGGATTGGGCCCGGTTTGTCAGATAATGGACATTAACAGGGGTGACCAACTTGACTTCCTTGTGTCAGTCGAGAGCAATGATTTTATGATGAATGATATGGCAACAAAACTTGCAGCAGACGACGATTTTTATAAGCCATTTGCCGGTAAAGACTACCGGGGTTGCATGAATGTTACCACTTTGCGTACAAAGAAAGGCCGTACAATTATGTTGCAGCACGATGCCTCCACACCTTCACCCCATAACAGAATACATGGTATATACGGAACAAAGGGGGCTGCTCTTTTTGACCCTCCGCCGCCCCGCCTGGCAGACGGGAACCATCAATGGGTTTCACAGGATGAGTTTGAAAAACTTAAAAAACAATATACACCTGAAATAACAAAAAAGATGGGGGAAATTGCCAGGGACAGCGGACATGACGGCTCTGACCTTCAGCTTTCATGGAGGTTGATCGACTGCCTGCATAACGGATTGCCCCTGGATCAGGATGTTTATGATGCGGCCGGCTGGAGTGCAGTGATCCCTTTGAGCGAAATGTCTGTACGTAACCGTTCTGATTCTGTCGATATACCTGATTTTACATGTGGGGCATGGAAAAAAAACGATAGAAATATGGATATTAACCTGGAGAAGGGCGGCAATACTAAAATATTAAAATAGCCTCTGCAGGTTGATTATCTGAATAATTATGACTGATTACACGAAAAATATTTTTACCGGCTCAACAGTTCTTCCCGTTGATATAGTATTTCATCCCTCCTGGTGGAACAGGCATGCAGGAATCATTTTTGATGAGGACTTTTTCTACCATCCATTGAAGCGGGTGGAAGCGGAGCAGCGCATGGAGCGTGAGCTGTATGAGCGATTCGGAAAGTATGGACTGGGAAAAGAGAGGGAACGGAAGCTTCCTGTTATAGGCGCTGTACATAATGCAGCTGGTTATATTTTGTCGGAAATGCTTGGCTGTGAAGTTTTGTATAAACCGGACTCAGCACCGCAGGTTATTCCCGGTAATGCCGGACGTATTGAGGTTAGCGCTGAAAAAGCTTTTAAAAGTGATGCCTTCAAAAAATTTTTGGCACTTCAGGAAAGGCTGAAAGAGAAGTATGGTTACCTGACAGGCGATATAAATTGGAGCGGTGTGCTGAATATCGCCCTTGACCTCGCAGGCGAAAGAATTTTTATGGATTTTTATGAAAAACCGGAGGAGGTAAAGATCCATTTCAGAAAAATCGCAGAGATAATGGAAAAATTTGTATCGGATATTATGAATGAGACAGGGTCCAGTTCCATTTCCGTCAACAGGAATGTCCGCAATATTAAAAAACCTGTATTCCTCCATTCTGAATGTTCACATACGATGATAGATACGGAACAGTATGAAGAATTTTTACTGCCCATTGATCTTGAGTGGAGCACGAAATACCGCCCTTTTGGAATTCACTACTGTGGAAATGACCCTCACAGGTATGCGGAGGTATTTTCTAAAATTGAGAATCTTGATTTTCTCGACGCAGGCTGGGGTGGTGACATAAAAATTTTACGGAAATACCTGCCCGGCACCTTTTTAAATATAAGGCTCGATCCTGTTTCGATTAACCGCTTTACTGAAGAGGAGCTGGCAGAAACAATTACACGGCTGGTTAATGATTCAGGAAATCCTTACCTGACGGGAGTATGTTGTATTAATATGGACGACCAGGTAGAAGATTCAAAGATCATAACAATATTTGAAACTGTCAATCAGTTGAAAAGTCAATTTTATAATCGTTAAATTAATACGATATGCTGCTGATAGTATTTGTAATGTTATTGCTCAATTTCTGCAGTCAGGGAGAAAAAGAATTGGAGAACATTAAATGGCCTGAAAATATTCAGGTCATACTTGACAATACAAATTATCCGGAATTTGACAGGGGCAACCGGCTCCCTCTCTATTTGTGGCCTGCAATCGATCCTGGTGAGGTTGATGACAAAATGGCCGAAGCAATTGTTGCTGAGCTTGACAGGCGTGGTATAGGAGTTGTCTGTTCATGGAAGCTGAAGGATCGGGATGAGAGCCTTTTAAGAGGCATAATTATCGCAAAAGCTCAGGAAAAATTGGGACTCAGGGTCAATATTGATGCTACTTCACTTTTATACGGATTCTATGACGGTGAAGAGAGTACGGCTCATGTTGATGCAAAGGGTAATAAGTTTTTTGACGACAGTTTTGGCACCGGACACAAAATGGGATGCCCCTTTACCCTTGATCACAGGAAAGATGAAATTCGGAAACGTGTGGAATACTGTTTGAAAAAGTATGAGGATGAGGGTTTGCATATAGATTTTATTTTTGCTGACTGGGAGATTGACGGGCCAATTGAGGTTAACAATGCCTATCAATCTTCGAAAAGATGTATCCGGTGCCGCGAGCATCTCGGGGAAGATTTCAGTTTTGAGGAGTTTCAGGAGACTATGCGCCGGATGAGGTCTTATCTTCAGTATTACTCTTACAGCTTACCCGTACTTTCATATTTTCCTGATGCCCTTGTTGGAAACTATGCTGTCTATCCTAATGACGGGTACAGGTACTGGTATGATTATTTTGAATTCTTCAATGATATCCATCCCCATAAGAGTGAACAAAAAGCTAACTACAGACAGTGGTTCAACGATTTTCCGTTAACAGGATATACTTTTGCCATGCCTGTAGTGTATCCGTGGTACCAGATATTTAACTGGTATGATTTTGACAACACTGATTACCGGTGGTTTTACAATATGCTCATGAATGCAGGAAATGCAGGCAAAAGCACACCTCATAAGATACCGGTAATAAGCTTTGTCCATTACAATACGGTTTTTGCAGGATCAGAGTATGATCCGGCCATCAAACAGATGAGCAGGGAGGCATACCGGGAGTTGCTGTGGCACATGCTCTTCAGGGGCACAGATACTTTTTTTATGTGGAGCGGAAAAAAAGATTTCGCTGAAGAGACCAGCCTTGTACATGAAGTGTATTCTGCTGCCCAGGAGTATGGTGATTTCCTTGACAGGGGAGTGCCTGTGACTTTTGATTTGCCTGACAAACCGGGGGTTGTTGTCTCGGGACTGGCACTGGGAGATAAGGTTCTTGTGCGTAGAACAGATTTTAGCGCAGAGCATAAACCTGTGAAGATACTGGCAGGGACAAAAGTAATAACGGTGAATTATAAGCCAGGTGTTTGTCAAATAATTGATTTATAAAATTATACGCGCATGAAGATTCTATATATCTGTTGCTTTCTTTTTCATTCCTTTTATGCTTTCAGTTCAGATTTTTTTGTTTCACCTTCGGGAGATGATACTAATCCGGGCACAAGAGACAAACCGTTTGCAACTATCGCTAAAGCATATTCATTTTGAGGGAATAACTTTTCGACATTCATTTTGGGCCATTCCTGACAAAGGCTATTGCGGAATACAGGCCTGTCATTTTGATCCCAGGCCTGCCGGAAAGGACTGGTCTGTTGTCCCGGCCGCTTTTTATGTCGAATGGAGCGAAAACTGCACTGTAACAGACTGTGAATTTGAAAACCTCGGGGGTACGGGACTCTGGTACAGTACCGGTTGCCGTAATTGTTCAGTAACAGATTCACGGTTTTCAGATATTTCAGGGAATGGCATTATGGCAGGAGAGGGACGCGACAGGGAGGTAAATGGTGATAAATGGTGGATTTCAGCTCCCGGACAGGCAGCTTCAGGTAATAAAATAGAAAATTGTTTAGTTACTAAGTGCGGACAACAATTCAGCGGGGCTGTGGGGATATGGTGCGGTTTGACGGCAGAAACAGTGATCACAGGCAATGAGATATGTGACCTTCCTTATACCGGAATTTCAATAGGCTGGATGTGGAGTCCGGTGCCCACTCCCTGCAGGGCGAACACCATTAAAAACAATCATATACATCATATAATGAAAGTGTTAAGTGACGGAGGCGGAATCTATATGCTGGGACTTCAGCCAGGCAGTCATATCAGGGGCAACAGGATTCACGATGTAAGTGTGAATTCTGGAAGGGCTGAAAGTAACGGTATGTTTCTTGACGAAGGGACTACCGATGTTGAAGTGGTGAATAACCTTATATATAACATTGCAAAATCGCCTTTAAGATTTCACAAGGCAACCACAAACCTTGTCAAGGGTAATTATCTCTTTTGTAAAGATGGGATTCCCCCCATCAGATATAACAATACCAAAGAGGAGGATATTAAGAAAGTGGATAACAGAATATTTACAGAGAAGGACCCGGAATTTCAAATCGAACTGGATAAAGCGATAAGACGCTGGTAATGAGAATTAATACAGTTTAAAATTAATTTTATTAATCTACATCCTTTGGGTGTGGATAATCCGATTTCAGCAAATTTTTTACCTAATGGAGGTTTAGTCTGTTTTTATTTTACCCATTAAGATCGTATAACAGCGTAAAGTGAAATTACCTGTCACTTTTGTTGTTAACTCTTTCCTGTATCTGCAGCAAAACCTGCTTATCGCTGTATGCCGAGCAATGGCCTTTACCTGGTTCAAAGATTACTGTTGCATCCAGTGCGGGATTGCTGCTGACCATTTTATCAAATGACCTCAGAGCCGCATCAAGATAGTAGTTGTCCATTTCGCCCATCCAAATCCATATTTTTCCCTGGATTTTAGGAGCAACTCTTTCAAGATTGGCGGATAAATATTTTTTCAGGTCATATTTTCTCCAGTGCTCAGCCACATTTCTGTCAATTTCGCCCGAGTACGGGTCAAACAGGGGCTTTGGGAGTCCGTCGGCTCCCCCCGGACTGAACAGTGCATTGAAAGCTCCGAATTGTCCACCGGAAGTAACATAGCTGTCGTTCCACCCGAGAGTGTTTTCAAACTGTATAAACTCTTTCTGATATATATACGGTTCACCTGAATAATTCCGTGCAAGAGGTTTGGGAGTGCCATCTTCATTATAGAAGGCATTTTTATCCTTGTAGATATTTATATTTTGAAAATTTTCAAAATCAACAGGATCAGGACTGTAAGAGAAGCATCCGTTGAAATAATCAGGATAAAATATCTGTAATGCAAGTGATACCCAGCCTCCTGTACTGCATCCGTCAAGGAACCTTGAAGCGGGAGTTCCATTGGCGCGGTATTTTTTTTCAATATAAGGTATCAGTTCACTGATTAAAGCAGTTCCAAAAGGCCCGTTATTTTCGGAATCAATCTGGTAGCAATCGCCAAAAGGACCTGTTCCGTCAAGAAAAACGTTGATTATCTGCGGCGCTTCGTCCGACATCCACCATTCATAAAAGTTCTTATCCCATTTGACAAGGCCGTTTGCCCTGGTATATCTGCCTCCGTACCCGGCAATAGTGTAACGTACCGGATAATATTTTTTTGGCCTTTTAAAGTAACCGGACGGCAATAATACAGCAGCTTTCAGATAGATATCCCTTTTATGCCATTCAGATAAAATCCTGCTTTTAATATTTACCTCTTTCAGGAATCTCTGTTCAGCCAGTTTTTCCGGAAAGACAACAAACTCAAGAGGCAGGACCAATTCCAGATCTTCATTGATGTCGACAGTTACAGCTTCGCTGTATAAATTTCCCGGTGTGTTAATGCCTGCCTCCTCTCTGTTTTGATCCCAGACAACCTGGATCCGGTATTTTCCGTGTGGTATTTCATTCAGAGAAATATCTGTTGAACCGGTCAGCTCCGCTGATTCGTCAAAAATGAAACTGTTATCCTTATTCCATTCTTCCAGTGTTACTGCAAAAATATTATTTGATCTGTCAGGCCATGTATTCAGACGGGGCTGACTGATCTTGCTTTCACTTACAAAGAGAAAAATTCTTCCCGGGGATTTAAATTTGGATGATATCTGTTTTGAAATGGTTGTTCTTACGGTAAGGGAACTGGTTTGTGAGAAGGTTTCCGGTATGCAAAGTGCAGAGACAAAGATCAGGCTGAGAAAAGAGCTGATAAAAATTGTATTTACAGTGCACCTTAAGTGTAAGGAAGTATAAATCAAAAATCTAAAAATTTTACCCGGACTTTTTTGTAATGTACAGGCTGTTAATCGTTTTCCCATATCAGACATTCCGCTTAATGATCTTATTTTTTTATAACATTAAAAATAACAATATTTCGGGATAGGCAAAATTATCCGGCAGACAACTATTTATTAAAATTCGAATAACATCTTTAAGTAATATTTTTATAAATTAGTACCTGGGTTACTTATTTTTTCGGGAATAATAAATTTTATAAAATGATAGATTTTGAATATCAGGAACCTTTCCCAATATTACAGGACAATACAAGGTACCGTCTTTTAACAAAGGATTATGTATCATCTGTTTATGTTGACGGCAGGAAGTTGTTGAAAGTTGAGCCGGAGGGATTGGAGTTACTTGCCCGTGAAGCTTTTTCAGATGTCTCTTTTTATTTAAGGGAATCTCATCTGTTGAAGCTGGCACAAATACTTAATGATCCTGAGTCCGCCGATAATGACCGGTTCGTAGCATATACCATGCTTCTTAACCAGGTGGTGGCTGCCGGAGGTGAACTTCCCACATGCCAGGATACCGGTACTGCCATAGTTTATGCTAAGAAGGGGGAAAATGTCTTTACCGGGGTTAATGATAGCTTTCATTTGTCGAAGGGTATTTTTAATACCTATCAGGATAAAAATTTAAGATATTCACAGGTAGTTCCCCTCTCTATGTTTGAAGAGAAGAATACCGGAACTAACCTTCCTGCACAGATAGAAATTTTTGCAGAAAAGGGAGATACATACGAATTTTTATTTATTGCAAAAGGTGGCGGGTCTGCAAATAAGACATTTCTGTATCAGCAGACAAAATCTTTGTTAACTCCTGAAAAACTTACACAGTTTATAAGAGATAAGATCTTTGACCTTTCCACTTCTGCCTGTCCGCCGTATCATCTGGCTCTGGTGGTAGGTGGAACATCAGCTGATGCCACACTGAAAATGGTTAAGCTGGCATCAGCAGGATTTTTCGATAATCTTCCGGATACAGGCAATTCAGGAGGGAGGGCTTTTCGCGACAGGGAATGGGAGAAGAGAGTAGAGGCTGTTTGCAGAGAGAGTGGAATCGGAGCGCAATTCGGAGGAAAATATTTTGTACATGATGTAAGGGTTATCCGCTTGCCGAGGCATGCTGCATCCTGTCCTGTAGGACTGGGTGTCAGTTGCAGTGCAGACAGGAATATTAAGGCTAAGATCACTGCGGAAGGTGTCTTCCTTGAGCAGCTTGAGAAGGATCCCGCACGTTTTCTGCCTGACGAAATTCCAAATCTTGCTCCATCTGTGAACATAGATCTTGACCGGCCATTGAAAGATATTCTTCGTCAGTTGAATGGCCTTCCTGTGAAGACACGCTTAAGTCTTAACGGAACCTTAATTGTTGCCAGAGATATGGCACATGCAGCAATCAAGAGATTGCTTGATGAGGGTAACCCGTTGCCAGAGTATTTTAAAAAATACCCGGTATATTATGCTGGTCCTGCCAAGACGCCTGAAGGGATGGTTAGTGGCAGTTTCGGTCCAACTACCTCAGGCAGGATGGATCCCTATGCTGCAGAATTTATGGACAGGGGAGGGTCAATGGTTATGGTAGGCAAGGGAAACCGCTCCCGACAGGTTGCCGGGGCATGCAAAAAACATGGAGGTTTTTATCTGGGCTCTATTGGAGGGCCTGCAGCTGTTTTAGCACAAAACAGCATTAAATCGGTTGAAATTATCGATTTTGAGGAACTGGGTATGGAAGCTGTAAGAAAGATAAGAGTGGAGAATTTCCCTGCATTTATAATCATTGATAATCAGGGGAATGACCTTTATGAAGAAATGTTTCAGGATAGACATGTATAATTAATGTTATAAACTTGCACATTGATAAATGTTACAAAATTAAATTGTAATAATCCCGTCAAAATATTTGTTTTAGTAGTTCTGTTTTATTTATTTTGATAAAACTAATACTTATGAAAAACTGATGGATGACTATTCAGACCTAAATATTCTTTATGAAATCAGACAGGGCGATGAATCTGCGTTCAACAGTTTATTTGATCAATATTATATACCGTTATGTTATTTTGCCAACAGGTTCCTGAAGGACATTGACAGTTCGCGTTCATTAGTACAGCAACTTTTTGTCGATATCTGGGAAAAAAGGGACGATATTAATATTGAAAGGTCAGTAAAATCCTATCTTTTTGTTGCGATAAAAAACCGGGCGATAGACTTTTTACGGCTTACTAAAAATAAAGTTTCTTTTTTCGATGTTGATAACGAATTACTTCAAATTCCTTTTTACGATATGGTTGAAGAGGCAGAATTATATGATCTCATCAATAACTGTGTTAATCAGCTGCCTGAAAAATGCAGAGAGGTGTTTATGCTTTCCCGCTATGACGGGCTGAAGTATTGCGAGATCGCTCAAAAACTTAGTATATCTGTTAAAACAGTCGAGATGCAAATGAGTATTGCACTGAAAAAATTAAGGAATCTGGAAACAGAGAGGAACCATTATTTTAAATTTGAGAGCACCGGCAAAAAAAGGAGATTATAATACAGGGTAAATTAATAGTTATTCGTCATTAATATCAGACATGAGAGATCTGTCCAATAATAGTTAATCTTAATGACTAAATGTGAACTATAACCAGGATCATATCGACAACCTGATAATCAAGTCGATATCCGGTAATGCCAGTCCGGAAGAACAAAGTTGCATAGATGAGTGGGTAAATGAATCCACAGAAAACAGAAAGATTTTTAATGAGTTCCGGAAAGTCTGGAATTTAAGTGAAAATATTATTGACCGGAATGAAATCCGGGCAGATAAATTAAAACTTAAGGGAGCATATCTGAGATATATTTCGGGTATTGTTAATTCATTACGAAGGTATTCTGTTTTGTATAGAATTGCTGCTATACTGGCTTTTCCTGTTGCATTGACTGCCGGATGGATTCTTTTCAGGTCTCCTGCTGTGACTATCCAGACCGGTCAGATTTGTGAAATTACTTCTCCCAAAGGGCATGTATCAAAATGTACTCTTCCTGACGGGAGTAAGATATGGATAAATACAGGATCAAAAATCATTTATAACACAGCCTTATTCAACACTGAAAATCGCGAAGTGCACCTTGAGGGAGAAGCTTATTTCGAAGTTACGAAGAATGAAGAAAAGCCTTTCAGGGTTATTACAGAACACGTTGATGTTAAAGTCACAGGAACATCATTCAATGTATCATCATACAATTGCAGTGATGCTTTTGAGACAGTGCTGGCTGAAGGAAGCGTAGCATTGGAGTTAAAATTTGCCAGAAAGGAATTAAATCTGAAACCGGGTCAGCGCATGGTATTAGATTTAAAAGAGAGGATAATTGATATAAATTCGGTTGATGCTGAAATTTATACTTCATGGCGCAACGGAGAGATAATTTTCAAGGATGCCACACTTAATGATCTTATTGGCGAGCTGGAAAGAATTTATGATATAAAATTTCATTTGAAACCGCGAAGTCTGGGCGATTTCAGATTCAGAGGTATGTTCAGTTATAATAACAACCTTATTGAAGCTCTTGAAAAAATTAAAAAGACTTCCGGTATAGATTATTATATAGAAAAGAAAGAAGTTTGGTTAAAAAGTTCTAACTAAAAAAAGATTGCCTATGAGAAAAAATCAGGTTTAGTTAATTCAGAGTGTGAATTAACCTGTAAGCGGTTTCCTTCCGCGGAAGGTTAAAATTCTAAAGTCACACCTTGACAGGAAAAGGAAAGAGGGAAACTGTGGTGGCTTTCCCTCTTTGAAAGTTTCATTAGCAAAAAATTGCTAAATCACTTTATTTAAAAACACGTAAAAATATGAAAAAAATTATTGAAAAAGTGGATAAGTATCCACATATTAAAAAGTTGTTGTTAATTATGCAGTTAAGTGTATTGCTCATATTGATTGCTGTTTTTTCCTCCACAGCCAGCGTCTATTCTCAGGTTACAAAATTGACCCTGAAAATGGACAAAGTGCGCATTTCAGAAGTTTTTGATGCCATAGAGGATCAATCAGAGTTTGTTTTTTTCTATAACAAAGAATTTTTCGATGATGAGCAGATAGTTACTGTTGATTTTGAAAATAAAAATATTGACGAGGTATTGGAAAAGCTTTTTAAAGGCAGGTTGGTTGATTATGAAATATATGACCGGAATATCCTCATGAAGGTTGCTGAGAAAGCTATTGCATCAAAGAATGTTAAAATGTTACAGCAACAGCAAACTGTAACAGGTAAGGTCAGGGATAAAAGCGGACAGCCCCTGCCGGGAGTAACAATTGTACTGAAAGGTACCACCCAGGGTACCATTACAGATTCCAACGGTGATTTTGCCCTTACCGGTGTTACTTCCGACGGAACCCTGGTCTTTTCATTTGTCGGTATGAAAACCCAGGAGATTGAGGTCGGGAGCCAGACAAGGTTCAATGTTGTTTTGGAGGAAGAGACTATCGGACTGGAAGAGGTAATTGCAATCGGGTACGGTACCAAGGAGAAAGGACAGCTTACCGGATCTGTTGCTAACGTTAAGGGGGAGGCTCTTACCCAGATTCGTACCACCGACCTGATAAAAAGCCTTCAGGGTATGATGCCCGGAATAATTGTAAATGACAGGGGAGGGGCACCCGGATCAGAAGATGCTCAAATACTTATCAGGGGTACCCATACTTTGGGAAATAATTCCCCGCTTATCGTTATTGACGGAGTGCCACGCAGCGGCTTTGGACAGTTATCACCTGAAGATATTGAGGAGATCAGTGTATTGAAGGATGCTTCTGCTGCCATATATGGTGCCCGGGCTGCAAATGGTGTTATTATTGTAAGGACTAAAAGAGGCAGAACAGGGCAGTTTACCCTGGAGGTAAATTCTAATTACGGAGTCAATTCACTGACGCGTGTACCTGAACTTATGGATTCATGGGAATGGGCTACATATCAGAACGAGGTGCTGGAGTATTACGGACAGGTAAAAAGATATAGTGACGATGATATCCAGAAGTATAAGACAGGATCTGATCCTCTTACACATCCGAATACAAATTTTTATGCCGAGACTTTCAGGGATTATGCTCCTGAATCTCATCATAATATATCAGCCACCGGTGGCACTGAATCAGTGAAATATTTCATTAGCGGTGATTATCTGCGAAAGGAGAGCCAGTATTCTTCAAAGGACGGTCATTACAATCAGTACCAGTTAAGAAGTAACATTGATGCACAGGTACAGAAATATATTAATATTGGTATGGATATCAGCCTCAGGTTACAGGAAGAAAAAATGCCCCCGTCAAGTACAACAGATATAATTCACAGATGCTGGTTCAACTATCCTTATGAACATGCATATTATCCAAACGGATTGCCCGGATGGACAAGGGAAGGCGGTGGAAATCCAATCGTAATGAATAGTTTTGACGTCGGCTGGAACGAGACTATCGATAAGATTGCCCAGACAAAATTATCATTTGACCTGAATTTGGAGTGGATTACTGATGGATTGGCCCTGACAGGGTATGCAGCTTATGATTTCAACATCATTAACAATACCGATCACAGAAAGCCGGTAACATTATACTTATACAATGCCAATACGGGCGAATATGAGGAACTGACAGGCACAGTGCCAAGTGGAGGTAATACCTCTTTAGCTAAACGGAATGATGTTTCAAGTGATAATTTATACCACATCCGCCTGCAATATGATAAGGGATTTGGTGATCATAATGTCAGCGCTTTTGCTGCTTATGAGCAGAGTGAGTCAGACTATACCTATATGTATGCATACAGGAAGAATCTTTTCAGTACCAGTAAAGTTGAGTTATTTGCAGGTGAGGAAGACGGACGTGCTGTTAACGGCAGTTCATCTGTAGGGGGAAGAGTAAACTATTTTGGTTATCTCTCATACGATTATATGAGAAAGTATATGATTGATTTTACAATCAGGCACGACGGATCATTTAACTTTCCCAAAGATAAGAGGTTTGGTACATTCCCGGCTGTAACAGCAGGCTGGAACATTTCAAAAGAGCCTTTTATGTCTGGTGTTAAAGGGTTTGCTGATAATATAAAATTAAGAGTTTCCTATGGTGAAATGGGTAATGACAGGATCCCAAGTTATCAGTACCTTACAAAATACGGCACAGGATCTTATTATATATTTGGTGAATCACCGATCTATAATGCAGGAATGGACATAACCAACGTGCCGAACACAAATATAACATGGGAGGTTGCTAAGACCTGGAACACCGGTTTTGATGCAGAGTTATTTAACGGTAGTTTGTCGATGGGCCTCGATTATTTTTATGAAAAAAGAAGGGGCATTTTGATCAGAAGGAGTGAGTCAGTGCCTGCATACACTGCTCTTGAGCTTCCGCAGGAAAATCTGGGCAAGGTAGATAACTCCGGAATTGAATTGGTGCTGAATCATGCCAGGCATCTTGGAGATATAGCTTACAATGTTGGAGGCAATCTGACTTTTAACAGGAGTAAAATAGTATACATGGATGAACCTGAAGGAGTTCCGGAATACCAAAAGAAAGAGGGGTATCCGGTTAATTCATTTCTTGCATATGAAACCGACGGGATTTTCAACAGCCAGGCTGAGCTGGACAGCTACCCCCATCTGGGAGGTGAAGTTCCGGGCGGTATAAAGTATATTGACATAAATGAAGATGGTAAGATTGATGATAATGACATGGTCAGGCAATATACTTCAGCCACTCCTGAAATACAGTTTGGTGTAAATATGGGTATAAAGTATAAAGGTTTTGGACTGTTTGCTCTGTTCCAGGGACAGGCAAGGGCAACACTTCCGTTCATGTTTAATGATTCGGGGACAAAGCCAAAATATCTCTTCACCGAGAGGTGGACGCCTGACAATCCGGATGCAGTACATCCAAGGCCATTCCAGGGATTTGATTCATACCAGAGAATGTCAACATATCATTTTAATGATGCATCCTTCGTGAGGCTTAAGAATTTGGAGTTATCTTATGATTTAGCTTCTGCCAGCTGGTTGACAAACAGTTTTTTAAAACAATGCCGGTTATATCTGAGAGGTCGTAATCTTTGGACTCTGGACCATGTGAAATATTTTGACCCGGAGGCACCTATAAGGACCACGACAGGAACCCGGCCAAACAGTGCAAGGTATCATCCTCAACTGAAAACTTACTCACTTGGTATAAATATTACTTTGTAAATTTTAAAAATTCAGGAATTATGAATAGTATCAATAAAATATTAATAGTAATTGCATCACTGGCAGTTTTTATTTTCCAGGGGTGTGAAGAGAAGGTGCTGGATAAACCGCCGAGAGATGTTTTCTCAGAAGTGGATGTCTGGGGTGATATTGAACTGGCTAAAAAGTTTCAGACTACAATTTATAACGGGCTCTGGTTAAGTCCCTACTACGAGATGTATGCTGCATCGAGTGATGAGGCGCTTTCGGCAGAAAATATTTCGGGGATAAACAATTTTACACGCGGTATGATCGCTCCCGACTATATGATGCAGTTTGCCCCTATCTGGTCATACGAATATAATTATATCAGGAAGGCCAATATATTCCTTGACGGGATTGATGCGATGGAAGGTGATGAGGGAATGAAAAATATATTAAAAGGGGAGACTAAGTTTCTCCGGGCCAGAATGTATTTTGATCTGATAAAATTATTTGGCGGTGTGCCGTTAATTACCGATGTCTTTGAACTGGATGATGAGTTTATGGTCGCCCGCGACAGCTATGAGTCGATAGTTGACTGGATTGTGAAGGAACTGGATGAAGCAGCAGCCCTTGTTCCTGCCGAAAGGTCAGCCAGTGAATGGGGCAGGGTTACTAAAGGAGCTTGCCTCGCAACTAAATCAAATGTACTGTTACATGCTAACAGCAAGCTTCATGACCCTTCCACTCAACCCGGCGGCCCGCTATTCGATTATACTAAAAATACCTGGCAGTTATGTGCGGATGCCGCTAAAGCTGTAATAGATATGCCCCAATATTCATTGCAGCCTGTTGAAACATGGCAGGATTATCACAGAATATTTATTGAACCAAATCCGGAAATAATTTTTGCCAAAGTTTACCATAATAACTATGGCAGCAGAGCACGGCATATCTGTTATACAAATGCTCCCGTAAAGGATGGCGGATGGGCAGAACATACTCCTCTTCAGGGCCTGATTGATGAGTATGAGATGGATAACGGCAAAAAGATATATGAAGAGGGATCCGGTTTTAATCCTTCAATAGAGACACTTTATAGTAACAGGGAAAAACGTTTTTATGCAAATATCCTGTATCACGGGAGTGTTTGGAAAACCCCGTTAGATGTAGTTTACCCGGGAGGTATTGAAGTAAGTACACCTCCTTATATCTGCACAGGATACAGGCTTAGAAAATTTATGGATGAAAATATTCAGTATATGGCCGGAGAAAATGGAGATACACCATGGATTTGGCTCCGATTAGCCGAACTATATCTTAATTATGCTGAGGCTCAGTATGAATTGGGCCGCGAAGATATTGCAAGGGATTATGTGAATATAATCCGGAACAGGGTCGGATTGCCTGATATTACTTCTTCCGGGACAGAGTTATTCAACGATATAATTCACGAAAGAAGAATTGAATTGTGTTTCGAGTTTCACAGGTTCTTTGATGTACGGCGCTGGATGATCGCCGACTCTACAGATAACAAAGATGCCATGGGCATAGTCTGGGAGAAATTAGATCCACAGGGTAACCTCGATCCTAATGGAACATTGTCATACCGTTATCAGCTTTTTTATGAACGTGAGTTTAGTGACAAAATGTATTATCTGCCTATCCCATATAGTGAGATAGTGAAGACAGACCTGGAACAGAATCCCGGTTATTAGTGGTGAGAAAAAGTGAATTCAGTTTGCCTGTGTTGAAAAAAAAATTATGTATTAATTAAATTAATATTTTGTGGTTCTTATATTTATGTGTAATTTTCTACAGGCAAACTGAATTTTATGAAAGTGGAAGGCTGAGTTTGCGGCCTTTACTTTGTTTAATAATTAATAGCTGATAATCAGATATCTAAATTTAAAAAACCAAAAGTATGATGAAAAATTTTTCCAGAAGAGAGTTTATAAAGAAAAGTACTATTGGAGGTGTTGTGCTTGCAACAGGCACCGGAGCCCTATTAAATGGCTGTTCCTCTTCAAAGTGGAAAATTGGCTGTTATACCCGTGTTTGGGGTAACCGCAATTATTTAGAGGCTCTGGATGGCGCAGTAGAAGCAGGTTATAAGTATGTCGGACTGAGCACTCACGAAAAAGGGAGAGTGGTTGACCGTAATTCCACTCCTGAGTTTGCAGCAAAAGTCGGGGAAGAGATAAAAAAGCGTGGCCTTACCCTGGTAACTAATTCCGGTGGAGAACACGATGTCAGTAATTCACTCGAAGAAGGAATTGCAGGGTTAAAGCGCCTGATTGATAACTCTGCACTTTGTGGAACTCCCGTTATTCAGATAAATGCCATTCACGATCCTGTGCGAATGGACCCTTTTTACAAAGCAATTGCCGAGTGTGCTGATTATGCGGCAGAGAAAGGTGTAATGATTACTTTAAAACCTCACGGACAGGTAGGGGCATTTTGTGTGGAACAGGTTAAAAAGATAAATCATGAAAACGTTAAACTCTGGTATGATCCGGGTAATGTATTTCATGCAACACATGGCGAAACTAACCCGCTGGATGATGCCGTAGGTCTGGGAGGTTATGTTGTGGGTATGGCAGTGAAGGATTTTCGTCTGCCGAGGGATGTAAATGTAACCCCCGGTACAGGCATGGTGGATTTTCCAAAGTTATTGGCAATACTGGGTGAGGAAGGATTTACAAGCGGGTCATTGGTTGTTGAGCTGGTTTCGCAGGGCGACCTGGCCCATATAAATGCTGAAGCAAGAAAAGCGCGTGAATTCCTCGAATCAATAACAGCATAATTAATAAGCATTTTAGTACCAATAAAAATTTTTTAATCAAGAGGAACTACCATGAATAAATTTTATTCACATAGAAGTAATATCATAATTTTCATGGAAGTTCCATCGAATACCGTTGAAAATTTACAATTATAATGAGATGAAAACAAATCGCAGGAATTTTATTAAGGCAGCCGGTATTGCAGGTACCGGTGTTGTGACAGGGGGTATGGCCTCCTGTGCCCCGAAAGGGACGCCTGCAGATGAGATCAAGCCACAAATCTGGGATATCTCAGAGGATAAGGGTCCACAGGTCTTTAATATGAGCGGCTATGCTGCTCCCAAGCTGGATGTTGTCCGTGTCGGATATATCGGTATCGGAGGCAGGGGGATGGCCGCAGTAAAAAGGATGGCGCTACTGGAAGGGGTAGAGATTAAAGCATTGTCAGATTTGCACATGGACCGCGTACAAGAGGCCCAGGAATACCTGAAAAAACTTGGTATGCCTGAACCCAAAGGTTATGCGGACGGGAGCCAGGAGTTATGGAAAAAGATGTGCGACAATGAAGATCTTGATTTGATCTATATAGCCACTCCCAGAGACCTTCATCCTTCACAGTGCGTTTATGCCATGGAAAACGGTGCTCATGCAGCCACTGAGATCCCGGCTGCCAGGAAACTGGACGAATGCTGGCAACTGGTTGAGACTTCCGAGAAGACAAAGAAGCATTGCAGTATGATTGAAAACTGTGTTTATGACTTTTGGGAATTATTGATCCTGAATATGGTAAGGCAGGGATTTTTTGGAGAAATTGTTCATGTTGATGCCGCCTATATTGCAAATCAGATCAATACCAACCTAAGGAAGGATCTTGAATGGCGCACCAGGGAGTTCATTAACCGTGACGGGAATATATATCCGACACACGGATTAGGCCCTGCATGCCAGGTGCTGAATATCAACCGCGGTGACAGGATGGATTTTATGGTATCTGTCTCATCAGATGATTTTACGATGGGTAAAGAGATTGAAAAGCGTGCGCAGGAAGATGATTATTATAAACAATTCATCGGGCAGTGGAAGCTGGGAAATATGAACACCTCTGTTATTAAGACTGTAAACGGCAAAACTATCAAGTTGCAGTATAATGTCAGTAATCCCCGTCCCGGTACACGCGTCTTCTGGGTAGTTGGCTCTGAGGGCATAGCCAAAAAGCAGCCATATCCGTCAAGAATATCAAAAGGCGGAGGCTGGGTAAGTGAAGATGAGCTTAAAGCACTGCAGGAAAAGTATACACCTCCAATAGTTAAGATCGTGGGAGATATGGCAAAGAAAGTAGGTGGCCATGGCGGAATGGACTTTTTGATGCAGTGGCGGTTGATCGATTGCCTGAGAAACGGACTGCCATTGGATATGGATTGTTATGATGCTGCAGCCTGGAGTTCAATTGTGCCGCTTAGTGAATGGTGCGTTGCCAATAATTCTGTTCCGGTAAGGATCCCTGACTTTACACGCGGTGGTTATAAGAATAATGCCCCGGTCGATATTGAAATGGCCAAAGGTGGTGGCAGTACAGGCATAAATCAAATAATCAGGTTTGATGACGATTACTTTTAGTGTTTAAATGAATAACAGAAGAACATTTATTAAACACTTTGCTGCAGTTGGTGTACTGGGATGTATGCCTGCTGCAGTTCTTTCCGGGGAGGATCCTGATAAGTCCATACACCTTTTGGTTCGTGGTGATGATTTGGGAAAAAACTTTGGCAGGACATCAGGTATTATCAGAGCATATAAAGAAGGAATAATTACTTCAGCCAGTATAATGCCGACATCTGCGTATTTTGAAGAAGCAGCAAGGCTGTGCAGGGAAAATGCAAAACTGACTATAGGTATTCATATTGCTGTTCTTGACGGAACTCAGCGTCCTGTGCTCTCTCCGGATGAGGTCTCTTCTTTTATTACACCATTGGGTTATTTCTATGATAATGCAGAACAGCTGGAACAAGCCAATCCAAACATTGAAGAGATAGAAAAAGAGATCAGGGCACAGCTTGAAAAGGCCAGGAAAAGTGGAATTGATTTTTGTTATATGGAACCTCACAGGGGGGTGCCCGGATTTGTTCGGGATATAGTGATCAGGATTTGCAGGGAGCAAAAACTCCTGTTCGGTGATCCGGTAGATGGCTCTCTTTATGGGTATACTCAAATAAAATTGATGCAGGAGAGCTGGCCAAACACAAAAATGCCTGACGGACAGATTATATATTACGCCCCTCCACCATTTGATATGCAAAAGAAACAATTTTTTTTCGATGCATTGAATAACCTTGAACCGGGCAGATGGATGACAGCAGTGCATCCCGGAATCGGTGAACCGGAAAGAGAGAGTGTAACAGAACTTCTATGTTCTTCTGAGGCAAAAAAAATAATAAAGGCAAAAAATATTAAGCTGATCAGTTATTACGATCTTTGGAGATCAGAGTTTGGAAGATAAAATTAACAATGTATCAGGTATACATGGTTATCTGAAAAATATTCATGTATAATGAACTGACCCCGAATTTATAATGAGAATATTTAATAAGCGAGTTCTGTTTTTACCTGTTTTATCATTTTTTGTAATCTTCGGATGTAATTCAATAAGGAATGATGATGTACAGGACATAGACAGGATCCCTGAAATTGATCCCGATTATTCCGGAGTTACAATACCCCCCAATATTTCACCAATGAATTTTGTTATTCAGGAAGAAGGACACTCTTTTAAAATAGATGTAATATCAGCTTCAGATAATTCTTACGAATCATTTTCTTCTTCTGACGGAATTGTGAAATTCTCTAAAAGATCATGGCGGAAACTACTTGAAAAAAACAGGGGCGGAGAAATAAATATTCAGATATCTTCAATTGACCGGAGGGATAAGAGTGTAAAAAAGTATAAGCCTTTTTCCCTATATATCGCCAAAGAGGAGATTGATCCCTATTTGAGTTACCGTTTAATGTATCCCGGATATATTGCCTGGTATACCATGAAAATTGTTCAGAGATCTCTGGAAACATTCAGGGAGGAGGCTTTTGTTGAAAATCAAATACTTGATAATAATTGTATTAACTGTCATTCATTTGATCAATATAACCCTGAAAGGTTTTTTATACACGTCCGTGGCTCTAAAGGAGACACCTATTTTATAGATGATGGCAGAATTACAAGGATTACTCTGAAAACAGAAGATATGCCACTAGGCGCTACATATCCTGCGTGGCATCCCGATGGGAGATATGTAATATTTACTTCCAGTAAAGTACTTCAGAGTTTTGATGCCAGGCCTGACAAAAATATTCGCTGTTATGATCTTCTCGCTACCCTGATCCTTTATGATACCGCAGAAAATGAAGTTTTTTACATTAAAGAATCTGATTCACTATCTTATTATCAGACTTTTCCGGGTTGGTCTCCTGACGGCAGATATCTCTATTTTTGTATGGCAAAGAAAATAAATGAAGAAATTGATGTTGAAAG
This sequence comes from uncultured Prolixibacteraceae bacterium, assembly GCA_964495655.1. Lineage (GTDB taxonomy): Bacteria > Bacteroidota > Bacteroidia > Bacteroidales > Prolixibacteraceae > JAAYJR01. The sequence continues at coordinate 22,381 of CAZBWK010000012.1, read as the reverse complement.
TATAGAGACTATTCACTATAATCTGGTGAGAAAACCTTTTGACTCTGAGTCGGGGTTATTTGGCGAAACTGAAATTGTATATGATGCCGCAGGCAAAGGCAAGAGTGTCTCTTTCCCCAGAATATCACCAGATGGCAATTACCTGGTGTTTACACTCCACGACTACGGAACTTTTCCGATATGGTATAAGGAGGCAGATCTGTACCTGCTTGATCTGAGAGACGGGAATTGTATGAAAATGAGTATCAACAGTGATGACTCTGAAAGTTATCATAGTTGGTCATCAAATGGAAAATGGCTGGTTTTCAGCAGTAAGAGAAGAGACGGACTGTCTGCTTTTCCATATTTTGCATGGTTCGGGTCGCCGGGGAAGGTGGGGAAACCATTTGTGCTTCCGCAAAAAGATCCGACAGTCTATAACAGGATGACACTGACATATAATATTCCTGAGTTTATAAAGGGCAGGATAAAAATTAAACCCAGGGATTTTGAAAAAGCTTCAAAAGAGCAATCCGTTATCGTTAAAACTGTCAATCCGGGTGACGCACCGCCTGGATGGATGGAAATTACGAAGGAAACCAATAATTCTGCTGTTGAACATGGCAATCGCAAATAAACCTTGAGCTAATTTTGAAACTCTGAAATGAATAATAAGAGAAACAATAGAACCGGCTTTTACATACTGTATTTATTCATATTTGTTTTGTCATTTTGTTATTTTTTCTGGTTTGGAGATTATGTGCTCTTTTTTCAGGAAGACCAATCTCTTTTTGTATTATCAAATGAATTCATTAAAGAGTATTTTTTAATTAATGGTGGTCCCCTGAAACTTCTAAATGATTTTTTTACGCAATTTTACATCTATCCGGTTGCCGGCTCTTTAATTATATCATTCAGCCTGGTATTAACCGGAATCGTTTTTTATAAGATCAACAAACAAATTGGTTGCCGGGGCCCTTTTGTTCTGTTTTCGGGATTGGTACCCTCTGTTTTATTACTGTTAATGCAAACTCATTATTATCACAGACTCGAATACACTCTCGGCATTCTGGCTGTTTTGATCTATTTTATGCTTGTAATCCGGAATAGTAACTTAAATTATCAATTGACAATAATCTTTTTGTTTCCTTTATTTAATTACCTGATAGGGTTTTATGCATGGATATTTTTTGTAATGTTCATATTGTATAAGGTAGCCTTCGGAAACCGGAAATCACTTTTTTATGCTCCAGGATTACTGATAGTTATGGCTGCGGTCTCTTTTTTAGTTTATTACATGTTCTTAATGCCTCAGCCCGTTGGTGATTTTTTTGTAGATTCATTGCCATTGGTAAAAGATCCCAGGCATTATATTATTTTCTATATATTAACTGGTTATATCTTATTACTTCCATTAATTGTAAAAATATCAGAATTCATTGTTTTAAGAAATAAATTGGCAGTGATATTTTCTTCTGCTTCAGTCATAATACTTTTTGTCATAACCATTTTTAGTTTGGTAAAACTTTACAATCCCAGAGCCCGTCATGTTTTTCAAATTCAAAAATATGTGTTTGAAAACCGGTTTGATGAAGCGGTAAAACTTCAGGAAACAGTCTATTCCAAAAATCAGATAGGCCAGTACTTTTGTAATGTTGCATTGTCAGAAAAAGGCCTTTTATGTGACAGGCTGTTTTTTGGGGGCCAGGACTTTGGGGTAAATACCATCCTTTTGCCAATGAGCCGGGAACACCTTGAAAGGGGCGGTTATTTTTATTATGCAGTTGGACTAATAAATGAAGCACACCGTTGGGCATATGAGACTATGGTGGTATATGGACACAGGCCTCAAAATATTAAAATGCTCATAAAAACAAACCTTATCAATGGAAATTACCGGATGGCTGAAAAATATTTAAATATCCTTGAAAGATCGGTTACTTACAAGAATTGGGCTGAAGATTACAAAAAATTACTCTATTATCCCGACAAAGTCAGGTCTCATCCAGAACTGGGGCCTAAGTTAAAACTTCTGCCTGAAGGTGATTTTTTCATTAAAATAGGAATGCCCCAGGAAAATATAAATTTATTGCTCGATTCTAATCCGGGAAAACCGGTTTTTGAATATAAGATGTGTGAATTTATGCTTATGAAAAATGTCGAGGCTGTGGTTAATAACATTGATAAGTTTAAGGTATTAGGTTATGAGAAAATTCCGGTGCATATAGAGGAAGCAGTTCTGGTTTATTATAATATGACCGGAAAACTTCCCGAATTACATGGATTTGAGATCAGCAATGAAACTAAAGAAAGGTTTGCACAGTATGTTGATCATATGAGGCAGGGAAGAACAAATATGAAAGCGGCGCAAAAAATATTGCATGAAAAATTTGGCAATACTTTCTGGTACTATCTCCATTTTAAATGATTTTAAGTGATTTTTTCTTTATTAACTCCTTTTTATCCCGATTTATTGCAGATATTTGGGGTTACATTTCAACATAGAATTTATTGAATTTTTAACTAAGCTATACCGCATGAACCGAATATCCAAAATCATATTGATCGTAACCATATTTACACTGGTTGTATCTTTAAACAGCTGCTCTGACAACTCTGATGAGTATAATGTTTCGATCGGCTTTGCTATTGAAGACATAACCCCCGAGGGGCCTGTCTCTTTGCAGGGACAGTATTATGAACGTATTTCAGAATATGTTCAGAGTCCGCTTAAAGCTACAGCGATGGCAATCGAGAGTACAGGGAAAGACAGCAGTAAGGAACAGGTAATAATGATAGCGCTGGATATTGTCAGCTGCAGGGATGGCTTGCAGGACTCCTTAAGGAGTTATATGAAAGGGAAAATAGCAGATTTCGACCTGAGGAATTTGTTTTTAAATGCCACGCACACTCATTCCTCTTTTGATACAGGCCTTTCAGGTGGTTACAGGGATATGTTGCTGGAAAAATTATCCCGGGTGGCTTCGCAGGCGTGGGAGAACAAAAAACCGGGAGGAATCAGCAATGAGTTGCGTTATGCAGTTGTTGGACATAACCGGCGAGTGGAGTATTCAGACGGCTCGACTGAGATGTACGGGTCAACAGACAGAGAAGATTTTACCGGACTCGAAGGACCGGAAGATGCCGGCGTGGATATGCTATTTTGTTGGGACAGCAAGGATAAGCTTACAGGCATCATAATGAATATTGCCTGTCCGGCACAGGTTACCGAAGCTAAATATTATGTCTCTGCCGATTACTGGAGTGAAGTAAGGGAGTATGTGGGAAAGAGATTCCCGGGCGAGGTGTTTGTCTTTCCTCAGATAAGCGCTGCCGGAGATATATCCCCCAGAGACCTTCCCCGGGGATACAAATCAGGTGAACCCAATATGTGGGATGTTCCCGGGATTATTGAAATTGGAAAGAGATTAGCCGTTATTATTGATGATGCTTATTCCGGTGCAAAGGAGAGCATTCAGAAAGATTTTGTCTTTAAACATGTTGTGAAAGATTTACAGTTACCGGCCAGGCAATACAGTGAGGAGGAGTATAAAAAGGCTCTTGCAATAGTGGAAAATATAAGGTCCCGGGAACCTTCTGATCCGAATTCCCCGGAGACAGCCTGGAACAGGTTCCTGAAAGAGATAAAGGATAATGAGGCTATAAAGGAGTACGGGCCGTGGGATAATAAACTGTCTGATTTTGGGATTGTAAAAAAACAGGAAGCTTTGGTTAAGCAGTATGAAACACAAAATGATAATCTGTATTACCCGGTTGAGATGCATGTGCTCAGACTGGGCGATGTTGTATTAGCTACCAATCCGTTTGAGCTATACACTGATTACGGATTCAGGATAACCGGAAGGAGCAGGGCAGTGCAGACATTTATCATTCAGCTGGCAGGTGGCGACAGCGGAGGTTATCTCCCTACAAAACGGGCTGTCGAAGGAGAAGGATACAGAGGCTATAGCGCTATGGTTAACCGGGTTGGCCCTGAAGGCGGCGCTCTTCTGGTAGAGGAGACTGTTAATGCCATCAATTCGCTCTGGGAGGCTGAGTGATACTAATTGATCCAATTTTTTACCGGCAGTATGATAAGATTCATCCTGTTTGTAATTGTTTTTTTAAATGGTAATCCCGTTGATTATCGGGAGAGTTCCCGTTCAAACTGTGATCATGCCTGTCTATGAATAAATTTTGTTCAAGTTCATTTGAAACCTATATAATAATAAATTTTAATGAAGCGGAGAGAATTTATGAAGTCAGGGATGCTGGCTTCTGCAGGAGTGTTTTTTATCGATTCATTTTTGGGATGTGTCAATCCGGAAATCACAGGGGAAAGCCTGAAAAAGTATCTTGAAAGATTTCACAATCCGCCGTCAAATTCACGGGTTTTTGTGCGTTGGTGGTGGAACAGCAACCGTCTTGAGAAGGATGAGATTCTCAGGGAACTCGATATAATGAAAGCTGCCGGCATCGGCGGAGTTGAGATAAATCCGATTGCTTATCCTGATATTGGCGATCCTGTCGGATATGCGGAGCTTACCAAAGACTATAAAATCTTACCAACATTCAGTGAAGAGTGGCTCGATATGGTTAAGACAGCACCTGACAGGTGCCAAAGAGAGAGGGCTGGTTTGTGACCTGCTTATCGGATCGGGCTGGCCTTTCGGCGGTGAATTTCTGAAAAAAGAAGATCAGATAGAGATAGTAACAATAGAAACTGTCGATGTTAAGGGTGGAAAGCCTGTTGATTTCTCAATTGATGAACTGCTTGAAAAAGTGGTTATTCATAATCACTATAAGAATGAACCTCTTTGGAAAGAACTTTTATCTGTGAGGATAGTTCCTAAGGTCATAAATGAATTTACCCCCGGTGAAGAGCTGTTAAGCAGTATTGAAAATAACAAGCTGAGAATTGATCTGCCTGACGGTGACTATGTACTCTATTATGTTGTCAAAGTGACAGGTTATATGAGGGTTATCAGGGGTGTTGAGGGAGCTGCCGGCCCTGTACTGAACCACTACAACAAACAGGCTGTTGAAAAATACCTGAATAAGGTATCGGGGCTTATCAATGGTATTACAGGATCGATGGGGAACTATATCAGGGCTGCGTTTGTTGACAGTATGGAACTTGAGGGAGCCAACTGGAATGACGATGTGCCAGATGAGTTTGAGAAAAGGAGGGGATATTCACTTTGGCCTTATTTGCCGTTTATACTGAAAAAGAAAGGAACTTATCTGTCATGGATAAGGGGAGTGACTGTCGAAAAATATGGTTCCGATTTTTCAGAGGATGTTCAGGAGTTGCTGAAAAGGGTTGACCTGGATTTTCATAATACACTTCTTGAATTATGGAATGAAAGGTTTATTGATACATTTACTGAGTGGTGCAAAAAAAATGGCGTTTTGTCGCGGGTTCAGGCTTATGGCCCGGGATATCACCCGCTTGAATCAAGCATGAAGGTTGACATTCCTGAAGGTGAGACATGGATAAGGGATGAGGTTGGAAATGAGTTCCCTCATATCGGTTTAACCGGCCGGTCTTATAAAATGATCAATAAATATGTTGCTTCAGCCGCCGCAATTGCAGGTAAAATGAATGTAACCTGCGAGGAGATGACCAACACCTCAGTGATATTTATGACCTCTCTTGAAAAGGTGAAAATATGTGGTGACCAGGGTATTCTATCGGGAATGAAGCAATCTGTCCTGCACGGGTTTAACTATTCACCTCCTGAAATACCATTTCCGGGATGGGTGAGGTACGGAACTTTCTTCAGTGAGCTGAATACCTGGTGGCCGTATTTCAGACTTTGGTCAGACTATAAAGCCCGCATTACTTACCTCTTACAAAATGCAGTGCTGCAGTCGAATATTGCCATTCTTCAGCCAACCGTGGATATAGCCCTGAAAATGGGCCCTGAGCATATTTCATCGGTAAACTCACATATATATCCTGAATATCAGAACAATCTCTGGGAGGTGATTCACCGGAACGGGGGCGGTTGTGATTATGTGAGTGAAAATATAATTAACCAATGCTTATTTAGTAATGGCAGCATGAATTACAACGACCGTTCATGGCAAACCCTGATTTTGCCTGAAGTGGAAACTGTAAATACAGACACTGTCCTGTCACTTTCGCGTTACGCCAAAGCCGGCGTGAAGATAATTTTCATTGGGAAAACACCTTTCAAATCAGCTTCCTTTTCTGATGCAGGTGACAATGATGACAAGGTGAAAAACGGAATTGACAAACTCATTAACGGTTCATACGAAAATGTGATGGCCTGTCCGTCTCCCCGAACTGACTTACAGGAGTGGTACAAGCGTTTGCAGGAGAAGGCAGCCATCAGGCCTTTTGTGAAATTTGACAGTCCGCACGAATTTTTGAATCAATGCTGTTATCATATTGGGGGCAACCCGCTTTTTTTTATTGCCAATACCAGCCTGTCCGGACATATTTCCGTAAAGGCTGAATTTATGGTTGATAAGAAATTAAGTCCCGTGGTATGGGATCCCGAGACAGGACAAAGATATGCTTATCCTGTCAGTGAGCAGAATAATATTTTGGATATCCGTCTCTCTCCCGCTACCTCTTTGATCATAATTTTTGAAAAACATCAGCGACTTGATCAGTATCTCCTCATTGATTCAGAGTCATCCGGAAAGGCTGTTCCCGGCCCGTGGCAATTGCATTTTAATCATATTAACGGCAGCAGCATACAAAAAGAAACGGAAAATCTGACAGACCTTATTGATGATCCGTCGACAAAAGGTTTTGCCGGTGTCGTGACATACAAAAAAGCCATAAGCCTTGAGCGTACTGATTATAAATATATTGACCTCGGCAGGGTTGAGGGTGTAACAGAACTTTCAGTTAATGGAATTCAAAAGGGCACAAAATGGTATGGAGACCACCTTTATGATATTTCAGGTTCCCTTAATGCAGGGGAAAATATCCTGGAGATAAAGCTGACAACCATACTGGGTAATTATTTAAAAAGCTTACCGGATAACATAGTTGCACGTCAGTTTACCACAAGCCAGTCATGGCACTCCATGGGGATTTTAGGTCCTGTCAAAATTTTTTAAAGAGAGAAAAATAACTATTTTTGTTTAACGGCAAATCCGTGATATTTCAACATCAGTTAAAAATTTTATAATAGAATTATGACAAGTAAATTAAGCATTTCGTGGTTTTTGCGCACTATGTGTCTGATAATCCTTTTTTCCATAGCCCGGGCTGGTTACAGTAATGCCGGCAGCGGTAACATGGATGAAGAAGGAAAAGTATTTAAAGCCGGAGCTGCCACAAGTAATATTACACCGTTTCTCGGAAGTGGGATAATAGGTGGCTGGGGAACTCCTGAGGCAACCCATGTTCATGATGAACTCCATGTTCGGTGCCTTGTTCTGGATGATGGTTCCACAAAGCTGGTTTTCATTGTTGCTGATCTTTTGGGCATATATCAGGATGTGATGGAAGAGACTAAGAGGATCATACAAGAAGAGACAGGGATCCCAAAGGATAATGTACTCATTTCTGCTGTCCACACCCACTCTGCTGCCAGTGCAATGGGTGTAGGAGATGAATTCTGGAAATGGCACAGGGGTGAATCATTCGATGATTATCAGAAATTGGTCATCAGGCGCATGGGTGATGTAGTAAGGATTGCTGTTAATAACCTTGAACCTGCCCGGATCGGGTGGGGTGCAGGAAATGTTCCCGAGCATGTATTTGTGCGCAGATGGCATATGAAACCGGGATCTGATGTACGTAATCCGTTTGGAGGCCAGGACAGGGTGGCAATGAATCCCGGCGTTGGAAACCCTGATATTGTCAGGCCGGCAGGTCTGCCTGATACAGAGGTCTCATTCATCTCTGTGCAGTCAGCAGAGGGTAAGCCAATTGCCCTTCTTGCAAATTATTCACTGCACTATGTCGGGGGTGTGCCCCGGGGACATATATCTGCAGATTATTTTGCAATGTTTGCAGACCGTATTCAGGAATTATTGAAAGCAGACAGGCAGGATCCCCCCTTTGTGGGAATAATGACGAATGGAACATCAGGAGATGTTAATAATATAAATTACGGAGGTCAGCCTGAAAGTAACCCTCCCTATGCAAAGATGAGAAAAGTTGCCGATGATCTAGCCCGTGAAGTATTTCGGGTATACAATAAGGTTGAACACCACGACTGGGTTCCGCTGAAGGCAAAACGTGAGGAGCTGATACTGCAAATACGTAAACCTGACAGAGAGCTGGTACAATGGGCAGAAAAGATCAGAAATCAACCTGAGGATGTTAAACCTTACCATGTCCATGAAAAGGTATATGCCGAGAGGCACAAACATCTGATGAAATGGCCGGATGAAGCTAATGTGATACTGCAGACCTTCAGGATAGGTGATCTGGGTGTGGCCGCAATACCTTGTGAGACATTTGCCGCTATCGGACTTGAAATTAAGGAAAAAAGTCCTTTAAAGCAGACTTTTACGATTGAGCTGGCAAATGGATATCATCACTATCTGCCCACACCTGAACAGCATGAGCTGGGCGGGTATGAAACATGGCTGGGGACAAATTTTCTCGAAAAGGAAGCCTCTGTTAAGATCGTTTCAAAATTACTTGGGATGTTTAATGATATTTCCAACTAATGAGTAGTTTATTTTTAAATTCAGCCTTTAAGCTCAGCCTGCTGAGTTTTTTTGGCGGCGTATTGATTTCGGGTTGCAGCGCTGAGAAAACTGCAGATAAGCCAAATATAATATACATTTTGGCCGATGACCTGGGTTATGGCGAACCGGGGTGCTACGGGCAGCAAAAGATAGAAACTCCAAATATCGATGGGCTTGCGGCAAGGGGTATGAGGTTTACTCAGCATTATGCGGGATCGCCGGTATGTGCCCCCTCACGCTGCGTTTTGCTGACAGGAAAGCATACGGGACATGCTTCCATCAGGAGTAATGATGCAATGCCTGAACGAGGTAAAGTCAGGGACTATCTCGCAATTTTGGAAGATCCCCGGCTTGAAGGTCAAAGGCCGATGCCCGCCAATACGGTTACATTGGGAAATCTTTTACAAAATGCCGGATACAGAACCGGAATGGTTGGTAAATGGGGACTCGGGCCTCCTTTGTCAGAAAGCATTCCCAATAAAATGGGATTTGATTTTTTTTATGGTTACATCTGTCAATACCAGGCTCATACTTATTACCCTCTGCATCTTTACAAAAATGAAGACCGCGTTTATTTAAACAATGATACTGTCGTTCCCCATGAATTACTTGATCCGGGGGCTGATCCCTGGTCAGAAGAGAGTTATTCAAAATATACATCAAACCAATACTCTGTGGATTTGATGTTTGAGGAACTTACCGGTTTTGTTGAAGAGAACAGGGATGTCCCTTTCTTCCTGTATTGGGCAACTCCGGTTCCCCATGCGCCGTTGCAGGCTCCCCGCAAATGGGTGGATCACTATGTTAAAAAATTTGGCGATGAGGAACCATATACGGGTGAAAAAAGTTATTACCCTCATCGTTATCCGCATGCCTGTTATGCAGCAATGATTTCATATTTTGACGAGCAGGTGGGCATGCTTATCGGGCAGTTGAAAAGTCTGGGCCTCTATGAGAATACAATTATAATTTTTTCAAGCGATAACGGTCCTACTTATAATGGTGGCACTGATTCACCCTGGTTTGACAGCGCCCGTCCCTTCAGAAGTGAATTTGGTTACGGAAAGGGCTTTTTGAGGGAAGGAGGTATCCGGGTGCCAATGATTGCTCAATGGCCGGGCAGAATTAAAGCCGGAAGTGAAACCGGCCATATTTCAGCATTTTATGATGTAATGCCTACCTTGTCTGAGATTGCGGGAGTTGATCCACCTGACGATACTGATGGCATCAGTTTTTTACCCACCCTTCTGGGAAAAGGAAACCAGAAAGAACATGATTTTTTATACTGGGAGTTTCCTGCTTCAGGAGGACAACAGGCTGTGCGTATGGGAAAGTGGAAAGGAATCAGAGAGAATATCTTTAAGGATAGCCTGCAGATAAAATTGTTTGACCTTGAGGCGGATATACAGGAAATGAATGATGTGTCAGACAAAAACCAGGATATTGTTACAATAATAGAAACTATATTTCGTGATGAACATACCCCTTCTGAGTATGAAAGGTTTTCTTTCAGACAGTTGGGTGACTGAGATCGGCAGCACAACTAAAAAGCCAGACTATGATATTACTGGAGGGCAGGGCAGATAACTATGTTTTTCTAAAGAATGAGAAATATTCATATTTTGCCGGTAACAACTACCTTGGCCTTGCCGGTCATCCTGATGTGATAGCAGCAGCTGCAAGAGGATTGCAAAAGTATGGCGCCAGCTTTTCTGCATCGCGGCTCACTACCGGATCTTCCGGGATCCATATAGAGCTGGAAAAATTGCTTGCAGAGTTTAAAGGAAAGGAAGATGCGGTGGTATATGCTTCCGGATATATGGGTAACAGCTTATTATTAAAAATATTACAAACAAGATATGAAATCATTCTGGCCGATTCTTTTTCTCATGTCAGCATTACAGATGCTGTGCCACGGGATAAGAAACTGATCATATATAATCATTGTAACCCTGATTCTCTGGAAGAGCATTTATGTCAAAACCATGATAAACCAGCACTTATCATTACTGACGGTATTTTTGCCATTACGGGTGAAATAGCCCCACTTGATAAGATATATTCCCTTGCAGTCAGGTATAATGCCATTTTGGTAGTCGACGATGCCCATGCAACAGGTGTTTTGGGTGCCCGGGGAAGGGGAACTCCGGAATATTTCGGTCTGCACGAAGCTTCAGGTATATATCAGACTGATACTCTGAGTAAAGCCTTTGGATCATATGGAGGTTTTATATCTGGCGATACCCGGCTGATAAGCCAAATCCGTGAAGAATCAACTTTTTATGGCGCTTCAACCTCCCTTCCTCCTCCTGTAGTGGCAGCAGCCTGCTCCTCAGTGAATATCGCAGGAAACCATCCTGAGCTGAGAGACAAGCTTCTCGGAAATGCAGGATTGGCGTGGTCGGGAGTCAGGGATATGGGATTTATTACCAACAATAGCCCAACTCCTATTGTGCCGGTTTTTTTTGATAATCCTGAAAGTGCAGAAGGGATCTCTAAATATTTGTTAAAGAATTATATAGTTGCACCCTGTGTCAAATATCCGGTTAAAACAGATAAATTTGTTTTAAGAGTAACACTATCCTCAAACCATGATGAAGAGCAGATAGAAAATTTATTAATTAATCTGAAAAAATGGAGAGATAAACATGGAACAGGCTAAGATCAGGGAAGTATTGATAAGTCCGGTAAATATTCCTCTTGAGGAACCATTTACAATTGCTATCGGAACTAAGTATGAAATAGAGAATGTAATTGTAACTGTCCGGCTCGACAACGGAATTGAAGGTTATGGAGAGGCAGCACCCCTCGAACCGATTAACGGCGAGAATCAGGCCACCGTTCTGGCAACTCTTGAAAGCTGCCGTAAGTTTCTTACCGGTAATGACATTGCCTCCTACAGGCAGATATCACAAAAGCTGAAAAGCGTATTTTGGGCACAGGCAACAGCACGTTGCGCAGTTGAGATGGCGCTTATTGATGCTTTTACAAAAACTCTGAATATTCCGCTTTATCTTTTTTTTGGCGGTGCCTCGAATAAGCTTGAAACTGATTATACCGTAGATATTGTTTCTCCTGAAAAAGCCAGATTAAATGCCTCAAAGTTAAAAAGCCAGGGTTACAGGATGCTCAAAACAAAAGTTGGGAAAGATCTTGTTGACGATATCGACCGTATTCTGGCAATAATGGACGGTGCACCGGGATGCCGTCTCATACTGGATGCAAACCAGGGTTACTCACCTGTACAGGCTGTGCGCTTCTTAAAAGAGTTGGAAAAGAATAGTATCTGGCCTGAGTTATTTGAACAGCCGGTTAACAGGCATGATATTCGGGGGATGAGGTTTGTCAAAGACAACAGTGCAGTGCCAATAGCTGCCGATGAGTCTGTTTTTACTGCTGCCGATGCTATAGAGGTAGTACGTACAGGTTGTGCTGATCTGATAAATATAAAACTTATGAAATCAGGTATAATTGAAGCTTTGGATATTGCTGCAATTGCCAGGAGTGCAAACATTGGACTAATGACAGGCTGCATGTTGGAAACCAGGCTTGGCCTGGGAGCATCAGTTCATTTTGCAGCGGGAACAGGAGGATTTTCTTTCGTGGATCTTGATCCCCACCTTGATCCGGAGAAGGACCCTTTTATGGGTGGACCCCGGCTTGATGCTCCTTTTTATTCATTGTCAGAAGATATTTCAGGAACGGGAGTATTTAAGCAATTTGATATTTAGGGCAAATCAAAGTTCTGTAGATATCGGAAAAAGAAAAACCCCGGAGCCACTGCTCCGGGGAAAAAAACCAAAAATCAACTAACCTTTAAACCGTCTGGCAACTTCGTCCCAGTTGACAAGGTTCCAGAATGCATTTACATAATCCGGACGTCTGTTTTGATATTTCAGGTAATATGCATGTTCCCAAACATCAATACCCAATAGAGGTATACCCTGAACTTCTGCAACATCCATCAACGGATTATCCTGGTTGGGCGTTGACGAAACTACCAGTTTTTTATCTTGAAGAACCAACCAGGCCCAACCTGATCCAAACCGCGTTACAGCAGCCTGGACAAATGCCTCCCGGAATTTTTCCAATGACCCGAAAGATTCGTTTAATGCATCGAGAAGAACACCTTCAGGGTTTGGCGATCCTCCCCGTTCAAGTACTTTCCAGTATAAATTGTGATTATAAAATCCACCTCCGTTATTTCTCACTGCCGTTGAATGACCTGATATTCCCTGTAATATCTCTTCAATATCTTTACCTTCCAGGACAGTTGAAACTATTGCATTGTTCAGGTTGTTGGTGTAACCTGCATGATGTTTTGTGTGATGAATTTCCATGGTCCTCGCATCTATGTGCGGTTCCAGTGCTGTGTAATCATATCCTAATTTTGGTAATTCGAATGCCATAACATATAAATTTTAGTATTTACAGAATAAAACAGTTATTAATCTTTATTTGTTCATTTAAATGATAATATTTTTTGATTCTATAGATATTTTTTGCAGATCTGCAGCAAGGAGCTTATCTGTTTTAAAGGGAAATCAGGTTGATTTACTGTAAATAAATTCCGGGCGATTAATTTTTTTCTTTTATTTGTTATTTATGAATAATGATCAGTTACTTAAATGGGCATCATGGTTAAAATTAAGTTTTTAATATTTTTTTTATTATTAACAGCCGGGAGTGTTTTGGGCAAAGAAGGCATGTGGATACCTCTTTACCTGCAGCAATTTAATATTTCTGAAATGGAAGATATGGGACTGCAACTCACTGCCGGTGATATTTATGATACAAATAATTCAAGTCTGAAGGATGCAGTTGTTATTTTCGGAGGAGGCTGTACCGGGGCGGTCATTTCCGGAGACGGACTATTAATTACCAATCACCATTGTGGTTACAGAAATATACAATATCACAGCTCACTTGAAAATGATTACCTGACAGATGGATTCTGGGCCGTGAACAAGGATGAAGAATTACCCAATCCTGGTCTGTCGGTAAAATTTCTCGAATATATGGAAGATGTTACAGGGCGGGTGCTTAACATTCCTGCAACAACCTTAACCGGTGAATATGAGACAAATAAAAGAGAGAATATTGACAAAATCATAAAGGAGGCTTCAGAAGACGGTAAGTTCAGCGCCGAGGTAAAACCTCTGTTTTACGGGAACCAGTACTTTTTGTATGTATATAAAATATACAGGGATGTAAGACTTGTAGGTGCACCCCCCTCATCAATAGGAAAATTCGGAGGTGACACAGATAACTGGATGTGGCCGCGGCATACCGGAGATTTTTCTCTTTTCCGCATCTATGCAGGAAAAGATAATGAGCCGGCCGGTTATTCGCCTGATAATATACCGTTGAAGCCAAAAAAGTATTTCCCGGTCTCTTTGAAAGGAATAGAGCATGGCGACTTTACCATGGTTTACGGTAATCCGGGAACCACTTCGAACTACATTCCGTCAAAAGAGGTGGAGATTATTGTAAACCAGCGTAATCCTGATCGTATTGAAATCAGGGATAAGATACTTGATGTATTAAAGTCAGCCATGGAATCAGATGCAGCAAAAAGGATTCAGTATGCTTCAAAGTATGCTTCGATAAGTAATGCATGGAAAAAATGGCAGGGTGAAATAGCCGGACTTGAAAGGATGGAGGCAGTAAGCAGAAAGCTTCAGTTTGAGGATGACTTTAAAAAGTGGGCAATACAAAACGGAACATGGGATGATAAATACAGGGAGGTATTTCATAGTTTCGATTCATTATACTTTATATATGAAAACTATATAAAAGCCGGTGACTACTACACTGAGGTTTTTTTCAGGGGAATAAACATTTTTCAGCCTGCATTACTACTTAACAGTCTGATAAAAAACATTAAGAATGGTCAGCATCAAATTGCAGAGCATCAGTTGCAAAGTCTGGCAGGTTACTTTACAGGGTTTTATAAAGACCATGATCTGAAGACAGAGGGACAATTGTTTAAAGCCTTACTTCCTGTTCCCGGTAATAGTCTTAATGAACTATTTTTACCTGACCATTACAGAGGTATTATGAAAAGGTACGGGGAAGATAAACTGATATCGGGGGTTTTTCGTAAGTCTGTTCTAAATGATTCACTTAAGATAATCGATTATTTAAGGGAGGGAGATAAGAAAAAATTGCTTAAGCTGGCGAATGATCCTGTTATTAAACTTGCAAACCAGTTGTATTTTCACCGGGATGCATATATCACTCCTGTTCTGGATTCTTTATCCATTAAGATCTTAGCGAACATGAAGATTTACATGCAAGGTATCATGGAGATGCACAGCGACAAAAAACTTTATCCTGATGCCAACGGCACCCTGCGCATAGCATATGGCAAAGTAGAAGGGTATAAACCTTCGGACGGGATTGAATATAAGCACTACACTACCCTTAAGGGAGTGATAGACAAGGATAATCCCGGGATATATGATTACAGTGTTCCTGACCGCCTGAAAGAATTGTATGAGTTAAGAGAATACGGCATTTATTCACAGGACAGCATAATGCCTGTTTGTTTCACTGCTTCCAACCATACAACAGGAGGTAACTCAGGCAGTCCGGTGTTAAACAGCCGGGGAGAACTTATAGGGGTCAACTTTGACAGGTGCTGGGAGGGAACAATGAGTGATATAATGTATGATCCTGAAATGTGCCGTAATATTGCAATTGATATCCGGTATGCTTTATTCCTGATAGATTATTATGCCGGCGCCGGCTACCTTCTTGATGAGATGGATATAAGGAGGTAGTCTTATACTGTCACAAACTGCGCAATGTTCCGGTTTATCTCTATTCTGTTAAACAAAGATCTGATTATTTTTGAGTACAACTCATCTTTCAGGGCATAGTCTTCAATCCCTGCATCAATATTCGGGTTATCGTTTATCTCAATAACATACACCTCATCATTTACCATCTTCAGGTCAACGCCATATAGTCCGTCGCCAATAAGTGATGCTGCTTTAACAGCTGTCTTAACCACTTCTTCAGGTGCTTCGTCAAGTGATACAGTCTCTGTGTTACCCCAGTTTTCCTTTTTGTTACTTTTCCAGTTATATATTTGCCAGTGGTTTTCTGCCATATAATATTTACACGCATAGAGAGCTTTTTGGTCGAGCACCCCAATACGCCAGTCGTACTGTGAAGGCATAAATTCCTGAGCAATAACCAGGTCAGACAATACGAATAATTTTTCAAGAGATTCATTAAGTTCCTCAGGAGTATTTACTTTAGTAACACCAAGAGAGAATGCACTGTCGGGTTGTTTTAAAACCAGCGGGAATTTAAGGTCAATATTTTTTGACTTGCGGTAATTTGTTTTAGTCAGCACGACGGTTGCGGGAGTTTTTATTTTGTTTTGCCGCAACCGTTCATTTTGAAAAATTTTATTGGAACACCTAAGTATAGACCAGGGATCGTCGATAACAGCAAGTCCTTCAGCATAGGCTGTCCTTGAAAAATGATAGGTATGGTTATTTACGCTTGTTGTTTCCCTGATAAACAAGGCGTCGAATTCTGAAAGCTGGCTAAACTCATCTTTTGTAATAAACTCTGTATAAAAACCCTCTTTTTCTGCTGCTTTTTTAAAGTTTTGCAGAGCAACCGGACAAGAAGGAGGATTTTTCTCTTCAGGATTTACCAGAATAGCAAGATCATATTTGTAATTTTTAAACCGTGGCTTTTTAAACCGTTTTTTAGAAAAATAGTCGAGTGCAAACTCCTGCACTTTTTCCAGATGGTCAGGATTTACTTTTTTCAGACTTAAAGGAGTTACCTTTTGTATCAGCCACTTTTCATTTTTTACAAAGTCTATCTGCAGCAGCGGGGCTTCAAACAGATGATATAACTTCTGTGCCAGCTGCCTGTACTTTGGATTCACTGATTTGCTGAAATAGACATAAATACTGACCTTGTTAGAGTCTAAAGATTTAAATGTTTTTTGAATGTCATCATCAATGTATCCTGAGAGGGAGCGCACAAGTGACTGACTGCTAAAATCCCGAAGTGTTGTAACATTTGGAATTATCCGGTGGTCACGTGCAGATGCAAGCAGGGATACATAATATCCCATTTTTTGATACTGATAAGAATTACTAAGGTTGAATATGCGTACATTTTTTAGTGATTGATACTCACTGTCAGTAATATAACTCCTGGATGAAACTACCCTGACTCCTTCTATCTGAAGATTCCAGCTATTGGGATCCCGCACGACAATAATATTTGAAATAGTCTGTTTTTCTCCTTTACTTTCCAGCGAAAACACCATACGTAAACCATCTTCGTTTTGGGCATAGTAATTTTTCAGTTCTTTAGTTTTTTTAAAACCGAAGTTTTCATAGAGTGTAATAAGTTTATGATCTGACTTTCTTGTTTCCAGGGATATACGTGCTGCTTTCAAGTTGAAGCCCAATCCTAAAATATATTCGAGCAGTCTTTTCCCGAGTCCCCTGTTTTGAAATTCAGGAAGGATTGCTATTGAGAATATCCTTATAGTTTTAGGGTAGAGGTACAATGTAACTGATCCGGCAATTTTCTTTCTGTTTTCTTCGTGTATTTCCGCAATCAATACTTTCTGGAAAGGGCTTGTAAGGCTGTATTTAATATTGTCTCTTGTACTTTGTTGAAAATCAGGGAAGCAGCTTTTTTCAAGACGCTCCAGGAAGTCCAGGTCATCAGCAACAGATGCTCTTATTATTGTCTTCATCTAGTTATAAAAAAATGCATCAAAAGTATACTATTTTTATTTTCACCTCATTAAAATTATTTGTTTTTTAGTATAATATTTAACTCACATAAATACATTTATTCCTCCCGGAGGAAGAACCTGTCGTGGTCATTTCATTATATAGTAAAACTCAAAAGGACTTATGGCTGTGAAGATGAGTTAAAGTTAAAAGAATTTCCTTTGTTTTTTCTATTTTTGTGGAATAGTTACAAAAATCATTAGGAGTTATGTTTGAAAATTTAACTGACAGGCTTGAGCGTTCATTTAAACTGCTCAAAGGAGAAGGGAAGATCACTGAGATTAACATTGCTGAAACATTAAAAGATATCCGGCGGGCTCTCCTCGATGCTGATGTAAATTATAACATTGCCAAGAAATTTACAAATGATGTAAAAGAGAAGGCATTAGGGCAGAATGTCCTGACCTCGGTAAAGCCAGGTCAGATGATGGTGAAGATAGTTAAAGATGAACTGACTTCATTAATGGGCGGCGAGTCGGCAGGTATTGACCTAAGTGGTACTATACCGGTTATTCTGATGGCCGGGTTACAAGGTTCAGGGAAAACTACTTTTGCAGGCAAGCTGGCTAATATGCTGAAGAAGAAGAGGGGCAGGCATCCTTTGCTTGTTGCCGGCGACGTATACAGGCCTGCAGCTATAGAGCAGCTTAAAGTTTTAGGAGAACAGATCGGAGTATCTGTATACACAGAAGAGGGTAATATGGACCCTGTAAAAATTGCAAAAGCGGCAATCAAAGAGGCAAAAAACAAAGGCAATGATGTTGTTATTATAGATACAGCCGGCCGGTTGGCCATTGACGAACAGATGATGAAAGAGATTTCATCGATAAGAAATGCAGTTAATCCCGATGAAATATTATTCGTCGTCGACTCAATGACAGGTCAGGATGCAGTTAATACCGCAAAAGAGTTTAATGAGGTTCTCAACTTCGACGGAGTTGTATTGACAAAGCTTGATGGTGATACAAGAGGCGGGGCGGCATTATCTGTAAGGGCAGTGGTTGAAAAACCCATTAAGTTTGTCGGGACAGGTGAAAAGCTCGATGCAATAGATGTTTTTTATCCTGAAAGGATGGCCGACCGTATTTTAGGTATGGGCGATATTGTAACCCTTGTGGAGAAAGCACAGGAGCAGTTTGATGAGGAGGAAACCCGCAAGCTTCAAAAGAAACTGGCCAAAAATACATTTAACTTCAACGATTTTTTGAAGCAGATACACCAGATCAAGAAAATGGGCAATTTAAAGGATGTGGTATCACTGATACCGGGTATGGGAAAAATGATGAAGAATATTGACATAGATGATGATGCCTTCAAGCATATTGAGGCAATTATTTTTTCTATGACACCCGATGAACGTGAAAATCCGGCCCTGATAAATGGCAGTCGCAGGAAGAGGATTGCCGGAGGTTCCGGAACCAATGTCCAGGAGGTCAACAGGCTGTTAAAACAATTTACAGAAACCAGGAAAATGATGAAGATGGTTTCTTCAGGTAAGAACATACCCCAGGTCATGGGAAATATGAGGCAGCAGGGAGGAAGATTTAAATAAGATTTAACTAAACTACTATAAAATGATACTGATCGACGGGAAGAAAGTTGCAGCTGAGATGAAACTTGAAATTGCAGCTAGGGCGGAACTTATTAGAAAGAATAGAAAAAAAACACCTCATCTGGCTGCAGTGCTGGTCGGGCATGACGGAGGAAGTGAAACATATGTTGCATACAAAATTAAAGACTGTGCAGAGGTAGGATTTAAATCATCACTTTTCAGGTTTGAGGATGGAGTCGCTGAGGCTGATCTGCTCAACAAAGTAAAAGAATTAAATGAAGACGGTGAAATTGACGGGTTCATTGTTCAGTTACCGTTACCGGGGCACATTTCAGAACAAAAGATAATAGAATCCATTGATCCTAAAAAAGATGTTGACGGTTTTCATCCTGAGAACTTAGGAAGAATGGTAATCGGGTTACCCTCTTTTGTGTCGGCAACCCCCTTTGGTATAATTGAGCTTATCCGGCGGTATAAAATTGAAACTTCAGGAAGGAATTGTGTTATTCTGGGCAGAAGCAATATTGTCGGGAGGCCTTTAAGTATTCTGATGTCGCAAAAGGCAGTTAACGCCACAGTAACAGTGGCCCACAGCAGGACAAAAAATATTGAGGAGCTGTGCCGGACAGCTGATATTCTGATTGCAGCAATCGGAGTACCCGGATTTGTAAGAGGAGATATGGTCAGCGATGGGGCTGTAGTTATTGATGTCGGAACTACGCGGGTCAGGTCTGCCGAAACCAAATCGGGCTGGATACTGAAAGGAGATGTTCTTTTTGAGGAAGTAGCTGACAAATGTTCATATATTACACCTGTGCCTGGAGGAGTTGGTCCCATGACCAGGGTTTCATTGCTTTATAACACCCTGCTGGCTGCATCGGGAGAAATTTATAAATAACATATAATGACAAGCTTACAGAAATTTTATTTAAAATGATTATAAATTAGGTTTATGTTTGTCAATTTGCACCTTTATGTGAAATGTTAATATTTAAAGTGACATAATATTTGAATAATTTTTCTATTTTTGACTTTGTAACTTGTAATAAATCACAATCATAGTAGGATGGAAAGCGTTGAGAACAAAGGTGAGAGCAAAAAGACTGAGGAGATCGTCAGGCAGGAGATCTATTCTAAAGCAGTCAGAGCAGGAAAGAGGACTTATTTTTTCGATGTTAAAAGCACCAGGAATGATGAGTATTATTTGACTATTACTGAAAGCAAAAAGAAGTTTTCCGACAGAGGGCAGTTTCATTATGAGAAACATAAAATCTTTCTTTACAGGGAGGATTTTGATAAATTCCTCGACGGTATTGAAGACGTAGTCAGGTATATTCGTGATAATCAGCCTGAGTATCTGGCTGATAATGCTGATAATGACAAGACAGCCGTTGAAAGTAATGGGTCCGGTAAAGAATTAAAAGATTTGGAGTTTGAAGATATTTAAAAGATTTATCGCAGGCTCCGGATAACTTAAGAAAAAACAGCAAATCCACTTATGCAGATAATAAGCCGGCGTGGTCCGGCTTTTTATTTGCACACAAAGGTTATATATAAGGCAGAAATACAATCTGAATGACCAGAGAAGAACTTTTTGGGTATGTACTTGATTATTTTCAAAGGACAATGCCTGAGGCTGATACTGAATTGGAGTACAAAAACCCCTTTCATTTGGTTGTGGCTGTTATTCTGTCTGCACAGTGCACCGACAAGAGGGTAAATGAAATTACACCCCGTTTGTTAAGTGTTTATCCCACACCTCAGGAAATGGCCAAAGCTTCGCCGGAGGAGATCTTTCAGTTTATTAAGAGCTGTTCCTATCCAAATAATAAAGCCAGGCATCTTGTTGGAATGGCCGGGATGTTAACCGGGCAATTTAGCGGAACGGTACCCGATAATATTGATGATCTGCAAAAGCTTCCCGGTGTAGGCCGGAAAACTGCCAATGTTATAGCCTCTGTTATTTTCAATAAACCGGCAATGGCCGTCGACACACATGTATTTCGCGTAGCCGCAAGAATTGGCTTAAGCCGTAACTCACGAAATCCACTTGAAACAGAAAAGCAGTTAGTCAAATATATACCGGAAAATTTATTATCCAGGTCACATCACTGGCTGATCCTTCACGGGCGATATGTGTGTGTGGCCAGAAAGCCAAAGTGCGAAGAGTGCGGACTGACAACTGTTTGCTATTATTATAAGAACCGATCATTAAGTCCTGCTGTTAGTTAAGTAGCAGAAGACTGACAGCCATGACAAACATTCCTCCTATAAGTCCCCAGATACCCCAGTGGTGTTCGCCAAATTCTTCCGCTGATGGAAGTAACTCATCGATCGATATAAATACCATTATCCCGGCAACTGCAGCCATACTTGCACCGTATAAAGCTCCTGAGTTTTCCGAAGTAAACAACGGCATCAACAGTAAATAAGCAATCACTGCCCCGACAGGTTCCGATAGTCCTGACAGGAAAGAGTACCAGAATGCTTTTTTACGGCTTCCTGTGGCATAAAAGATGGGCACTGAAACAGCAATTCCCTCAGGGATATTATGTATTGCAACAGCAATGGCAATTGCCAGTCCGACCTTCGGATCGTGCATAACTGTCATGAACGTGGCAATTCCTTCAGGAAAGTTATGAATTGCCACTGCCACCGCTGTCATTATGCCTATGCGGTAGAGTTTTTTATTTTTCGGTTTGTCCGACCCCTCCTCCATTTGCTCCAGTGTATGCATTTCGTGGGGATTTTCGAAAGAAGGAATGAATTTATCGATCAGGGCTATGAAGAGAATTCCTCCGAAGAAAGCGCTTATTGTGTATAATGTTCCGGTAAAATCCCCGTAATTTACAATAAAACTTAACCTGGCTTCAGCAAAGATTTCGACAAAAGAGATATATATCATTACCCCGGCTGAAAAACCCAGAGAAACGGTCAGTAATTTTTTATTAGTGCTTTTAGCCAGAAAAGCAATGGTGCTGCCAATACCGGTTGACAGTCCGGCAAAAGCAGTTAATGAAAAGGCATACAGTATATTAGAGCTGTCCATAATTTAAAGTTTACTGCGTAAAGTTAAAAAAAAGTATATATTGGTTTTCTGAATTCTGATTTTTTTCTGATTTATTTTATATAATTGATATTTAGTTGGTTATTAAATGAAGTTTACAAAGGATGCAAAATAATTATATATGAACTTTGAATTATTACTATTCTTTGTACTTTTGCTGCTCTTAACATGTTAAATTTTAAAATTAAAAATTATGGCATACAAAATATCAGATGAATGTATTGCATGTGGAACGTGTATAGACGAATGCCCGGTAGATGCTATTTCGGAGGGTGATATTTATGTAATAGATCCAGAACTTTGCACTGATTG
>CAZBWK010000011.1:21015-51398 GCA_964495655.1 uncultured Prolixibacteraceae bacterium | reverse complement strand
TTATGACTGTTTATTGCAAAGATATACCAATTATTTTGATTAGTTTTAAGTCTTGAATTATTAGTGACTCAGAGTATATTTATGGATGTATTAGTTAAAGAAGCAGTTGATATTATTAAAAAATCGGAATTTACATTCGCTTTTACCGGTGCCGGTATCTCTGTTGAAAGTGGAATTCCCCCATTCAGAGGTAAACATGGTTTATGGAATAAGTATGACCCTAAAATACTGGAACTGGGTTATTATCTGAATAATCCGGAAAAATGCTGGATATATATCAGGGAAATATTTTATGATTTTTTCGCTGGTGCTAAGCCGAATAATGCTCATATTGTGTTGGCCGAAATGGAAAAAAACGGATTCCTGAAATCTGTTGTTACACAAAATATCGATAACCTTCATTATGAGGCAGGCAGCAGGGTTGTACATGAATTCCACGGAAACGCAAAAAAATTGAAATGCCTTAAATGTGGTTCTGTCTATAATTCGTCTGAAATAGATTTTAACAAGATCCCTCCTGTTTGTAAAAATGACGGAGAAGTACTGAAACCTGATTTTATTTTCTTCGGCGAAGGGATTCCCAGGGAGGCATATAGGAAGTCCTTCGCCGATGCAGAGCGGGCTGATGTATGTTTAATTGTCGGTTCAACCGGGGAAGTGACTCCTGCTTCTTTTGTGCCACGGACAGCCAGGCAGAACGGAGCAGTTATAATTGAGATCAATCCTGAAGAATCAATGTTCACTAATAATATTACTGATATTTATTTGAAGGGCAGGGCAGGAGAAATGCTTAAAAAACTGGGAAATTATCTTTTCGACAATTTAACCTGAAACAATATGTAATTAGCTCCTGCTAATGATTGA
Source organism: uncultured Prolixibacteraceae bacterium (assembly GCA_964495655.1). Lineage (GTDB taxonomy): Bacteria > Bacteroidota > Bacteroidia > Bacteroidales > Prolixibacteraceae > JAAYJR01. The sequence continues at coordinate 50,534 of CAZBWK010000011.1, read as the reverse complement.
TACAGGTTTTAAAAAACTTTTGTTATTTTTGATCTAAACGGCAATTTAGATTATAATGAGTTGATTGATTATAACTATATTAAATTCAAAACAGATGAAATTACTTGAAGGAAAAACAGCAGTTATAACCGGAGCCTCCCGTGGAATAGGCAAAGCCATAGCTATAAAATTTGCGGCAGAAGGCTGTAATGTGGCATTCACTGATCTTTTTGATGATGATAATATGAAAGCTACTATAAAAGAGTTGAATGAATTCGGTGTCAAGGTAAAAGGCTATGCTTCAGATGCATCAAAATGTGATCAGACTGAGACTGTTGTAACCCGGACATTTGAAGAATTCGGAAGGATAGATGTACTGGTTAATAATGCCGGTATTACCAAAGATACCCTGTTAATGAGAATGACTGAAGAGCAGTGGGATGCCGTTATTAATGTAAATTTGAAATCGGTATTCAATTTTACCAAAGCCGTACAAAAAGTAATGCTTAAGCAGCGTTCAGGATCAATTATCAATATGAGCTCTGTTGTCGGGGTCAGCGGTAATGCCGGACAAGCTAACTACTCGGCTTCAAAAGCCGGGATCATAGGATTTACAAAGTCAGTGGCACGTGAACTCGGATCAAGAGGTATCAGGTCAAATGCAATTGCTCCGGGTTTCATTATCACTGAAATGACCGACAAAATTCCCGAAAATGACAGGAAAGCATGGGAGGCCTCAATTCCGCTTAAAAGAGGTGGTTTACCTGAAGAGGTTGCAGGCGTGGCTCTTTTTCTGGCTTCAGATCTTTCATCCTATGTCAGCGGACAGGTAATTCAGGTATGTGGAGCCATGAATACCTGACACTGATATTAAGTATCTGTTGTTTAAATTATTATCTGATTACAGACATAGAAAATTCAGATTAATATTCTGTTGTTTACAATTATTTGAAAATAATTGTGTAAATTGTTAGTCAGAATGACTGATTAAGATAAATGTTTAATAAATCCATTGCCTACAGGCTTAAGATATTTATATCTGTTGCCGTAATTATTGTATTCATAATATTCATATTGTTGCTCTTTTTCTTTAATTTAAAGTTGTTACGCGAAAATATCGAAAACAGGGCGATCTCTCTCAGTTCCCGGATAAACTCCGAAATAAGTAAAGATATCTTTACCGCTCAGGAAGTATCATTTAATATTGCTTCTCAGATATATTATTATAATCAGCATGAAGACGCTGAAAAATTACTTAATATGGTAATGTGTCAATATCCGTTTTTGAATGCTATAACCATAAGAGTCGATTCATTAAAAAGTGGTCAGAATTATTATTTTATAAGAAGAGAGAATAATCAACTGAATTATCTTGAAAGTGACGGGAACAACTTTCTTTGCCAGACCGGCACAGATATTCTTAACTCAATCTATTTTCGTCGTGACCAGGGATGGACGAATCCTTACCGGTGTGAACTAACCGGAACCTTACTTGTCTCGTTTTTCTGTCCGGTAAACCTGCCTGCACCCGGAGGCGGAACTGTACATGCAGGCCAGGTATTATGTGAATTATCTCTTCTGGAACTTAATGACAGAATAAACAATATTGAAATTGGCACAAGGGGCTATACTTTTATTATCAATAATAACGGGGATTATATATCACATCCCCAAAAGGAGTTCATTTTAGAAAGGAATATGTACAGACTCCCTGCAGGCATTATTGACACTGCTAAAGTCAATGTGTCAGACATAATTAACGATAAAAGCAGCGGTTCATTTATCGCATATCCGGAGATGTTCGACTTGCAAAAAAGCTGGGTTTATCATACTCCGATCAATCAGGATTACTGGATGTTGTTTTTTGTAATGCCATATAATGACCTGTTCAGGGAGCTCTATTTTCGTACACTTGCCATGATTATTTTAGCCATACTTGGAATTATTGTAATTTATCAGATTATAACACTTATATCTACAAAACTTATTGAACCATTAAGCGTGGTAACCAGCCAGCTCAATAAATTCAGCCGGCCCGATAGTTACGGTTTCCCGGAAACCCATAATGAAATATTACAGGTTTCCGACAGCCTGACATATCTCCGGGCATGGTTTGACCATTACGAAGAAGAACAGGAACTGGAAACAAAGAAAAGCATAAGAAGGCAGCAGGATTTGATTCAGGCCTCTGAAATTCAGCAAAGTTTTATCAAAACTGATTTTACACCAATAAAAGATCACAAAGAGCTTGACCTCTATGCAATTTATAAACCTGCCGGTATAGTGAGTGGTGATCTGTTTGATTATTTTTTTATTGATAATGAGACACTTATATTTACGATTGGAGATGTTTCCGGGACTGGTGTTCCTGCTGCACTTTTTATGAGTATAGCACAGACGACTATTAAAAAGAATGCTTCACCAAAGAGAGCAAAGCATATTGTTACCAGGGCAAATAAAGACTTATGTACAAGTAGTCACCATCAGTTTTTTCTTACATTGTTCCTTGGTGTTTTAAATGTGAAAAACGGATTGTTGAATTATTGTAATGCAGCCCACACCACAACTTTCATTATAAAATCAGACGGTAAGTTTACAGAGCTTAATAAATCGCATGGTTTGCCTCTGGGACTTTATCCTGACAAAGAATATAAGGATCTAAGTATTAAGATTGATCGAGGCGATACAATTGTTCTTTATACAGACGGGGTCACAACTCTTGAGAATAAAGACAGGGAACAGTTTGGGATCAAGAGGTTAAGGGAACAGTTGTACAAATTATCCTCTTCTAAGGTAAAGTCACAGGATATGGTTCTGGAAATTGAAAAAAGCCTGGAGGACTTCAGGGATGAAGCGCCCCAGGCTGATGATATTTGTATATTTATTATTAAATACGGTGACTAATCCGGTTTCTTTACCTCTTTTTTAGTAGTAGACAATATTCTGATCAGAAGTCTTTCATTCTTCTTATCCAATCCCACTGAAATCGTATCTCCTTCTGATATTGAAGCTTTAATAATGATTTCGGCCATTTCATCCTCAAGATATTTTTGAATGGCCCTTTTCAGTGGACGGGCACCAAATTGCGGGTCGTACCCCTTCTCAGAAAGAAAATCTTTAGCTGCGGCTGATATTTTCAGCTTATAATTTAATGATGCCACCCTGTCGTAAAGATCCTTTAATTCAATATCGATAATCTGATGTATATGATTTTTGTCAAGTTGGTTAAAGGTTACAACATCATCAATTCTATTCAAAAATTCCGGGGCAAATGCTTTTTTCAGAGCTTTTTGAATGATATACCTGGCATGTTCATTTTCCTGCTCGGCACCCTTATTGATTGCAAATCCCACGCCGCGGCCAAAATCTTTAAGCTGTCTTGTGCCGATATTAGATGTCATGATAATTATTGTATTCTTAAAATCGACACTTCTGCCCAGACTGTCTGTCAGGCGGCCTTCGTCCAGCACCTGCAACAGGATATGAAATACATCGGGATGGGCTTTTTCCATCTCATCAAGAAGTACGACAGAATATGGTTTCCTTCTGATCTTTTCAGTTAACTGACCCCCTTCCTCATAGCCCACATATCCGGGAGGAGCGCCGACAAGCCGCGAAACCGAAAATTTTTCAATATATTCACTCATGTCAATTCTGACCAGGGAATCAAGACTGTCGAAAAGATAGTTTGCCAGTACTTTAGCCAGTTGTGTTTTACCAACCCCTGTCGGACCGAGAAAAATGAATGATCCGATCGGCCTGTTGGGATCTTTAAGTCCCGCACGGTTTCGCTGTATCGCTTTTACAATCTTTTGAATTGCTTCATCTTGTCCGACAACCTTAGCCTTCAGGTCTTTCTCCATATTCATCAACCGTCTTCCTTCTGTCTGGGCAATCCGCTGAACCGGCACTCCTGACATCATAGCAACAACTTCTGCCACTTTTTCTTCATCAACAGTCTCCCGGTGCCGGACAAGCTCCTTCTCCCATTCCTCCTTTTCAGTTTCCAGAAGCTGCAACAGGTTTTTTTCTTTATCCCTGAAACTGGCGGCAAGTTCAAAATTCTGACTTTTTACCGCAGCTATTTTTTCCTCTTTTATTTTTTCGATTTTCTCCTCGAGCCTGATTATCTTATCCGGCACATTGATATTTGATATGTGCACTCTGGAACCTGCTTCATCCAAAGCGTCAATTGCCTTATCGGGAAGGTACCTGTCGGATATATAGCGTGCAGTCAATTTTACGCAGGCATTTATTGCAGGAGGAGTATAAATTACATTATGATGGTCTTCATAACGGCTTTTTATGTTATTCAGAATTTCAATAGTCTCCTCAACGGATGTGGGATCGACCATAATCTTCTGAAAACGGCGTTCAAGGGCTCCGTCTTTTTCGATGTGCTGCCTGTATTCATCAAGAGTTGTTGCTCCTATGCACTGAATGTCACCCCTTGCAAGAGCAGGTTTTAACATATTGGCGGCATCGAGCGAACCTGTTGCTCCTCCTGCACCCACAATGGTGTGTATTTCATCAATAAATAATATTACATTATTTACCTTGGTCAACTCGTTTAAAATGGCCTTCATTCGCTCCTCAAACTGTCCCCTGTATTTGGTGCCGGCAACAATGGAAGCTATATCGAGGCTTACTACGCGTTTGTCAAAAAGTATCCTTGACACCTTTTTGCCTACTATCCGCAGAGCAAGTCCTTCGGCAATGGCAGATTTACCAACCCCCGGCTCACCTATCAGTATCGGGTTATTCTTTTTCCTTCTGCTTAATATTTGAGCCAGCCTTTCAATCTCTTTTTCCCTTCCTACGATGGGATCAAGGTTATTCTCTTCAGCCAGCTTGGTTATATCAATGCCAAAATTATCCAGTACAGGAGTCTCCGATTTGGAGGCAGCTCCTTTTTTTGAACCCTGTCCGCCAGGGCCTCTCGATGAACCAACCGGTTCATCGTCTTCACTATCCGGAAAATCAGATCTGGCTTCAATATTCTTATAATCTTTAAGCTGAGCTTTGACAATATAATAGTTAATCCCGAATTCCACCAAAAGCTGGGTCACTATATTCTCACTGTCCTTTAATATGGCAAGCAACAAATGGCCACTGTTCACTACCTGGCTTTTAAAATATCGTGCTTCAAGATAAATTAGTTTAAGAGTCTTTTCGGTTGACTTCAGCATTATTATATCTGCTTTACTGTCAATTGGCTTGTCTGTCCTGATCTTTCTTTCAACAAGGGTCTTGATCTCAATAAGATCAACACCCAGATTACCCAGGATTTCAGTAGCTATCCCTTCTCCGTCGCGCAGTATACCAAGAAACAAATGCTCCTGTCCGATATAATCATTTCCCAGCCTGATCGCTTCTTCCCGGCTATAACCTATTATGTCTTTTATTCTTGGTGAAAACTGAGAATCCATACTTAATTTTTTTCCTTTCTAATCTAACAAAAATTATTCCTAAAAGTTGAAATACGAAATTAACTAAATAACCATTGCAAATGTAATAATAGAATTGTAAGTTATTAAATTTACCGGAATCTGACTATGTATTGATGGTTAAATTGTTAATATCTTAATCCGCCTTAACTTTGAATTTAAAAGATAAGGTGCCTTTTTGACAGATGATTTTACTATTTTTGTGAGTTATTAAAAAGGAGAATCAGAATGAGTGAAGGAGAAAGGATAATCAGAATAAATATCGAAGAACAGATGAAGTCGGCTTACATCGATTATTCGATGTCGGTAATTGTTTCAAGAGCTCTTCCGGATGTTCGCGATGGTTTTAAACCGGTGCACCGCCGTGTTCTTTTCGGCATGAATGAACTTGGCATTGTTTCCACACGATCGTATAAAAAATCGGCCAGGATAGTCGGAGAAGTATTGGGTAAATACCATCCTCACGGTGACTCTTCAGTATACTATACAATGGTAAGGATGGCACAGCCCTGGTCGCTCAGATATCCTCTGATTGACGGTCAGGGTAACTTTGGTTCAGTTGACGGCGACAGTCCTGCTGCAATGAGGTATACAGAGGCAAGAATGACAAAAATTGCCGAAGCAACTCTTGCTGACCTGGACAAAAACACAGTTGACTTCCAGCCAAATTTTGATGAATCGCTTACTGAACCTGTAGTACTGCCTACATTAATTCCACAATTACTTGTTAACGGCTCCTCCGGCATTGCAGTCGGAATGGCGACTAATATGCCTCCGCATAACCTGACTGATACAATTGATGCAATAATTACCTATATTGACGATAACGACACAGATATTCAATCGCTTATAGATATTATAAAAGCACCCGATTTCCCTACAGGAGGAATAATATATGGTTACCAGGGTGTCAAGGAAGCATTTGAAACAGGCAGGGGTAAAATAGTTGTCAGAGGTAAAGCTTTTATCGAAAATGAAAAAAACCATGAACGGATTGTAGTCTCTGAAATACCTTATATGGTCAACCGGGCTGAAATGATCCAGAAGACAGCAGAACTGGTTAATGATAAAAAAATAGAAGGTATCTCTAATGTTAATGATGAATCGGGCAGGGACGGAATGCGTATTGTATATGATCTGAAAAAAGATGCAGTGAGCAATGTTGTGCTTAACCAGTTATACAAATATACCCCTCTGCAGACAACATTCAATGTAAACAATATCGCACTGGTAAACGGCAGGCCTAAGATGCTGAACCTAAAAGACTTAATTCGTCATTTTGTAAATCACAGGCACGATGTTGTTACGCGTAGGACCCAATATGAACTTGATCAGGCAGAAAACAGGGCTGAAATACTCAGGGGACTTATTATTGCAAGTGATAATATCGACGAAGTGATCGCAATAATAAGGTCTTCAACAACACCAGATGAAGCCCGCGAAAGACTGATTGCCCGTTTTGAACTGTCAGAAATTCAGGCCAGGGCTATTGTTGATATGAGACTGAGGCAGCTGACCGGACTGGAACAGGATAAACTTCGCAGTGAGTATGAAGAGCTTTTAAAAAGGATCGAATATCTGAAAGATGTATTATCAGATGTCACTTTAAGAATGTCAATAATAAAAGACGAACTGATCGATATTAAAAATAAATTTGGAGACGAAAGGCGTACTGAAGTAATTCCTAACGCTGAAGAATTTAATCCTGAGGATTTTTATGCAGATGAAGATATGGTCATCACTATATCTCATTTGGGATATATTAAACGCACTCCGCTCAGTGAATTCCGTACTCAGGGAAGGGGAGGGATTGGTGCGAAAGGAAGTAATACCCGTGATGAGGACTTCCTTGAACAGATTTTTATTGCCTCAATGCATAATACACTTCTGCTCTTTACCGAGCAGGGTAAGTGTCACTGGCTTAAGGTTTATCAGATACCTGAAGGAACACGTACATCGAAAGGAAGAGCGGTTCAGAATATACTAAATCTGGCTCCCGATGATCAGATTCTGGCATTTCTAAAGGTGAAAACACTTTCAGATGAACAATTTATAAATAATCACTATATACTGCTGGTAACCAGAAAAGGCATAATTAAAAAAACAAAACTTGAAGCCTATTCGAGACCAAGACAAAATGGCGTAAATGCTATCACCATAAGGGAAGGGGATAAACTGCTTGAAGCGCGGCTGACTGATGGTTCGAGTGAAGTATTGCTTGCTGTGCGTTCCGGCAAAGCTATAAGATTCAACGAATCAAAAGTGAGAGATATGGGCCGGACAGCCACTGGAGTCAGGGGAATAAAACTGGCAGATGATAGTGATGAAGTTATCGGAATGGTATGTCTTAAAAACGGACATGAAGATATATTGGTGATTTCTGAAAATGGATATGGAAAACGATCAGTATTAGAAGATTACAGAGTAACGAACAGGGGAGGCAAGGGGGTCAAAACGATTAATATAACAGAAAAAACAGGAGCCCTGATGGCTATTAAAAGTGTCTCGAATGATAATGACCTGATGATCATTACCCAGCAGGGACTTACAATAAGACTGGCAGTCAGCACAATATCTCTGCTCAGACGGGCAACACAGGGAGTTAGACTGATTAACCTTAAGGAGGTAGACAGTATCGCCTCTGTGGCAAGAATAGTGAATGAAACTGTCGAAACTGAAGGATTAATTGAAAATGAAAATGAGATGGATGTTGATGATAATGAATAAAATAAATTAGAACAATAATAAATAATTGAATAATTTTTATTGAAATTTGAATTATATTTATTTCGTAATATTTTTGTAACAAATTAAAATTAAAAATTTAATAACATGAGAAGATTAGTTATTCTTTTAAACCTGGTACTTATTGTCCTTGCAGGATGTTCTCCCCGGGCTAAAGTTACCAGTTCTCAAACACTTAAAGATTCCGGCAAGATAGAAGAGGCCTACGAAACAATAAATGAAGCCATCGACCCCGGCAATGAAAAAGCTGAGAAAACTTTGAACTGGCCGCGTACATGGGAAGTAAGAGGCGAAATATTCCAGGCAATATTCCAATCAGATGATGATAAAATCAAAAATCTGTCTGATGAACCTTTAACAGAAGCTTATAACTCTTATAAAAAAGCACTGGAACTGGATGATAAGGGAAGATTCGAAAATAGTCTTAAGGTAAAATTAACCTTGCTTACTAACGACCTTACAAATCAGGCTGTTGAGGCATTTAATGATGCTGATTATGCAAAAGCGTTGAAATCTTTTGAACAAATACTTGATATCCAGTCGCTTGATATTATTAAAGCAGATAATCCCGATGCTATCGATACAGTGATAATCTATAATGCCGGACTTGCTGCCTATAATGCGCAAGATTATGAAAAGGCAATAGATTATTACAAAGAATCAGCCAAATATGAGTATGGAGAGGCCAAAACATACAGCCTTATTGCCAATGCTTATCAGATGAATAAAGATACACTGGGCGCTCTTGAAGCACTTCAGGAAGGTTTTGAAAAATATCCGAACGATAATGTAATACTTACCAGTATGATCCAGCTTTACCTGGATATGAAAAAGACCGAGGATGCAATGAAATACCTGGATATGGCAATCCAACAAGATCCGGATAATGCAACTTTCCATTTTGCCCAGGGAACATTGTACGAAAAACTTGAACAAATGGATGAAGCTGTGGCATCTTATACAAAAGCGATAAATTCTGATAATGAATTTTTTAACGCTTATTATAACCTTGGCGCACTCTATTATAATGAGGGGGTAAAACAGATCGAATACGCAAACAGTATTCCCACAAGCGAAAATGAAAGATATCAGTCCGAACTTGCCAAAGCCGATGATTGGTTCGAAAAATCACTTCCTTATATGGAGAAATGTCACGAACTTGACCCGGCTGATAAGATGACAATGGAATCATTGAAAAATTTATACTACCGGTTAAAAGACATGGATAACTATAACAAAATGCTGGAAAAATTGGATCAATAACATTTTTGAAAAGGGGGTCTATTGCCTCCTTTTTGAACATATATCCTATTTAACATAATATCAATTATAAGACAAGACTATTTTTTTTCTGGCTTAACTTTTTTTAACTCTATCTGATAATCGTATTTTTTTACCAGCAGAACACATATAAGATAAGTTATTTATTTGTTTCAACTTCTTTACTAATTTTGCAGGCTTTGAAATTATATAGAGATGATCTTTTTTGAGGAGATAAAACGTCGTCGTACGTTCGGAATAGTTAGCCATCCTGATGCCGGAAAAACAACGCTGACAGAAAAATTGTTACTTTTCGGCGGAGCTATCCGTGTTGCCGGAGCTGTGAAAAGCAATAAGATTAAAAAATCTGCCACTTCAGATTTTATGGAAATAGAAAGACAACGCGGTATATCTGTTGCAACCTCTGTTATGGGATTTGAATATAACGGTTATAAAATTAATATACTGGATACACCGGGCCATCAGGATTTTCAGGAAGATACTTTCAGGACATTAACCGCAGTTGACAGTGTAATAATTGTTATTGATGCTGCAAAAGGTGTTGAACCACAGACTGAGAAGCTGATGAATGTATGCAGAATGAGAAAAACTCCGGTTATTGTATTTATCAATAAGTTAGACAGGCCTTCACGTGATCCTTTCTCACTGCTGGACGAGATTGAAGAACAATTGAAAATAAAAGTAAGACCTCTTAGCTGGCCTATAAACAACGGTCAGAATTTTAAAGGTGTTTATAATATTTACAACAATGACCTGAAGTTATTTTGTCCTGATATTCAGTCAATTAAGAATGGAATTCGATTTGATGATATTGGGGATCCGGTACTTTCAAAGTATATTGGTGAAGATGCAGATACCCTTCGTGAAGAGCTTGAACTTATTGAAGCTGTATACCCGGCATTCGACCAGGCTGAATATATCAGAGGGGATCTGGCTCCTGTCTTCTGCGGAAGCGCGCTCTATAATTTCGGAGTTGAAGAGTTGCTTAATGTATTCTTAAAAATAGCTCCCTCTCCGCAACCTTCAGATGCATTAGAACGGACTGTTTATCCCGGGGAGAAGGAATTTTCAGGTTTTGTTTTTAAAATACATGCCAATATTGACCCGAATCACAGAAGCAGAATAGCTTTTGTGAAGATTTGTTCAGGTAAGTTCGAACGTAACAGATTCTACACTCACACGCGGCTTGGTAAAAATATCAGGATAACAAGTCCTACTGCATTTATGGCTGAGCAGAAAGAGATAATTGAAGAAGCATACCCCGGAGATATTATCGGGGTTCCCGATAATGGCAGCTTTGTAATCGGCGATACTATTACAGATGGAGAAAATATTCACTATAAAGGACTCCCCTCTTTTTCTCCCGAGCTTTTCAGATATATTGAAAATGGCGATCCAATGAAATATAAACAACTGAACAAAGGGATCGACCAGCTTATGGATGAAGGTGTTGCACAACTTTTTGTAAGTCAGTTTAACGGACGAAAAATTATTGGCACCGTAGGTCAATTGCAGTTTGAAGTTATTCAGTTCAGGTTGGAACATGAATATGGAGCTAAATGCAGGTTCGAACCGCTCCAGCTTTATAAAGCCTGTTGGATTGAATCGGATAATAAGGAGGTCCTTACTGAATTTAAAAAACGAAAATACCAGAAAATGGCTAAAGATAAAAGAGACCGTGATGTGTTTATGCCAGATTCAGCTTTTATGCTTCAGGTGGCACGTGAGGAATTTAAGGATATAAAATTTCATTTTACTTCTGAATTTTAAAACATTATAAAATGGTTATTCTTGATTCGGTTTATGACAGTGCGCTATTTACTTTTGTATTGCTGCCGGTACTGATATTTATTTCCAGAATTCTGGACGTAACCATTGGTACAATCAGAATTGTGATGGTATCTAAAGGACAGAAATTCTGGGCACCCGTACTCGGTTTTTTCGAGATACTTATATGGCTTTTGGCAATCTCAAAAATTTTCGAAAATCTTGATAACTGGATATGCTATGTTGCCTATGGCGCCGGTTTTGCCACTGGTAATTATATCGGACTGATAATTGAGGAAAGGCTTGCACTTGGCATTGTTAAAATACAGATCATTACCAGAAAAAGTGCTAGTGAGTTGATTGTTAACCTTAAGAATGCAGGATATGGGATCACTTACCATGAGGCAAAAGGGAGCAACGAAAATGTCAGTATTATTTACAGTATAATTAAAAGATCAGAGATCCAAAAGGTTGAAAATATTGTAAAGGCCACAAATCCAAAGGCTTTCTATTCTATCGAAGATGTCAAGATGGTCAGCCAGACCGTCTACCCCATAAATGAGGCTGCCAGACGATGGAGAAAGGGCAAATAACATGTCAGTGACTTGTGTCGCTGTTTCTTATCTCTATTTTTAAAACCTGCTTAGTCCCGGGAGTTACCTTAAACCTTTCATCTATTCTGTATCCCATAATCCAAACAATCTTTGGTCCGCAGCATAATATCCAGATCTCTTCTTTCTTATGCAAAGGAATCTTTTCATCTATAAAATAATCACTTAGCTTTTTAAATCCTTTCATTCCGAGAGGTTGAAAATAATCACCCGGTTGCCACTTTCGTATGAGCAATGGAAAATCGAGCTTGCTGTAATCAAGACAAGCCACTGATGGATCCCTTATTATTTTGAAATTTGTATCACTTATTTTTTCTATTGAGAGATCATATGGAACAAATAATTCCATGTCACCTTCTTCAATATAAAAGATCTGATCTTCCTCTTCCTGAAGAGGTGTTAAAAACAACTCTTCCCTGTCCTTAACCAACAGATGAGTCCTTGAATAATACTTTTTCCCCGGCTCTGATCTCAATCCCTTGAATACCTGCTCTGTAAGTGCAGGATTGAAATTGTAATCAGAAAGGATTTCATAAAGTACTATCCCTGGAAAAGGCGATGCAAGCAGGGCGCTGATATTGAGAGAGACTCTGTCACTGTTCTCTTCTAAAACTCTATTACGCTCATTATCAATTGTATAATTATACACCTTTTCTGCAGCTCTGAGATTATTTACCGTTTCCGCGAAATTATTTCCAAATGCAGGATTTAGTTCATTGAACAGTGGTATGATCTTGTGTCTTATAAAATTTCGCTGATAAACCAACTCATTGTTGGTGTAATCTTCCCTGTATTCAATGTAATTGTCTCTTGCATATGCTTCTATATCGTTTCTTCCGGCAAAAAGTAAGGGGCGTATAATATTATGAGATCTCTCTTTAATGCCTGTCAATCCTTTAATCCCCGTCTTTCTGGAAAGATTGAGAAAAAAAGTCTCTGCCAGGTCATCCTGATGATGTGCAGTTGCAATTAAATCAAATTTATTTTCCCGTCTTACTCTCTCAAAATATTCGTAACGGAGCCTTCGGGCAGCCATTTCGATTGAGATACCATGTATCCGTGAAAATTCACGTGTGTCGAACTTTATAAAAAATGATGGTACACCGTGCACTAAAACATGCTTTCTTACAAGCTCTTCGTCTTTTTCAGAATCTTCGCCCCGAAGCTGAAAATTACAATGGGCCACACCATAGCTGAAGCCTGATTTTTCAAACAAATGGAGCAAAACCATACTGTCTATTCCCCCGCTGACAGCCAGTAATATTTTTTGGTGCGGGATAAATAGCTTTTTTTCTTCTATATACCTTATAAATGCTGCCAGCATAATTATTTAAAAAACTTATTTTCTATTTTTCGAAAGTTCGGCAATATTAATGATCACTTCAGTTGCTTTTATCATTGAAGGAACAGGAATAAATTCATAAGGTCCGTGAAAATTATGACCTCCGGTAAAAATATTCGGACATGGCAATCCCTCATAAGAAAGCCTGGCCCCGTCGGTACCGCCCCTGATAGCTTTAATAACAGGCTTCACCCCTGCCCTTTCCATCGCAAGCTTTGCAATGTCTACAACATACATAACAGGCTCCAGCATCTTACGCATATTGTAGTACTGATCTTTCAGTTCCATCTTCACAACTTCATGCCCGTATTCCAGGTTTATAAGCTGTACTGTCTCCTTAATAAGCTTCTTTTTATCTTCAAACTTTTGTTCATCATGATCTCTTATAATATATTGCATTTCAGCTTTTTCAACATTACCGGCAAAAGAAAGCAGATGAAAAAAACCCTCATATCCCTCTGTATGCTCCGGACGCATCCACGAAGGAAGCCTGGAAATAATTTTTTGTCCTGCCAAAACCGCATTGATCATTTTATTCTTTGCATAACCGGGGTGGACACTCCTGCCATTTATGGTTATTCTGGCTCCGGCAGCATTGAAATTTTCATATTCCAGTTCGCCTAATTCGCTTCCGTCGAGTGTATAGGCAAAATCGGCGCCGAACTTGCTGACATCAAATTTATCTGCGCCTTTCCCTATCTCTTCATCAGGTGTAAATGCAATCCTTATTTTGCCGTGCTTTATTTTATTGTTATTCAGCAATATTTCGGCTGCCGTAACGATTTCGGCAACACCTGCCTTATCATCTGCACCCAGCAATGTTGTACCGTCTGAAGTAATTATATCCTGGCCCTTATAATTCAGGATCTCAGGAAAATCTGCCGGGTCAATTGTTACGCCATTCTTTAGTTCAACAGGATTTCCGTCATATTGCCTTATGATCTGAGGCTCTACATTCCTTCCTTCAAAATCAGGACTTGTATCTACGTGGGCTATAAATCCGGCTACCGGAGCTTTTTCATATCCATTGGCAGGAACTGTTGCCATCAGATATCCGTTTTCATCAAGTTCAACTTCACTAAGTCCGATACTCTTCAGCTCTTTCTCAAGCTTTCTCATAAATACCATTTGCTGTTTTGTGCTCGGACATGTTTTACTTTCAGGGTTACTGGTGGTATATTCTTTTGCGTAGCGGATAAACCGTTCTGTTACTTTTTCAATCATTCCTGTTAATTTATTCATCGTCGGCATTAAATCCAAATCCCAGCCTCTTGCCGGTAGTCATTTTGGAGTGAGTGATCTGTTCGCGCATCTGATCAGTAATAATTGCTGAAAATTATTTGATTGAACTAAAATACATAATAATATCCAACTCCCAGCAATCAGGTGAAAAAAGAATTAATTCCTGTTCGCATTGACTATCAATTTCCGGTTATGTCAGCAGGCTGTTATTTATGTTCCGCCTGCTTAATAAGCAACTGCAAACAGAACTCTTTGGCTTGAAGGGTTACCTGTATAAATGCATTTACCGGGTTCCTGAATGTTATCCAAAGGAATACAACGTATCGTTGCTTTTGTCTCTTCTTTGATTTTATTTTCGGTTTCAGTTGTTCCGTCCCAGTGAGCCGATACAAATCCTCCCTTATTTTGGATCAGATCCCTGAATGCATCCCACGAATCTGCTGTTCTGGTATTCTCTTTTCTGAAATCAAAAGCCCTGCGGTAAATACCATTTTGTATCTCTGTCAGAAGGTTTTCAATATGTTCAATGCAACCATCAACCGGGATCACCTCTTTTTGAAGTGTATCCCTCCTTGAAATCTCGATTGTTCCGTTCTCAATGTCGCGTGGTCCAATTGCAAGTCTTACCGGTACTCCTTTTAATTCATATTCAGCAAACTTCCATCCCGGTTTTTTATTATCATTATCGTCGTATTTAACTGATATGCCCCTCGCTTTAAGGTCTGTTACCAGGTTTTCAACTCTCTGTGAAATCATACCCAGCTGTCCGGGTTTTTTATAAATGGGAACTATAACAACCTGAATTGGAGCAAGTTTAGGAGGCAATATAAGTCCGTTGTCGTCTGAATGTGCCATAACCAGCGCTCCCATTAATCGGGTAGAGACTCCCCAGGAGGTAGACCAGACATACTCTTCCCTACCCTCTTTACCGGTAAACTTAACATCGAATGCCTTGGCAAAATTCTGGCCTAGAAAGTGTGAAGTACCTGATTGCAAAGCTTTTCCATCTTGCATTAAAGCCTCAATCGTATAAGTATCCAAAGCTCCGGCAAAGCGTTCATTTTCTGTTTTGAGCCCTTTTATGACTGGTATAGCCATGAAATTCTCGGCAAAATCACTGTAAACATTCAATATCTTTAATGTCTCTTCCACCGCCTCCTCCCTGGTGGCATGTGCAGTATGACCTTCCTGCCATAAAAACTCGGCTGTTCGTAAAAACAGACGGGTACGCATTTCCCATCTTACTACATTAGCCCACTGATTAATAAGAAGAGGCAGATCCCTGTATGAATGGATCCAGTTCCTGTAGGTATTCCAAATAATTGTTTCGGATGTCGGACGAATAATCAGTTCTTCCTCCAGTTTAGCATCAGGGTCAACCATTATCCCTCCGTTCTGTTCATCATTTTTTAGCCGGTAATGTGTCACTACTGCGCATTCCTTAGCAAATCCTTCAACATGATCAGCCTCCCTGCTGAAAAAAGATTTTGGAATGAATAAAGGGAAATATGCATTCTGATGACCTGTTTCTTTAAACATCCGGTCCAGTTCTGCCTGCATTTTTTCCCAGATAGCATAACCATAAGGTTTAATTACCATGCATCCCCTGACAGCAGAATTTTCGGCCAGATCTGCTTTAATTACCAGATCCTGGTACCACTGAGAATAATTTTCACTTCTTAGAGTTAATTCTTTAGCCATTTCTTTTAATTTGGTATAGAATTTGCTTTCTTTATCTATGAATATAGAGTATGCAAAGAAAATAAAATTTATTGATATTAAAATAAACCGGGAGGACGAGTTATGAAATCAAAATTATTTATTTTATCGATGGTAGCGCTCTTTACAGGTGCATGTACGTCGGGTTCTTATATCACCCGGCATTATCCGGATGATATATATTTCAATCCCGGGGATGTACCCCCTCCAATTATTTTGGAAGAGGAACCATTAACTCAGGCAGATGTGAGGGAGAAATCTGCAAACAGAATGATAATCAGCAACATCGAAGAAAATGAAGAAGGCTCCCAAACTATGAGTAATTATATCTTTGATGGTTCTGAAGAAGATGCAGATGCACTTACTTACAGCATGGAACAATTCGATATGTATGATTCGGACACAACTATATATTATAATGACGATCAGGTGAAATATGTCATTAATAATTATTATGATGCGGAAGAGATAGATTATGCATATAGAATAAGGAGGTTCCACCGTCCCTATTTCTATGATCCGTTTTACTGGGATTCATGGTACTACGATCCGTTTTATTATGATCCTTTCTACTATTCATCCTGGTATTCTCCCCGCTGGTCATATGCATGGAACTGGGGATGGGGACACAGCTGGTACAGCCCTTACTATAGCTGGGGATGGGGTTATTCACCATACTACAGCTACTGGAACAGGGCCTATTACGGCGGATACTACGGATGGGGTTATCCCTATTACGGATGGTATGGACACGGAAGCAGATACTATGCTAACTCTGAAAACTACAGGTATGGCAAAAGAGATGAAGGCAACACCAATGTATATTACGGCAGCGCCGGAGCAAGGCGTACTTCATCGCCGGAAGCCAGAAGTACTGCTGTAGTTCCCAAGAGTAGCCGTACAGATTCAGGAGAGGGCGACGTTACACAAACCGGTCGCAGAAGTACATCTTCAGGCGCAGTAAATACCAGGCAGACTGCTCAGGACGGCGGGATAAACAGTAATGTTCTGACAGAAGGAAGAAGAGCTACATCTTCCGGAGCGGTCGATCAGTCTGTTAAAAGCGGTACAACCACATCTACGCGCACCTACACACGACCCGGTTCAACCAGTAATAACAGAACATATACGCGACCCTCTACCGGGACTTCAGCGACCCCAAGAGTGGTTACCCCGAATAAAAGTTCTGCAACTCAGTCTTACAGACAACCGAATTCATCTTCAACATATAACAGAAGTTATCGTACCACTTCTACCTATAACAGAAGTTCAGGTACCAGGAGTTCAACAGGAACATACCGTGCTCCATCATCATCATCTTCCACTAAATCTGGAAGTGTATATCAAAGAAGCACTCCGTCAAGAAGCAGCAGTGGAAGTAGCGGAAGCTACAGAAGCAGTGGAAGTTCTTCAAGCCGTGGAAGCTACAGCACGGGAAGCTCAGGATCCTCCGGGTCCTCCTCCTCTTCTTCCTCTTCCTCAGGAAGAAGAAGATAAACAAAATAAATGATGCTGACATTGTAATTTAAGTTAAAGATAATAGCCATGAAAAGAACTATATATACAATATTGCTGGCAATTGCAACACCGTTTATTATCAATGCACAAGACTTAACGGATGCATTGCGTTTTTCAAATTTTCAAATGCAGGGAACAGCAAGGTCCGGAAGTATGGGTAATGCATTTGGAGCTCTGGGAGGCGATTTTACATCTGTGAGCATAAATCCGGCAGGCCTTGGTATTTACCGTTCATCTGAGTTTGTGTTTTCTCCTACATTCGGACAGACACAGATTGAGACAAAATACTATGGGAATTTGATGACTGATAATAAGTATAACTTTTTATTTGAAAATCTTAGTTATGTTGCATCCATCAAACCGAAGAACCAAAGTGAAACCGGACTGGTTAATATTAATGTGGGGATTGGATTTAATAAACTTAAAGATTTTAACAGTGTTGCCAACATTCTTGGGCATAACGTGGAAAGTTCTTTTCTTGATAACCTCATAGAGAATGCTAACGGAGAAGATCCAAATCAGGGATGGAGTGAATTCTATGAAGAGCTGGCATATTACAACCCCGATACAAAAACAGGAACTGACCTGATTTACCAGGAGGAAGGTTTTTGGAGGAGTGATATACAGATCAATCCTTTTGATGAAAATATTCAGAATTACCCACACTCACAAAGAAAATCTATCTCCCGTCAGGGCTCTGTAAATGAATACTCTCTTGCCGTGGGATTAAATTTCAACCATAAACTGTATTTAGGGGCATCCCTCGGAATTGTTGATGTTACTTTTAAAGAATCATCTTCGTTTAATGAATGGGACCGGGAGGGTATAATACCGAAATTTAATGAGATGCAGTTCGACAGGTACCTTGGAGTTAACGGAACCGGCTATAATGGTAAAATAGGTATCATCTTTAAACCTACCAATGAGATCAGACTGGGAGCAGCAGTTCATACACCGACATTTTATAATCTTTACGAAACCTTCGATACCTATATGTATTCCAATAATACTTTCGAAGATTTAGGTGAGGTTGAAGATGAAGCTTCATCACGTATCAATGATTATGACTATGACCTGGAGACTCCCCTTAGGGCTACCTTAAGTGCAGCTTATATATTTCCCGACAAAGGACTCATAAGTGTCGATTATGAATATGTTGATATGAGTACTGCAAAACTGAGGCGTGGGGGCGGAGGTTATAATTTTGTAGATGAGAACAGTGACATAGCTGAGGTTTACAAACCGGCAGGAAACCTCAGGATCGGTGGTGAATTTCTTGCAACATCTAATATAAGCCTTCGCGCCGGATATGAGCTTTATCCTTCTGTCTATAAATCACAGGCGTTCGGTGCTGACCAGCCTAATGCAGAGTCTGGTCTCAATGTAGTATCAGCTGGTATAGGTTACCGTACAGGCGGTTTTTTCTTTGATCTGGCTTACCGCCATTCTTTTGCAGAATCATTTGACCTGCTCTATCAGGCTCCTTCGTCAGGTTATTACCCTGTGCCTGAAATGGCTTCTTTTAAAGAAGTTAATAATAAAGTGATGTTCACACTCGGATTCAAATTTTAGTAATTTTTTACATTCAGAAACAGACTTTTTATAGCATAAAAAATGAAATAATTTTGGTAAGTTTGCTTCTCACAAAGCAAACTTATTTTTTTATGTGGATTACATTATCTCTGATCCTCTTTTACCTTTTCACACCTCTGTTGTTAATAAATCTTTGCCGGACTTTCAGTTTTCTGAACAGGATAGGTTCGGTAGTACTTGCTTATTTTGTCGGACTTATTATCGGGAATATTGGTGTTTTCCCTGTGGCAGGGCAAAAATTCAGGGAGTTGCTTGCCGGACGTACCTTTATGGCAAAGGATGAACTGACGGAACTTTTCCGGACTGGCACTATTACCGACAAAGATATTACAGTTAACCAGATAGCCACTGTACAGGATACTATTATAACAGTGGTAATCCCTTTGGCGATACCTCTTCTCCTGTTTTCAACGGACTTAAAAAAATGGTTGAAACTGGCAAAAGGCGCTTTGTTGTCATTGGCACTTGCTATGATCTCCCTGATTGTATCGATCTTTACCGGCTACTATCTGTTTGCGGGGGAAATAACTGAATCGTGGAAGGTGGCAGGTATGCTTACAGGTGTTTATACAGGCGGAACTCCTAATTTAGCCGCTATCGGAACTGCACTTAATGTGAGGCCTGATATATTTATACTTACACATACTTATGACCTGATCATCGGAGCTGTTGCTTTACTTTTTCTAATGACAGTAGCTCAAAAGGTATTTCATATATTCCTTCCTAAATTCAGGGATATACACCGTCCAAAGTCTTACGTATCCATGGCTACCGAAAGCAGCTATATGGAAGATTATTTTATAGTCATGACAAAAGAGGAAATATTTAAACTCCTTAAAGCACTTTTTTTGTCAATACTTATCTTTGCTGTAGGAGGCGGATTAAGCCTGTTGGTTCCGAAATCAGCCCAGACTGTTACCGTGATACTCACAATAACTACCCTCGGACTGGCTGCTTCCCTCTTTAAACCTGTTAACAGACTGAAAAGCAGCTTTCAGCTGGGGATGTATCTGATACTGGTCTTTTCTCTTGCAGTATCATCAATGGCTAATCTAAGTGAGATGTTTCAGATAAAATTCCTTCAGCTTTTCCTGTTTGTATTTTATGTTGTGTTTGGTTCAATGATCATACATGTCGGATTATCAAAATTATTTAAAGTTGATGCAGATACCACCATAATAGCAATCACCGCACTTACCTATTCACCTCCTTTTGTCCCGGCTGTTGCAGGAGCCCTGAAAAATAAAGATGTAATTATTTCAGGACTTACTATCGGAATTCTGGGATATGCCTTCGGAACCTACCTGGGAATATTCCTTGCAACAATACTGAAATAGCCAGATAATTTCAGTTTAAACCTCTCTTTATCAGAAGCGGTTCAATGGAAGGATCCTTACCTCTGAACTTTCTGTATATTTCCATTCCTTCATCTGATCCGCAGGTTTCGAGCAGTGTCCGGAACTTAGCGGCATACTCTTGATTAAATATATCACCAGTCTCCTTAAATGCATTATAAGCATCTGTATCAAGCACAGCAGCCCAATAGTAAACGTAATAACCTGCAGAATAACCTCCTGAAAAGATATGCGAAAAATATGTACTGCGGTACCTGGGAAGAATTTCAGGAATAAGCCCTGTCCTGTCCATTGAAGATCTCTCAAACTGCCTGACATCACTGATCTGGGTATTTTCTGTCGTATGGTAATCCATATCTAATATTGCAGCTGCAATGTACTCTCCTGCAATAAACCCCTGGTTAAATGCAGCGCTTTTCTGTAATTTATCAATTAAATCATCAGGTAAAGGCTGTCCTGTTTGATAATGGGTGGCATATACTTTCATGACTTCAGGTTCAGCTGCCCAATTTTCCATTATCTGCGAGGGCAGCTCAACAAAATCCCGCGGAACCCTTCCTGCAGTACGGTTATAAGGACCATCAGAAAACAACCCGTGAAGGGCATGACCAAACTCGTGGAAAAAAGTTGTGACTTCATCAAAGCTCAACAGAGCAGGTGTTTCAGATGCAGGCCTGGTAAAATTCATGACTATGGTACCAATCGTGGGTATTCTTTCTCCGTTCTTATAATATGCATTCCTGAAACTGGTAGACCAGGCCCCTACCGATTTTCCATCCCTGGGATGAAAATCCATATAAAGCACCCCGAGATGTGTACCATCGGCTTCCTGCACTTCATAAGCCTCAGCTTCTTCGTGGTATACAGGCAGATCAGAACGTTTAACGAATTTCAGGCCATATAAATTCTCAACAACATA
This sequence comes from uncultured Prolixibacteraceae bacterium, assembly GCA_964495655.1. Classification (GTDB taxonomy): domain Bacteria; phylum Bacteroidota; class Bacteroidia; order Bacteroidales; family Prolixibacteraceae; genus JAAYJR01. Next base: position 29,016 of record CAZBWK010000011.1, on the reverse strand, counting down.
GAATATTCCTTTTTTTGTATTTTCAAGACTGAAGTATGGCTTTAATTCTTCTTCATCCAAATCAAACCTCTCCTTTCTTAGTTTTTCTATATAATACCACCAATCCCACGACGCAAGCTTAAAACTGCCTCCTTCTCTTTCAATTATCTTTTGCATTTCCCCGACATCATTTTTTGCCATCTTCATTGATGGCTCCCAGAGTTTATTCAGAAAATCATAAACTGCTTCAGGTGTCTTAGCCATATTTACTGATATTATATATTCGGCATGGTTACTAAATCCAAGCAGCTTTGCCCTCTGGTCACGGAGCAGCACAATCTGCTTTATTATCTCCTTATTATCGAACTCATTATCGTTATCACCCCTCATAAAATAACCCCGGTACAATTTTTCCCGTAACTCCCGCTTTTCAGAAAACTGAAGGAATGGTATCATACTGGGTTTGGCCAGCGTAAACACCCATTTACCATCCTCACCAACTGCTTTGGCATCTTGCGCTGCCCTTGAAATTACATCTGAAGGTAATCCGGCCAGATCCTCTTCTTTATCTATGATAAGTTTAAAATTTTTGTTTGTTTCTGCTAACAGATTTTCGCCGAATTGTAAACTCAACTTTGAAAGTTTTTCATTGATTCCTCTCAATATTGTTTGATCCTCTTCAGAAAGATTGGCGCCGTTACGTACAAAATCTTCATAATATTTAGTAATTACACGTACCTGCTGATCGTCGAATCCTGATTCATTTCGTTTGTCGTATACCTCTTTTACCTTTCTGAATAATACAGGATCCAATAAAATATTATCGCGGTGAGCCGTAAGCAGGGGCGATATCTCCCTCGCTAAATCCTGCATATTATCGTTGGTATTGGCAGAATTTAAAGGATAAAACACACCTGTGACCTTATCTAATAACTCTCCCGACTTATCTAATGCAAGGATCGTATTTTCAAAGGTTGCCGGTCCTTTGTTTTCAACTATTTCTTTAATTTCACTCTCATGCTGCTCTATTCCTTTTTTTACAGCAGGTATATAGTGCTCCTCTTCTATCTGGTCAAAAGGCGGTACTCCGAAAGAGGTTGTCCATTCAGTAAAAAAGGGATTTTTCATATTATCTTTATTTTCATTTTTCGGTGACTGACAGGTAATTATAGCCATTCCCGTAATAATAGCCAATAATAAACTCTTTTTCATCTGTTTCATACTCATTATGTAATTTTGAATTAAATTGTGAAAAATAAGTATTTTTAGGTTACTAATATATGATAATCCTTACTTTTGTCAAATTCGAAAAAAATTATAAAAATGAAGATATCTTATTCATGGTTAAAAGATTATATTCAATTTGACAATTCCCCGGAGGAGATTTGTAAAATTCTTACTCAAACCGGTTTAGAAGTCGCTGGCATTGAAGAATTTGAGACTGTTAAAGGTGGTATGAAGGGTCTCATTACGGGTGAGGTATTGACCTGCGAAAAACTTCCGGATTCTGACCACCTTAGCAAAACCACTGTAGACATCGGACAAGGCAAAATCCTGAATATTGTTTGTGGCGCTCCTAATGTGGCAGCAGGACAAAAAGTTGTTGTTGCTCCTGCAGGTACCACACTCTATCCGGGTGGAGAAAAACTGACGCTTAAAAAAACTAAAATCAGGGGTGCAGTGTCTGAAGGAATGATATGCGCTGAAGATGAAATTGGTATTGGAACAGACCACGAAGGAATTATCGTTCTGGATGAATCAGCAGTTGTTGGTTCTGAGGTTAAAGACTATTTTAATGTGAAATCCGACTACGTTATCGAGATTGACATAACTCCAAACCGGATCGACGGAGCTTCCCACCTCGGAGTGGCACGCGACCTGGCTGCTTTCATGAACCTCCAGAATCCAGTTAAGTATATACGTCCAGAGACTGACACTTTTAAGGTTGACAACCATGATCTCAATATAGATGTAGTTATTGAAAATCCTGATGCCTGTTTCCGCTATACAGGTGTTTCAATGACAGGAGTGGAGGTTAAGGCTTCTCCTCAATGGCTGCAGGAAAGATTGAAAGCTATAGGCCTTAGTCCCATCAATAATATTGTAGATATAACAAACTATGTACTTTTTGAAACAGGACAACCGCTTCATGCTTTTGATGCTAATGATATTACCGGCGATAAGGTAATTGTCAGGACACTTTCCTCAGGTACCAGGTTTACTACACTCGACAAGATTGAACGGGAGCTTCATGAAGATGACCTCATGATCTGTAACTCTGAAGAACCTATGGGAATTGCCGGGGTATTTGGAGGGCTGGGTTCAGGAATAAAAACATCGACTGAAAATATTTTTATAGAGAGCGCCTGGTTCAGCCCTGTTTATATCAGAAAGACAGCCCGCCGTCATGGACTGAACACTGATGCCTCCTTCCGCTTCGAAAGAGGAATTGACCCTGAAGGGGTACTCTACGCCCTTAAAAGGACTGCAATGCTGATAAAAGAGTATGCCGGCGGATCGGTATCGTCCGGGATAGTGGATGTTTACCCTAAACCTGCAGAGTATTTCAAGGTAAATGTATCATATCAAAATATTGACCGTCTGGTTGGAAAAAAAATTGGTAAAGAACTGATAAAAAAGATTCTTCAGTCGCTTGAAATAATAATTGAAAATGAGTATGACAGCGGACTGTCACTTCTGGTGCCTCCCTACAGGGTTGATGTTACCCGTGAAGCTGATGTTATTGAAGAGATACTCCGGATATATGGCTATAACAATGTTGAAATTCCAACCCAGGTAAAAGCATCTTTACAGTACCCTGATAAAACAGATCCTGATAATCTCAGAAACGTTATTGCAAATATGCTGTCCTCAATGGGGTTCAACGAAATATGGTCTAACTCGCTTACGAAAAGTGCATATTATGAACATTCCGGAGATTTCAGAAAAGAACATACTGTGAAGTTGCTTAACCCTCTGAGTTCCGATTTGAACAGTTTAAGACAGAGTTTAATTTATGGCGGACTGGAATGTATTGCTTATAATTTAAACAGGCAAAACAGCGATTTAAAGCTTTATGAATTCGGTAACTGCTATGCAATTGATACAGAAGACTCAAATGAAAAATTTGTAGGCGATTACATCGAAGAGGAACATCTGGGTATTTTTATTACCGGCAATAAGGAGACAGAGAACTGGACTGGTAAACCTGAACCTGCTTCATTCTTTTACGTTAAAGGAGTTGCAGAAAATATCCTAAGAAAGCTTGGCTTTGATATCGACAGACTTACTATAAACGAAATATTCACCGAATCAGTTTCGGAAGGATTAACATATAGTTCAGGTAATAAAATACTACTGGAAACAGGCTGTGCCTCAGATGCTCTGCTGAAAAAGTTTGAAATTGACAGTCCTGTCTCTTTTGCAGATTTTCATTGGGGACATATATTGAAAATGCAAATAAAGCACGAGGTACTGTTCACCGGATTGCCAAAGTTCCCTGCTGTAAGGCGTGATCTGGCTTTGTTAATTGATAAAGATATTAAGTTCAGACAAATAAAGGAACTGGCTTATAAAACTGAACGAAATATCCTGCAGGAAGTCGGCCTTTTTGATGTTTATGAGGGGAAAGGTATCCCGCAGGGAAAAAAATCTTATGCAGTAAGCTTTATATTACGAGACGACAAGCGTACCCTGAATGATAAGCAGATTGAAAAAACTATGCAAAAAATAGTAACAGCGTTTGAACGCAAACTGGGCGCCCAATTGCGATAGAATTACTTATAAATCCGAAAATATTTTTTATGTTTTACAGGTAATAATAAAACCAGAAAAAACTAATTTCGTATATTAATTACAATAAAGAAATATATGGTATACAGATCTAACAATATTTTATCGTTGGTGCCCCCTGATGAAAACGGGAAATTAATTCTGAAACAAACTCTGTTTTTTCAGAAATCATTAGGAATGAATATATTCATACTCAACATAATAGATCAGCCGTCATTTTTTAGAAGAGTATTTCCGTCACGTAAATCAGCATACCTTAAAAATGAAGCGCTCAGTGAATTAAAAAAATTTGTTGAGAGTTCTGTTGGCGGAAAAATACCTGAGTATATGGCGCTGCGTGTTAAATCCGGAAAATCGTTGAGGATTCTGTTTCTGCAATCTAAAAATGGGGGGTATGAATTTATGATAGTTGATAAAAGTGAGTCGCCCGGAGGATTGAACAGGTATGAATTTGATAAACTTATAAGCAGGGCTGTGTGTCCTGTTATGGCTATAAACAAAGATCATTTTACTGATAATTTTAAAAAAATTATAATTCCGGTAGATATCTCCCGGGCAACTTCTAAAAAGCTCCTTTGGGCTACCTACTTTGCCAAAAAATTCAATGCAAAGATAGAAATAGTGTCTGCTTTAAATGTCAATCTGTCTTCCCGGAACAGCCTTGCCTGGAAAAATGCGGAAAAACTAAAATATATGCTGATAAAGAGAGGTGTTGAATGTGATGTAACAATACTGAAAACCCAAAGCCGTGAAAAGAATAAGGTTATTATTGATCATATTGAAAAAGAGAAACCCGGATTGGTAATTATCAGGACACATGAGGAGTCAAATATGACAGGTACACAAATAGGCAGGTTTGTCTCAGAGATAGTTCATGAATGCAGAATGCCCGTATTCACAGTGAACAGGTTCATAAATCCCATGCCTGTTGACTTTGAATATTAATAAACCGGACACATAATATTGCTTTTCCCGGCACTACTCATCCTCTTTCTCAGCAACAGGGAATACTTTATACACTTCCACTTCCATAAGAAGAGTTCTAAACCCCCCCACTCCGTATGTTCCATACTGTCCGAATGCCAGTTGAGAAGGCAAAATAAGCAGTGCCCTGGTTCCTTTTTTCATATACGTCAGAGCCTCATGAAGTCCCTTCATTTCACTCACATCTTCTGCTGAAGACCCCAGTTGCATAGCAGGGACGACGGTAAGTTCAACCGGTTCGTAGGATCCTGATCCGGCCACATAAGAACTGTCTATGGTATACAGATCATAAAATATCTGGACTTTGTCATTTATTTTTATAGAGTCTCCTATACCTTCATTAAGCTCAATATAAAACAGACCTGACGGCTTCGGTTTTTCATCAGGAAAATTATTACTGATATATTCATCAAGTCGTTTTAATTCCCTCTCTCTCTGCTTTTCAAGGTCATTCTCCTTACAGGAAAATAACAAAGCTATTAGTGCTAAAGTAAATATTCCTGATACTCTGTATCTCATATGGATAAAATTAATAATTTTCATTTTACTTCTGATAATTGATGCTTGTACTCACTTAAAAGTTGCCTGAAGCGATCAACTGTTTCTGTCAGTGTCAGATTTGATTCTCCTCCGGCAGCGTTCAAATGCCCTCCTCCCCCGAAATGCTTTTGCGAAAAATGATTAACAGGGAAGCTTCCTTTTGAACGGAAAGAGATTTTAATAACATCCCTTTTTTCAATAAACAGAGCGCTGAAAATAATATTGTTTATCGATAAGGGATAATTTACAAATCCCTCCGTATCACCAGGCTGAAAATTATATTTCAGTAACTCATCATGCGAAATATGAATAACAGCAGTACGGAATTCAGGAAACACTTCCATCTTATGATTTAAACAGTATCCAAGAAGCTTCATCCTGTCGGCGCTGAAATTATGGTATACATTGGATTGAATTCTTTCAGTGTCAATCCCCCAACTCATAAGCTCTGCTGCGGCTAAGAAAGGACCCGGCCTTGAAATGTTATGACTGAATGATCCCGTATCGGTCATAATACCCGTGAAAAGGGCCTCCGCTGAGGCGTGATCCATGAAATCTTTAAATCCGGTTTCTTTAACCAACCGGTAAACCAGTTCAGCTGTTGAACTGTATTCAGTCTCCGAGATCATATAATCGCAAAACTGCTCTGGGTATGGATGATGATCTATCATTATTTTTATTCCCCCGAACTGCATTATCTGCTTCTTTATTTTACCTGCTCTTACAGGATCATTGAAATCCAGGCAAATTAACACCTCTGCAAGGTTAATTATTCTCTTAGCCTCTTTTTTTTCACTGCCATAGACATATACCCTCACAACTGATGAAAACCATTTCAGAAAATCGGGATAAACATTCGGTACAACCACGTTAACATCATGCCCGAAATTACCCAGCACCCCGGCAAGTCCCAGAGATGAGCCAATTGCATCTCCGTCGGGATTCTCATGTGTAATTATAACTATCTTAACCCGTTTTCCTCCAAGGAGAACTTTCAAAGAATTAAAAATCTCATTATCAGTGTTTTTCAAATCTACAAAAATTTAAACTGACAAATATAAGAAATCTGTATCGGGCGCAAATGCTATTTTCTTCAAATTTTGTTAATATTGCCCCAATTATTAAATATTAACATTAAGTATAATGACAGGTAAGGTAACTTTAACAATAATCAAGCCAACTGCTTTCAGAAAAAACCATGCAGGGGCCATATTAAATATGATCAATGAAGCCGGCTTTCGGTTTAAAGCAATGAAATTGCTGCAGATGACTCCCGAACAGGCAGGTTTATTCTATTCAGTTCACAAGGGAAAACCATTTTACGAGTCACTTATTACTTTTATGAGCTTTGGTCCGGTCATTGCGGCATTGCTTGAAAAGGATAATGCAGTGGAGGACTTCAGAGCGTTAATCGGGGCAACAGACCCGAAAAAGGCAGAAAAAGGAACTGTCAGATACTTATATGGAACTGATCTTCAGCAGAATGCGGTACATGGTTCTGACAGCGATGAAAATGCAGTTATAGAATCGGATTTCTTTTTTTCTAAGGTTGAACGGATCTGATCAGGGCAGGGAAACGGTATAATCAATTAATCAGACAACCGAAAGCCTATTTAAATACTATCCTGGTCACCATCTCCTCTCCTGCCTGGTTATTCAGGCGGGAGCGGATCTCTTCACGGATCATAATCAGTTCATTCTTAACAACAGGTGAACTTATCTCGACAAACAGAATACCTTTTGAGAAATAAATGTTTCGGGTATAGCGGGCAATTGTTTTTCCCAAAAGTTCCTGCCATGACTGTACCACATCAACCTCTTTCAGTTTACGGTCAAATCTCATTTCTTTGATGTATTCGCGAAGGACTTCACTAAGTTGTTGTGCATTACTTCTTCTCATTGGATCTCTTTTATAGAACCGGATGTAACCTGAAAAATTCGAAAATCTGAAGCCATCTCCTTTATTATTCCGTCAAGATGTCCCCTGTTTGTATCTGTTATGAATATCTGTCCGAACTGATCACCTGAAACCAACTTAATAATTTGTTCCACACGGTTTCTGTCCAGTTTGTCAAATATATCGTCAAGCAATAAGATCGGTTTCATTCCTGATATCTCTGCAATGAAATTAAATTGTGCCAGTTTCAATGCCACAAGATAAGTCTTTTTCTGTCCCTGTGAACCCAGTTTCCGGATAGAATACTCATCAATATTAAAAAGCAGGTCATCTTTGTGGACACCTGTGGTAGTATATTGCAAAGCCCTGTCTTTTTGTATATTGTCTTTCAATAATAATTCAAAACTACTATTATACAAGTCTGATTGATGAATGAGCCCTACCCTTTCGTTTTCCTTTGAAATAAAAGAGTAATAATTCTGAAACACGGGTATAAGATCTTCTACAAACCGGCACCGTTTCTCATGAATGCGGTTGCCGTGGTCAATCAGCCGGCTGTCGTAAACAGACAATAACTCATGGTCAAAAAAATTGTCAGCGGCAAATTGTCTGAGCAGGTTATTTCTTTGAATGACCGCCCTGTTGTATTGGAGGAGGTCATCCAGATAATTAGGGTCATACTGTGCAATTACCCCATCCATAAATTTTCGTCTTTCTGCACTCCCGCCCAGGATTAGATTCACATCAGCAGGAGTTATCATCACTAAGGGCAGTAATCCAATGTGATCGGCCAGTTTGTTATATATCCT
>CAZBWK010000011.1:0-21005 GCA_964495655.1 uncultured Prolixibacteraceae bacterium | reverse complement strand
AATTACGTTTAAACAGTTTTTTTTGTCCTTTTTGCAAGGCACAGGATACAGACTCTTTGGAGTTCAGACGGTTATATATGCCATTTATCATAAAAAATTCTTCCCGGTGCATTATATTGAACTGGTCAGATGCATTGAAAAAGCTTTTACAAAAAGAGAGATAATAAACTGCATCCATCAGGTTTGATTTACCGGCTCCGTTATTACCAATGAGACAATTCAGTCTTGAGGAAAAAGAGACCTGAACATCTTTCAGGTTTTTAAAATTCAATATTGAAATTTCATCAATATACATATACAATCCATCTTTCTTTTAAACCGCAAAGCTAATTAAAAAAGAGCATGAGGTAAAAAAAATTAACTGATACATTTCAGAATCATGACCAGAGTAATTTATATCCAAATTTAAATCTACTTTGCTGTCAGGTTAATAAAAAATAGCTATTTTTGCGGCACAATTTTGAAATCATTTGATATGGCAAAAAAGAAATCTCAACAGGCTGATAATTTGCAGGAACTGGAAACCGCACTGACCAGAACCGAACATTTCATTGAAAAACATCAAAAACCCATTTCATATATTGTTGGTGCCATTATTTTGGTGGTTATGGGATACCTGGCATTCAACAAGTTTTATTTACAGCCCCGCGAAAAAGAAGCACAATCACAAATGTTTATGGCCGAAAATTATTTTGAAAAAGATTCATTCAACCTGGCCATAAACGGCGATGGAAATTATTTAGGTTTTCTGGACATTATTGATGATTACAAAATGACCAAATCGGCAAATCTTGCTAAGTATTACACAGGTATATCCTATCTGCACCTGGGACAATACGAAGATGCTCTGGATTATCTCAATAATTTCAAAACAGATGACCTGTTGCTTGCCACAGTTGCAGAGGGGGCAAAAGGAGATGCTAAACTTGAGCTGGGAAGAGATAAAGAGGCGCTCAACCATTACAAAAAGGCATATTCACTTAACAACAATATGTTTACAAACCCGGTATATATGATGAAAGCTGCAAGGCTCCTAGAATCAATGAACGATCCGAAAAACGCACTGGTTATTTACAAAGAAATAAAAGAAAAATATCCTGATTCTAATGAAGGGCGCAATATAGATAAGTATATTGCCAGAGTTGAAAATATGACAAATTAATTTTAGTATCATATTATATGACTACAAAAAATCTGTCACAATATGACCTTTCGTCAGTACCTGCGGCAACCGGAATGCGGATTGGGATAGTTGTATCAGAATGGAATTTTGAAATCACATCTGAATTGGCCAAAGGTGCTGTTACGACCCTGGAAAAACACGGGGCAGCTACTGAAAATATAATGGTCAGATATGTTCCCGGCAGTTTTGAACTACCGCTTGGAGCACAGTATTTTGCCGAGTTTGAAAATGTAGACGGGGTAATTTTGCTTGGATGCGTAATAAGAGGTGAAACATCTCATTTTGATTATATATGTCAGGGAGTTACCACCGGAACAACATCATTAAACCTCAAATACAACAAACCTTTTATTTTTGGGGTATTGACGACCAGCGACTTTCAGCAGGCAAGAGACCGCGCAGGGGGTAAATACGGCAATAAGGGTGATGAAGCCGCTATTGCCGTAATAAAGATGATTAATTTGAAACACTCCTTTTCAAAACAGGACCTACCGTGATCCGGGTCTTCTCTGACCTCTTTGTTGTCTTCTTTCCTCCTGGTATTTTTGATATTTCTTCCACTGGGCATCCGTGAGGATCTCTTTCATTTTGGCATCCTGCTTATCTCTGATCTCTCCCATCTTCTCTCTCATCCCTTCAAAACCGCCTCCACTGCTGCGGTTATCTTCACGTAACGCTCTCATCTGCCTGCTTGTTTCCAAATTCAGGTCAAAAACCTTTTTTTCCTGATCTTTATTCAGGCTTAACAGTTCTTTAAGCTGTTCTGTCTGGCGTTTGGCCATATCTTCCGGATCAAATGACCTTCTGTCTTGTCCGGGTTGTGCTGAAACCAAAATGGTTCCTGCGAAAACCGCAAATAGAAACATTACAATTCTCTTCATTTTAATCAATTTAAATTTATTAAATATGGAACCTTATGACTTAGATAATAGTAACCTTTATCATGTCACAGGCTCTTCTAACTTTCTCTTTGACAGATAAATTTTACTAAAGTTTAATTTCAATCAAAAGATTGTCTATTTTTTAGGCATTTGAATACCACGTTGCTTAGCGATATCCTCCAGACGTTTTTGGAATTTTGATTTTTTAACCGGCTTTTTCTTGTTAACCTGCAGCTGGGCTCTTATCTTTTTTTCATCAATAAAAGACCTGATTAAATATGTCTGACCTATTGTAATAACATTTGCCAGGAAATAGTAATAACTTAATCCTGATGAGTAGTTATTAAGAATGAATAGAAACATCACAGGCATCATGTACATCATGGTTTTCATACCGGGCATACCTTGTGCTGATGTAGCCTGCTGGTTCAGCCTGGTTGATATAATGGTAGTAACAGTCATTAACAGGCAAAACAAACTTACATGGTCACCATAAAATGGTATTGAGAAAGGCAGATCTAAAATAGAATCGTATGTTGACAAGTCATGAGCCCATAAAAAACTTTGCTGCCTCAATTCTATCGATGTGGGAAAGAAAAAGAACATCGCAACCAGAATGGGAAACTGCAGGAGCATGGGCAGGCAGCCTCCCATCGGATTGACTCCGGCCTTTTTGTATAAAGCCATGGTAGCCTGCTGTTTTTCCATCGGTTTATCATTTCCGAATTTACTATTGATCTCATCCATCTCCGGCTTGAGCGCACGCATTTTTGCCTGGGATACATATGATTTGTAGGTAAAGGGAAATAATAGAGTTTTAATGAATATCGTCAATAACAAAATAATAATTCCGAAATTTGAAATAAATTTTCTCAGAAAATTAAATACGGGAATGATCAGATATTTATTTACAGGCCTGACGATTGCATATCCCAGGTATACCAGCCTTTCAAGATCGATATCATACTGGTTCAATGTTTGATAATGATTAGGGCCAAAATAAAAGTTCATCCCGGTGCTTTCAGACTCATTACCCTGATAGGGAATCGCTATTTCAGTAAGAAAGTTAGCCAGATATTTATCATCATTTTCATACTTTTCAGACCTTACATAAGCATTTGGAAAATGCTCCTTTGCAATAACTGAAGAGTTAAAAAAAAGCTGCTTAAAGCCAATCCACTTAATCCGGGTGCTTAGATTTTCTTCATCTGACTTTGTTTGGGACAGATTATCCACATCATCCTCATGAAATTTATACATAACATTAGTATACCGGTCCTCACCAAAGCGTGACGCACGCTCCTGCCGTGGCACATCGATCGACCATGTAAAATTAATATATGACTGGTTAGAAGCAATATACTGATCCAATCCCACAAAATTAACATCCATGCCAATCATATATGAATTATGCTCTATTGTATAAATATATTCCAGGTATTTGCCAGTCTCCGTTTCAAGCCGGAAATTCACTTTTCCGGAGCTTCCGGGATGATTCTCATTATATCTTATTCGCCCCTCATTGCCTTTTCTTACCTCAGGGCCATCGATAACTATTGAATTTTCACTGAACTGAGGGATAAAAAACAGCTGGTCGGTATTTATACTTCTGTTTTGTGCAAAAAAGCTGAGTCCGAACTTAGTATCAGGACCGTCGAATAATACAACCGGTAATGAATCGTATGTCATATAATCCTTTAATTCAACAGAATATATTCTCCCACCCTTATTAGAAAAGGTTATTTTCATTAAATTGTTCTCAACAGTATAAAACTCCTCTTTGCCAATAGCTGCGCGGCCAAAAACACCCAATTGATCAGATTTTTGCTTCAGTACAGTTTCTATGTCAACAGAATCAGGTTGTTGACCAGGAACTGTCTGTTCAATATTATCATCTAACTGCTGCTGTAATAATTTCTCCTGCTCCCTTGCAACCATTTCAACAGAATCACGCTTTCTCTTTGCTTCAGCAATTTCTTCCTCAGAAGGCTTGTTTATGATGGTAAATAAGACAAGTACACCAAAAATCAGTAAAATACCTATTATTGAATTTTTATCCATTTTGACTATCAGGTAATGTTGTTTTTATAAAATCAATAAATAAAGGATGGGGATTTAGCACAGTGCTTTGATACTCCGGATGAAATTGAACTCCTACAAACCATTTATGCCGGGGTATTTCAATAATTTCAACCAGTCCGGTTTCAGGATTCACCCCTACAGGCACCATCCCGGCTTCAGTAAACTGGCTTAAAAAGCTGTCATTGAATTCGTACCTGTGACGATGTCTTTCAAAGACCGTCAGCTTATTATAAGAATTAACCGAATGGCTGTTATTTTCAATCAACCTGCACTCATATGATCCGAGCCTCATTGTTCCCCCGTAATTGGTAATGCCTTTTTGATGCTCCATAAGGTCAATTACAGGAAAGGGAGTTTTAGGATTCATCTCTGTTGAATCGGCTCCGGTGAGATTCAGGACATTCCTTGCAAATTCAATAACTGCTACCTGCATTCCAAGACAAATGCCAAGGTATGGCAAATTATTTTGGCGCGCAAATTTTGCAGCAGTTATCTTCCCCTCCATTCCCCTGTGGCCGAAACCCGGAGCAACAATTATACCATCAACACCATCCAGTATCTCTTCCACATTATCATTTTGAATCTCTTCAGAGTGAATCCATCTGATGTTTACCCTGCATTCATTAGAAGCGCCGGCATGAACCAAAGCCTCTGAGATTGATTTATATGCATCATGTAGTTCCACATACTTACCAATCAGTCCGATAGTGACAGATGATGCCGGATTATTCAACCTGGTAAGAAAGCTGTTCCACGCATTCATATCAAGAGCCCGTCCGGAGTCAAAACCCAGTTTTTTAAGTACAATGGTATCCAGGTTTTCATCAAGCATTTTCAGTGGTACTTCGTAAATTGTTGAAACATTAATTGACTGTATAACAGCTTCCTGATCAACATTACAAAAAAGAGCCACCTTTTCACGAACAGAAGCATCAATCTCATGTTCAGTCCGTAACACAAGAATATCAGGTTGTATACCAGCTTCCAGAAGTAATTTCACAGAATGCTGGGTAGGCTTGGTTTTTAACTCTCCGGTAGCAGCAAGATAGGGCACTAAGGTAAGGTGAATAACCAACGACCTGGTACCTGATTCCCTTTTGAGCTGCCGTACAGACTCAATAAAAGGTAACGACTCTATATCGCCGACTGTACCACCAATCTCAGTAATCACAATATCATACTTTCCTCTATTGCCAAGAATTTTAATTCTTCGCTTAATCTCGTCAGTAATATGAGGTATGATCTGAACAGTTTTTCCCAGGTAATCACCTCTTCTCTCCTTATTAATGACCGATTGATAAATACCACCGGTAGTAACATTATTGGCTTGGGAAGTTGGTTCATTGAGAAACCTCTCGTAATGACCAAGGTCAAGGTCTGTTTCCGCTCCGTCTTCTGTTACAAAACATTCACCGTGTTCATATGGATTCAATGTGCCCGGATCAACGTTAATATATGGATCCAACTTTTGGATAGTAACATTATAACCCCGTGATTGAAGCAATTTAGCAAGCGATGAGGCTAAAATACCTTTACCAAGCGATGACGTAACCCCTCCGGTGACAAATATGTAACAAGTATCAGACAATTTTTAGCTTTAATTTTTAAAAGTTCCAAAATTAATTAATTAAAGTTATTGAAAAACTAATCACTATTAAAATTGAATATATTTTTGGATTAAAATTAACCTCATTGTTGTCAATATCCTGCTTAACAATAATTAACTCAATTTCTTTGACGTATTTGATCTCAATATAATCCCTTATCCGGATATTCACCAATATAACAACATCCATACTGTTTACATTTGTAAATAACAGTTATTTACAAATGTAAATAATGTCTGTTTTTCACAGATTTTGAGTAACAAAATTGATATAGTAGATACATATCAGCACATTGACTACAAGTCAATAGTATAATTATAAGATGAATTTGCAGGCTTATGGTAACTTTCAGTATCAGTTTTAAGAATATATTTGATCATCCGTTTAGGAGGCAATTTAAACTCAATTTTGAATTTCTTACGGGTTTTAAGTCTGATCCCCCTGTTTTTTACACCCCCGAATCTTACATTTTTTATAAGTCTCACAGCCTCCTCATCGCAACCAGCTCCAATACCCTTTTCAACAGTAACGCCTTTTACATATCCGTTATCGTCAATTTCAGCCACAAGATGCACCACTCCTTCGACATTCTTATTTTTAGCTTCTTCGGGGTAAACAAGGTTACTCTTCAAATAATTTTTAAATGCAGTTTTCCCTCCCGGATATTCAGGAAGGTTCAGAAAAACTCTATTTTTTGAAGATGCCAATTCAGTCAGTTCGCAATTAATAAATAATTCAGGCTGATAAGTCTGAAGTTAAAAAAATATCAGCCACAAAGCTTGTTATTAGAATTCCTTTTTAATCTGATCCACCCATTTTTTTATCCTCTCATTAGTCAGTCTTGCCTGATTTTCCTGATCGAGAGGTAATCCGATAAAGTTATCATCTCTCAGGGCTTTTGAAGATTCAAATTCATACCCTTCAGGAGATATTTTCCCGACAAGTTCTCCACCCTGACTTTCAATGATTTCGGCCATAATTCCTAATGCATCACAAAAATTCTCCGGATAATTCTTCTGATCACCAAGTCCGAAAAGTGCAAATTTTTTACCCTTAAGCTTTATCTCTTCAAAATCGGGAATGAATTCATCCCAGTAATTTGGCAATTCACCATCGAACCAGGTAGGAACGCTAAAAATGAACTGATCGTATTTTTCGATAATACTTCTATTGACCTCCTCTGCATTTATCCTGTCAATATCTGATTCGCCAAAAGCATCAACTACCTTTTCAGAAATTTTCTTCGATTTCTGCGAATTAAAACTGTAAATAATTGCGGTTTTACTCATGATTAATAGGATAATAATTCTTTTGCAATATTATATATTCGCTCCTTATCCGGCAAAATAGCACGTTCGAGGATTGGGTTAAATCCGACCGGGGTAAAGGCAGATCCCACTCTCTTCACCGGACCGTCGAGAAATTCGAATAATTTCTCACTTATAATTGCACTTATTTCTCCTCCAAATCCTCCGTGAACCTTATCTTCGTGAGCAATCAAAACTTTATTTGTCTTTTTAACTGACTCCAGGATAAGATCTGTATCCAGCGGTATAAGTGATCTCAGGTCAAGTACTTCCACGCTATATCCCTCCTTATCAAGCATTTCTGCTGCATCAAGGCTTATATGGGTGGCATTTCCGTAAGTAATGACAGTCAAATCAGAGCCTTCTCTTCTGATACGGCCTTTGCCAAATGGAACTTCAAAATCCTCCGGAACGACCGTTGCTGCCTTCGGACTTTGATAGAGGGCTTTAGGCTCCATAAACATTGTAACCCCTCTCGAGCGGATTGCCGTACGAAGCAAGCCGGCAGCATCATCTGCAAAGGAGGGATATACGATACGCACTCCCGGAATACTGACAAGAGATCCTTCAATTGTCTGACTATGGTAGAGGCCTCCGCCTATATACCCTCCCGAAGCAAGGCGAATGGTCATGTTGGGCGAAAATTTTCCGTTCGATCGCCAGTAATCATGGCTTGCTTCAACATATTGCTCCATTGCAGGCCAAAAATAATCAGCAAATTCGGCGCCCTCGATCACGATTCTTATTTTTTCATTGTATCGCGACATCCCGTTGGCTGTTCCTACAATAAAATCTTCGGCTATAGGTGCATTAAAAACCCTTTTGGAGCCAAATTCCTTTTGCATCCCTTTAGATACATTAAAAATCCCTCCTTTATCTTTATTTGCCATATCCTGTCCCCAGATAAAGGTATCCGGATTCTTCCTGAATTCAGCCTTCAGTGTTTCATTCAATGCAGTGATTAATTTTTTCTTTTCCCCCTGATCATCATGTAATCCTTCAGGGTATTTGGAAGATTGATAAGGTTCCGGCAACACAAAATCATAAATAGATTCCGGTGTTGGATCAGGAGCCGCCAGAGCTTCCTTATGAATCTTTTTTAACTCCTTTTTAACATCCTCCTCTATCTTTTCAAGCTCCTCCTCCGAAAACCTTTCATAGCGCAGCAGCATCCTTCTGAATTTAGCCAGCGGATCATACTCCTCAACATAATTTCTCTCTGCTTCACTTCTGTAAAGCAGATGATCATCTGAATTGGAATGAGAATGTATTCTAACGCAATTAGCCTGAACAATAACCGGTTTAGACTCTTCAATAGCATATCTTTTGGCTTCAGTCATTGCATTCATGGAATCAAACACATCCTTTCCGTTGCAATGAATTATTCTAAGATTTTTAAAGCCGGAAAAATTATTGGCAACCTTTCGCTGTGCAGTCTGGTCTTTTTTAGGAACTGATATTCCATATCCATTATCCTGGATTACAAAAATTACCGGTAATTGTTCATTATCTGCACCATTAATGGCTTCATAAACAAATCCTTCACTCACAGATGACTCTCCCTTATTGCTGATTGCAACAGCTTTCTCGCCATAATACTTAATAGCTCTGGCAACACCAACTGCATGAAGTGCATGATTTCCTGTCAGAGAAGAAACACTATGTATGTTCCACTCAGGTTTGGCAAAATGGTTCGACATATGCCTGCCCCCGCTAGAGGGATCGTTAGCTTTCGAAATTCCGTTTAAAATTATCTCACCGGGAGTAATGCCGCAAGACAAAGCAGTGAGCATATCCCTGTAATAGAGAAACATATGATCTTTATTCTTTTCAAAAACCTGTCCGGCTGCCAGCTGGATCCCGTCATGTCCGGCATAAGGCGCATGATATGACCAGCCAATTGCCTGTTTAAGGTAATTAGGCGCCTTTTCATCAATTGCCCTGCCTATCGACATCAGCCAGAACCATTTTTCAAGAGTATCCTTCGAAGTTTTCTTAACTGAATATGTTTTAGGTATCTTTAGCTCCTCGTTCATCTGTTTAAAATTTTATAATTATTTGAAAATAAACTAATTAAAAATTCAAGAATCCTGGTTTTAGCCTGCATGCTTGTCCCATATCCTGTTATAATGAACTGTTAATATCAAAATTTTCCAGGTTATCGGCAATTTTTCTTAAAAATGCCCCGCCGAGAGCTCCGTCAACCACCCTGTGGTCGTATGAGAGTGACAAAAACATTTTATGTCTGATCACAATGGCATCTCCGGTTGGCAACTCCAGAACAGCAGGTTTCTTTTCTATACTTCCTGTAGCGAGAATAGCTGCCTGGGGCTGGTTGATTATGGGAGTGCCCATAAGATTTCTGAAGGTACCGAAATTGGTAATAGTAAAAGTTCCCCCTTGTATCTCATCAGGATTCAATTTATTGCTTCTCGCAGCTTCAGCCAGTCTGTTCAGTTCTTTAGTCAGGCCAACAAGATTTTTCTGTTCAGCATTTTTTATAACCGGCACAATCAGGTTACCGTCATTTTTAGCCACTGCAATTCCAATGTTGATACTTTTTCTAAGTATAATTTTATCACCGTCGACCGAAGAATTTACCATTGGAAATTCAGCGAGTGCAGCTGCCGAAGCTTCAATAAAAAAGGGCATAAAAGTCAGCTTCTCGCCATATTTTTTCTGAAAAGCATCCTTATTCTGATTCCTCCAGTATACCAGGCCTGTCACATCGGCTTCAACTATTGTTGTCACATGTGGCGATACCTTTTTAGACATCACCATATGTTCAGCAATCAGTTTCCTGACACGGTCCATCTCAATAACCTCATCACCTTCTCCGGTCACGACAGAAGGCCTCTTGACGCTCTCATCAGCAGCTTTTGATACCTTTGATGAATCATCCTTTTTACGGCTTTTTCTTTGCTCGAGGTACTGAAGGATATCATTTTTTCGAACTCTCCCGTTAGAACCGGTTCCCTCTATTTTATCAAGCTCTTCAAACGGTATATTCTCTTCCCTTGCAATTGTCATTACCAGCGGAGAATAAAAACGTTCAGACCTCTTCTCATCTTTATCTGTCTTTTTCGAATCACTTGCAGGTTTTTCGGCTTTCTGACTGTCAGATGCTGAAACGGGTTCTTTATTGTCACTTTTTTCATCATCTGCTTCTGCTTCAGGCTCCCCCGTATTTATCACTGCAATCACTGTTCCGACAGAAACCAGACTATCTTCAGGAAATAATATCTGAGTCAGTACTCCATCGACAGGTGATGGTATTTCAGAGTCAACTTTATCGGTAGCAACTTCAAAAAGCATATCATCCTCTTCTATTTTATCGCCTTCCTTTACAAACCATTTTGTAATTGTACCTTCCTGTATACTCTCTCCCAGTTTGGGCATTAAAATTTCAAATTTCGACATGGTAAAATCGGTTTTAAGTCGGTTAAAAATTTTATTAGTTAAACATTTAAATACTGCAAATGTTCATTAAATCCTGATATATAAATAGTTTACAAATGTAAACTTCCAGATAACTCCGATACTGATTCAAAACCATGCCTCCTAAGATAATCTTCTATCCCTTCAATTATTTCAAGTGGAGCCAGCGGATTTTTAAAAAGAGCGGTTCCTGCCTGGACAGCTGAAGCGCCGGCTATTAAAAATTCTATTGCATCTTCAGCATTCATAATACCGCCTATTCCTATCACCGGTATCTTAACCGCCTGTGCCACCTGCCATACCATCCTGAGGGCAAGAGGTTTTATTGCAGGCCCCGACAATCCTCCGGTTATTGTAGAAAGCCTCGGTTTACGGGTCTCTGAGTTAATCGACATTCCCAGAAATGTATTGACAAGAGAGACACTGTCAGCCCCCTCTCCTTCAACTGTCTTCGCAATTTCAGTTATATCGGTAACATTGGGCGAAAGCTTCACGATCAGAGTTTTATTATAGACCCTTCGCACTTCTCTTGTAACGATTTTGGCACCTTTGGGAGAGATACCGAAAGCCATACCTCCTTCCTTTACATTCGGACAGGATATATTCAATTCAATTGCGGGGATATTTTCAAGTTGATCAACCTTTTCCGTAACTTTAATATACTCATCTACAGAAGATCCGTTGACGTTCACTATTAGTGATGTATTATAATTTTTAATTCGCGGATAAATATTGTCAATAAAATAATCAATCCCTTTATTTTGCAGTCCAACTGCATTTAACATCCCTGATGCCGTCTCTGCCATCCGGGGATAATTATTTCCTTCACGGTTATTTAAAGTGATTCCCTTTAAAAAGATGCCCCCTACCTTTGATACATCGAAAAAACTATTTATCTCCTCTGCAAACCCACACGTTCCGGATGCAAGCATCACCGGATTTTTCAAGTCCAGTTTATCAATTTTAACTCTTAAATCTCCCATTTTAACTCTTTAATATTAAAAACAGGTCCCTCTGTGCAAATACATAAATTTCCCCTCCTGGTTGGCTCAATACAACATAGACAGACTCCGAAGCCACAGGCCATTGAATTTTCAAGTGAAACCTCACAAAAGATATCCCTTTTACCTGCCTCAGCTGCAACGGCTTTCATCATAGAAAGAGGGCCACATGCATAAATTTTGTCATATTCAGTAAGATTCCCTTTCACGATAGGATGTTCGGTGACCATACCTTTAAAACCATAAGTACCATCGTCAGTTGTAAAGTGAAATTTTCCATAACTGCGGTATCCGTCAATCTTAATATGATCTTCAAGACTGCGTGCTCCAAAAATCATATCAACCTTATCTGCCGGAAGACCACACTCTTTTGCCAGGAAAAGCATAGGTGCAACTCCGCTGCCGCCACCAATAAAAAGTATCCTGTCACTGTCCGACGGATATGTAAAGCTTTTTCCAAGAGGATAAACCAGGCTGATAACAGCATTTTTCGATACTTCCGCTAATTTACCGGAACCTTTGCCCAGTATTTTGACAATGATGGAAAGATAATTGTACTTATAATCAACATCAAAAACTGAAAACGGCCTGCGTAAAAATATTTCGCTGCAATCTTTAATTTCAGCATTAACAAATTGTCCGGGTTTTATCTCAGGAAGTGGTTTAGGTCCCGACATCCTGATTAAAAAGCTATTGGTATTTAATTGTATATTATCAATTACTAAAAAATCATCTACTGACCTTTTTTCCATATTTTTTCTGTTTGAGGGTAAATATACTCATTATTTTGTTTTATTGACTTCAATTTAGCTCATCTCCCGGGGGAAAAAAACAAGAAAATATGGTTATTAAAAATAGACAATTCATAAAACTCATATCTTCTTTACATTTGTAAAATATAAAAGCTGATGTGGTTACATAAGTATGTTATGAATTGTTGTTACAATTGTAATTAAATGTTCTGCTTACTGCATATCTGGTCTGGCAGATAGATAGTAAAGGTGCCATCTGAGTTAAGAAGTATCAATTTTTGTATATCTTTTTTATCTTTTCCGGTATTAGTCCGCTTTGTACCATAAAAAACCTCCGGTTCACTCCTTAATTCAGCTGCAGGCTGAATGTGAGAAGTACCTTTTTCATCATGCCCAACCAGCATGGACCCCTCTCCAGTTAATAACCACCTTGCGTTAATTTCAGGAAAAGCAAGTAAAAACTTTTCAATAAACTGAGCTCCAGGTTTATTTCTTCCATTGTATATATGAGATATATTGGATCGCTGGACTCCTGTTATTTCTGCTAACTCTCCGGCTGTTACACCTTTGTAGTCAGTGAATTTTTTTATTCGGTCTTTCATTCGTTAAAATTTTTTGACTTAATAAAATATAAGACCCTTCCTGTTTGTATAATATTCTGCTTATACAAAAGTATAAAAATATTTTAACATCGTTACTACCTCTTTTATTATTTTTTACAAATGGTTTTACTTTTTTATTATACATTTTTATAGTTACAAATGTCATCTGCATTGTTCTTTTACATTTGTGTTCTATTTTTATAAATGTAAAGTGCTTTACATTTATGTCAGCGGACAGGAGGTTTTGTTATTTAAATAATTGATATGTAGTTCTATATGAGGAAATTAATCGTTGTTATCACAAAACGGTTATTTTTTAAAAAGATCTATAAATTAGTTTAGACATTACAGTTTAAATCATTGGTTAATAATGATATAGTAAAATATATATAGTAGTTTTATCTATTATTTACTATTAAGCAGATTTAAATCTATAAATTACTTTAAATTGCAAGTTTTAAAGTATTGGTTATGTGAATAATAAATTAAGAAAATATATTGCTGGTAAATTGAATTTTATGACTAATTTTGGGGTGTTGCCTGACTTACATTTGTGAAATACTGATATTTTGATATTTCTTTTTTGTTTTTTTGGCTTTTCTTAACTTTTTCTATTTTACATTGCAGTTGTCTT
Source organism: uncultured Prolixibacteraceae bacterium (assembly GCA_964495655.1). Lineage (GTDB taxonomy): Bacteria > Bacteroidota > Bacteroidia > Bacteroidales > Prolixibacteraceae > JAAYJR01. The sequence goes on along the minus strand of CAZBWK010000011.1, from coordinate 7,518 downwards.
TTATGCCTTACTGATTTATATTAATTTTTCGGCATAGGTTCTGTTTTTTGGCTTTTTTAGAATGAATGTTTGTATACATTTACCCGTGATTTTCGAAATATTTAATTCTCAGAGGCTTAATTTTTTATTAATTAATTGATATACTTTTATTTAGGCTGGTTTGTTTTGTTTTCCCGGCGCTGAAATAAAAAAAATGGTATGAGATCATTTGCTTTATTCTATTTATTGTTATTTTTTGTTGTTTTTGCTGCTATTGGTTTGGGCTCTATGTTATCATTCAGCAAAATCATTGACAAGTCTGAAACCAGAAGATTTAAGTTGGTTTTTCTTGCTATCCATTTTTTAATTTTTGTGACTTTTCTATTAATCTATGTTTATCCCTTCAGTGTGAGAGACGGAAATGTCAACTACTCTTTTTATTCGGTTTTTAATGTATTTCTTCTGATTCTTTTTATTGTTGATATTGTTATGTCTTTGGCTTTAATTCTTAATTCTGTCTTTAGTACTCACAGGACTAATCTATTTATCTATTTTGGATTGATAATGTCAACCGGAATTACCGGCGGATTGGCGGCTGGGACTCTATGGGGTATGTGTAATTTTAAAATCAACGAAATTGAGTTGAAATACAATAATCTGCCACAGGGTTTTAACGATTATAAAATTTTACAATTATCAGATATTCACATAGGTAATATTAATGACCGGGGCAAACTGATTGAAAGAGCGGTTGAAATAATTGATGATATCGACTTTGATATCCTTGTTTTCACGGGCGACATGGTTAATAACTTTTCATACGAAACTGATGGGTTTATTGACCTGTTCAGGGATCTTACTTCCTGTTGTCCGTCGTTTTCAATTCTGGGTAACCACGATTATGGGGATTATACTAACTGGAAAAGTGATTATGAGAAAGAAAATAATTTCAATGCGATCATAACTGCTCTCAAGACAATGGGTTTTACAGTGTTAAGAAATGAACACGAAGTGATAAAGCATAATTGTGATTCTATTTTTTTAGTGGGTGTCGAAAATTGGGGTCATCCTCCCTTTCCTCAATATGCTAACCTGGAGAAGGCTTTATTTGGAATACCCGACAGCACATTTACGATCCTCCTTACCCATGATCCTGCTCATTGGGAGAGTTGTGTGGAAAATAAAAAAGATATTGAACTGACTTTGTCGGGTCATACTCACGGACTCCAGTGGGGAATAAAACTTGCCGGCATACCTTTTAGTCTTTCATGGCTTACGCGGAAATACTGGGGTGGATTATACAGTTCCGGCAACTCACATCTTTATGTGAACACGGGACTTGGTACTATCGGATTACCCTGGCGTATTGATATGCTGCCGGAGATCACCCTCTTCACTCTAAAACGAACTGAAGTCGATCGAAAATAAAAATTCTACTGACATGTTTTTTCTTTCAGGCAGCCAGCTGGTACGAACTCCAATTCCGGCAGGTGCATAAAAACGCAAAAATTTCACATCGCCTGTGATTTCTGTCCCTGTAGATATCAGTGTTTCTCTGAATATACCTGTTTTTTGACCATTTTGATAAATATTACCTTCTATCTGAGCATAGTCTGCAAAAAGCGCTGCTTTAATCCTCTGAAGATATACTATTCCACCCAGGTTCAGATCCGGGTAAAACAATGGAAGTTTATAATCTGCAGAGGTTGCTGAAAGCTTTGTGGAACTTATCCTGTGCCATCCTCTTGGGAACCTTACAATATCTGAAAACTCAAAAAAACTTTTATTCAATTTTCTTTGCGTTCCACCATAAATTTTTATTCCATGATTTTTAAGAATGCCGGGAATGTAAAGTTGTCCCTGCACTGCAGTCATATTATCTGTTTTCATCAATCCGGCAGGTGAATACTTATAATTTCCGTCAACCATTATTCCAAAATCGGGATATACATCGAGATAACTCTGCTTCAGCATCTGATGAAAATATAACCTTAATCCCAGGGAGTGTGAACCACCATGGGGAAACTGCTCAGGAGCATCAGAACTCCGCTTATAAAACAGATAATCATATTGCAGTGCCGGAAGTAAATAGCGGTTATATTTACCTTTAGACAGATTAAGGGGCAGTCTCATATTCGTACCGGTATTGATCTGTGCCCACCTGAAATACCCGGTTGTTGTATCCCTGCGTACTACTTCACCTTTGTCATTCAATGTTGTATTAACAATATTATATAATGTCTTACGGTTTCCTGCATCGAAACTAAAATCTATTACAGGATAAAATCCTTTATAACTATAATTCAGAATAAATTTACCTGTCTTCTCTGAAAGGTCACGTTTATAACCTATCACAGTCTCGGCTGTACCCAGCAAATTTTGGGAAACAAGACTTGCACCCGGCGATATTTCATATATTCCGGCATCTATGTAGAGAGGAGCCCAACTGTGAAAATTAAAAAGGTTTGAAGCTTTATGGTACTCTTGCGACGGATAATGATGTGATTCCAGTCCGGCAAGAACAGGCCTGCCCGTCTCCTGATGACTTAATTCTTCTGCTAATTTATAATCTGCCCGTTCAATATCTGACAGTGAAACAACATTATCGTTATCGGCAGCTATTTCTATTAATCTGAAGCCATCGGAAGTATAATCACTCAACACTATCTTCGAGCCGTCTTTTGAAATTGCAGGTGATTCAACACCAAACCGGGGCTCTGTTATCCTGACGATATCATGGTCATCCAGATTTAATCGATAAAGACTGTTTTTACCTGAATATGAACTGATAAAATAGAGGAAGTTGTCCGATACTTTTAAATGTTTTATATCACCCATATCCTGGTGAAACAATATCTCCATCTCATTTTTTTCAGGATTGATCCTGGCTATACGCTTTCCGTTATCTGTAAGAATAACAGTTACAACCTCAGTTTCATTGATCCATTCCGGATGCAGAAAATAGTTGTTGGAGGGTGACTGATAACTATTAATCAGCTTACCGTCATTTATATCATAAAATGATAAATAATAATTATTAGCAAAATCTGTTTCTACAGTGACAATAGTTGAAAGAGAGGGAGAAATTGCCGGACTGAAGCTGTTTTTTTCAGGGATAATATCTGTTTTTTCATTCGTAACAATATTGTATAGTCTAATTAGAGATTTGCCGCTGTGCTGCCAGCGAGGGTCATTTATTTTTTCTGAATATATGATCCATTCGCCCCTGTGATTAACAGATTCTGCAAAGATATTGCCCGGAGACATGATCTTTTTAACTCCGGTCGTTTTTCCAACTTTTACAAATGAGGGTATCTTATCAAAAGAGGTCCTTAACGAGATAATCACTGAATCGTTAAGCCAGTGATTATGGTTATAACTGGTAAAAGCATTATGCAGCGGGGTAACTCTCTTAAATGGAACAGGGGAGTAGTTTTTATCCTCGCCGGTCCATACTGTTCTCAGACTGTCAAATATTGAATAGTAAAGATTTACCTTATTGAACCCTGTATTGTTTTTCAAAGTACGGTTTAACGGAGTCAGGGAGAGCGGTTTTGCCCCTGCGCTGCGAAATGCTTCCTCCCACAGTGAAATTCCGTATTTTACCCTTGCACTGCCAACCAGATAATAACCAAGCTTATAGTGATCCGGGACATAATCACGGTATGAACCCATATAGGCTTTATCATAAGAAAAGAGGCCCTTTTCGACACATTGTGCCCGGTGTTCCATAAGAAAAGAAGGCAACCTGCCCCTTCCATACTCACTAAGTGATGTTTCAGTGACAACTGCATCCCCTTCAATTAACCACCAGGGAAGGTATCCTCCAAAAAAGAGAGCGGTCCCCTGCTCACCGAATATTGTTTTTATCCAGCCCGGCAGTCTCTCGTTAACCTTATCAATCTGTACAACATGTCTGAATTCATGGAGAGCAAGCTGCTGCAACCAGTCCTGCGGATATACAGACTGATGGGGCATTGTATAGAACTCAGCACGCTTGGGAGCCCAGGCAATAAGTCCGTTTGACTGAATTGTTTGAGTGTGAAGGATTACGGGTATTTTTTCAGGATTGTGTTTAAGAGTATAAGCTCCATAAGGATATACCTGTTCAAGGGTGCCTGCCAGTTGTTGTGCCTGTGACTCGTAATAATCAGGGTATATCAGTTGAAAGTTAGCCGAGTGGAGCTGCCTCCACCTTATTGATGCAGGATCTTGTCCGGTGTTAAAATATTGGGCAAGAGAGACATATTGAAATATGACAAATATAAAAAGAGGAATAAACTTTTGCATCTTTAAAAAATATACAATACCTGGTATTATGTATCGTGTAAATAAACAAAAAAAATCAAAAATTCATTCCTGTCAGTCAGAATACTTTCTGATATAATTTACTATTTTATTATTTTTTTTAGTCCTTCGCCTATTTTATTCAACGATTTTTGGATATCCTCTTTAGCCGATCTCTTCACCTCTTCTGTTATTTGCTTCCTGGCTTCTTCCAGATTAATGCTAACCTCTGGTTTTCCGACAGGGCCTTTAAGCATTACAGAAGCAGGCAAAACCTTAATACGTTCCTCACCCGGCAGTATTTTTAAAATATTTTCAATATCCGGTCCGAATGCCGTCCTGTCAACCTTAAAATCCAGCTTCATATCCAGCAGGTTTGATGTATTCAGCATCCCGTTAATTGCGACTTCCTGATTGGCTATTCTTGTAGTGAAGGGTTTCAGGAGGATACCTCCCTGGACAATTTCAACATTTGCATTAAAATCATTCACTTTCACTTTTTTTAATAATTCAGGTTTTAGAAGACCTTTCAGCTGACCGAAAAGAGGAGACTCATTAATAGTAAGGTCTTCGGTATTGAATCCTCCAAGTCCGTTAACAGACGAGGCAATAAGTTTAAAATCGGGACCAAACTGACCTTTCACCTTAAGTCCGGTACTGAATTTACCCACACTGTTACGGGCTATCGGAACCATTTTCTGAACACTTGTAAGAGTCTGGAATGCCATTGGTATATCAGCTTTCAGAACATCAAACCCAAAATCAAATAAGGGTTTATCTTCAGGAGTATTCTCATAAGAGCCGGTTAATTTCAGATCACCGCCGAGCATTTTCATATTCAGACCATCCAGTACAAGTTTCCCGTTTCTGGCAGTTATTGATCCATTGACATCAGTAATAGGCAGTTTCTCAAAAATGACTCTTTGGATATCAGAGCGGAAAGAGAAATCTATATTTTCCGGAACGTCAAAAGCCAGGTTTTCTCCGGCAGGTATACTGTCTGCAGCAGTTTTCAAAGGAATTGAATCCTTTGCAGCCTGCAGGCGCAACAACTCATTCATGTTAAGCAGAGAAGATGAAAGCCTCAGGTCGGCAACCAGAGTTGATCCGTTGAAAATATAGTCAAGGTAATTGGTTACCCTTCCTGTCAGATTCATATCACTCTGTCCTATTTTTACATTCAATCCATTGAGATTAACAGCCCGGGGTGTAAATTCCAGTTTTCCTGACGGGACCAATATTTCTTGTGTAAGTGACGGCGACTGATAGATAAAATCGGATAGAAGGACAGATCCATCCGACCTGATCTTTTCATACTCCTCTTTTTCAATTGATGAATAGTTACCATTAACTACCAAATTTGCATCAATAATTCCTGATATATTAACACTATCCAAAGGGAGTGCCTCTTTCCACTCATCAAATTTCACATTCCCTGTAAATGATCCGTCGAAATATGGGTCTGAAACAAGATTTTTAAGATTCAGGGTCAGGTCAACCGGACTGTTTTTTACTTCGGCATGTGCTTTTGATATCTTAACTTCAGCAAGATCAAGAATGCCCTGGGGCTTCACTACAGAAATGTCGGCTGATATATTTTTTATCTGTTCAGGAAGATCTTTGTAATGGAAATTTCCATTTGTCACTTCAATGTTCAGTTCAAATGCCGGATAGTCATCTTCAAAATAGTAACCGTTTACAGTACCCTCGATGACAGCTTTTCCGCTGGTCTCAATATCATTAAGGTATTCTTCATAACCGGGAGGCACCAGGGCAAGGAAATTATCGAAACCTGACTCTTTGGTTTTTATCTGCAGGTCAAACGACATAGTATCATCAGGTACTCTTATCATCCCGCTCAGCTCCATAGGAAGCCGGTTTAAAAACAACTCGCTCTCTTCTATTTTGATATCCATTACCTCATAATTCACATCCAATACAGATCTCGTCTCCAGCGCTACACCGGAAATATACTTTACATCTCCGTATAAAAGCGAAAGCTGCTCTGCTTTTCCTTCGGCAAGTAACCGGGCTGTTGTACCATACATGCTTCCTGATATATCGATGTCTATATCGTCAATAAGAACCATCATTACAGACTCCCTGTCTTCATAAATTAAGAAGGCATCGGTTATATCAATGTGGTCTAATTTGAACTCCAGACCATCATCTGACGGCAAATCCTCTTTTACAGGTTCGGTATCAACTGCCAGATCCCAGTTCACATTACCCGATTCGCTTACTATAAGCTTCAGAACCGGTTTATTAAGTATAATCTCATCAATACTGATATTTTCTTTATTGAATAAACCGAAAAGAGGTGTTTTCGCCCTCAGTGAACTAACTGATAACAGGGTATCATTCTGAAAATCCTCCTTCCCCTTTATCGTTACATCTGTAAGTTCCATTGAAAGCATAGGAAAATTGCGGAAAAGAGATAATTTAAGGTCTGAAAACTGAACCTCTGCTTTTATATTCCTGTTGAGCACTACCTTAATCTTCTCCAGCAAAGGTTGCTTAAAAAATATGGGAACAGTAACTAAGGCAGCTATAAACAAAGTAATTATTGAAACTATGACAATGATGATCTTTTTCATCTGTTTAAAGCTTTTTATTTGTCTAATTTATCAACATCCTTCTTAAAATCTGCAATGCAGTCTGGCTTGTCCTGATAATATTACGTTCAGGGTTATCGCCAGGTACTATTTTTTCAATTACAACATTCTCGGGACCTGCCACAGCAATTAGCAGAGCGCCTTTGGCAACCTCTTTATCTCCTGTGCCTGCCCCCGGAATTCCTAACGTTGCAATGGAATAATCGGCAACAAACGTCCTTTTAACACTAAGGGCTATTGCCCGGACAACGGCTTCAGGATCTTCGGAAATATTTTCAGGTATTTCCAGATCGAGACATGGCAATTTTTGAGATAACTGAGAAGGATAAGTGGTTATACCTCCTTTAAAATATCCGGCACTGCCGGGTGCAGAGGTTATCAGATGCGATATAAATCCGCCGGTACAACCCTCAGCAACAGAGAGAGAGTTATTCTTCGACATCAATAACCGACCTACCACTTCTGCCATTGTTTAATTATATTTTACTAAAATATTTTCTTTTTTATTATAAGATTTTTAGACATGATTATATTGCTGGTTTAAAACAAAAAGAAATTGAGAATAAGAAAAAAAAAAAACGACAGCTGGGGCTTTTAATAGGCAGTTTGAGTTTGATTGCTCTCTTATTCTTATTTT
>CAZBWK010000010.1:0-52809 GCA_964495655.1 uncultured Prolixibacteraceae bacterium | reverse complement strand
AAAGTTGATACGAAAATTGCAGATTAATTAATTGAAAAAATAATAGTATGAAAAAAACATTTACCATAAATATAAACGGCCTCATATATAATATTGAAGAGGATGCCTACGATTTACTTCACAATTATCTTCTTAACCTGAAAAAACATTTCGGGGATAATGAAGAAGGCCGAGAAATACTAACCGATATTGAAGCACGTATTTCAGAAATATTCTCAGAAAAAATATCAGGAGATACCAAAGTAATAACCTATGAATACGTTGAGGAGATAATAAAAACTATGGGCACTCCCGAGGATTTTGCTGAGGAGGCTGGTGAAGAAGAGGACATCCGGCATTCAGGAAAAAAAGGCCAAAAAAGACTATACAGGGATCCTGAACACAGAATATTCGGAGGTGTTTGCGGCGGACTTGGTGCATATTTTAATATGGATCCGGTTATCGTGAGGATAATCTTTGTTATACTGACCTTTGTAACCACCGGAACCGGACTGCTTGCATATATAATTTTATGGATTGCTGTTCCAAAAGCCATAACTACAGCCCAACGTCTTGAAATGTACGGCAGGGAAGCTACTGTAAAAAACATCGAAAAATCAATCCGGGAAGAAATTAATGAAGTAAAAAAAAACTATGATAAATTTAAGGGTTCAGATACAAATGCCAAAATTAAAAAATCGGTTAATAAGGCTGGTGAAGCATCCTATAATGTATTCAGGGTAATTTTTAAATTAGCTGTAACTGTTCTGGGGGCTGTACTAATTATTTCAGGATTTTTCGGTCTGCTCGGAATGATCTCTTCTGCAATAATAGGCTATTCGTTCGTGCAGGACTGGCCCCTGGTGTGGAGTCCTGAACTGCGCATTCCCGAATTCCTGAACTATTTTATTGACCCTGATGCGGTAACTCCGGGAATCATAGCTGTTGGCATTCTGGCCGGAATCCCCCTGCTGGCTATGCTATATATAGGATCTAAGCTGCTTTTCAGGTATAAATCAAATAATGTGGCAATCTGTCTTTCCATGACAGGCTTATGGCTGTTAGCCCTGTTATTTCTTGTGGTAATCTCAACCAGCCAGGCTTTCAACTATAAAAACCGGTCGTCGGTTGTAATCACTTCAAACATGAAATGCGACAGCTGTCAGACGTTATATCTTAATCTTGCAGATGCATTATACGAAAATTATATAAAAACTGACTGGGATATAGATAATTTTAAAATTGCTGAGAAAGATGGTGTTACCTTTCTTATAGGAAATCCCAAACTGAATATTGAAAAAGCCAGTGGTAATAGTTTTATAGTAACAGTGAAAAAAGTTGCAAGGGGCAGATCACCTGAAAACGCAAGGGAGATGGCAGAAGATATCATTTATACTTTTGAGGAAAGGGATTCTCTGTTGATATTTGAACCAAATTTCGTGATTGATAAAAATCAAAAATGGCGCAATCAGGAGGTGAAAATTACTGTTAAAGTGCCTGAATACAAATCTGTCTATCTGGATGAAAAAATGACAGCCATCATTTATGACATAGAAAATGTTACAAATACATGGGATAAAGATATGGTTGGTAAAACCTGGATAATGAAACCGGAAGGACTTACCTTGCAGGATACACAACAGATATCAAATTGAAATTATAATTAGTTACGCCGGCTGATTGCCTGCGTTAATTTCACTTGCAGTTCAAATGTAAATTTTGTAATTTTATTAAAATTTCAATTTTTTACCATGAATCTTATAATTGCAGGACATATATTTCTGATACTGCTAACTGCTGGCACCAAACAGAACGATTTTGAAATAGACATTTTCAAAACATCGGAAGGAGAATTGACAATAACATTCATTGAGCATGGCACCTTAATGATGCAGTTTAAAGGTAAAACCATACATATAGACCCTGTGGGCACCTATGCAGACTATACCAAACTGCCTAAAGCTGATTTGATCCTGATCACTCATCATCATGGTGATCATCTGGATACTAAAGTAATTGAACTGCTTCAAAAAGAAACTACCGAAACCGTTCTTACCGAAATATGTCATGAAAAGTATCAGGAAGGAATAATAATGAAAAACGGGGATACCGATATCTTTGCAGGGATTACCGTTGAGGCAGTACCGGCATATAATATTAAACATATGCGAAACGATAATACACCATTTCACCCTAAAGGTGAAGGGAATGGATATATTCTGCATTTTGGCAATAAAAAAGTATATGTTGCAGGCGATACTGAAAACATACCTGAAATGGCTGCCCTTAAAGATATTGATATTGCCTTTCTTCCTATGAACCTGCCCTATACAATGACCCCTGAAATGGTAGTTGATGCAGCAAAAATGTTCAATCCTGCAATTTTATATCCATACCATTTTGGTAATACCGATACCCGGATTCTGCTCAACCTGATGAAAAACCAGACAAAAACCGAGGTCAGGATCAGAAAGATGAACTGATATCCAGGTTACCTGTCTCAAGTGATTTCAGCAGCATATTGTAATCAGTAAAGTCAAGGTCACTGCCTTTTGCAAAAGCGGCAGGAAGTATTACTATGCGAAAATGCTGGTTCAAGGCTTCGGCAGGTAATAAAGTGTTAAAATCAATTGTCCCCTCCAGAAATATCTGAACATCAGCAAACGTATAATCATAGTTATACTGAAGTACCCCCTCATCCAATACTATTGTCTGCGGCAACAACCTCCAGACTTCAACAGGGTCGCCGTTGATATCTTCTGCCTGCTCCCATAAAATATAAACCAAAACCACATCACTGTCATAAACCGTTATATGGTTGGGAAATTGAAAATAAAGGATATATTCATTTTCGGCTGTAAAATCTCCCGTACGTTCAAGAACCAATCCGATAAATGAATCTCCGTCCTCTCCATCCTTTCCATCCAATCCCGGTGTGCCGGGCGCTCCTTCACAGGAAACCAGAAATGCAAATGCCATTGATAATAATATCCAAGTGAATTGTTTCATATGCAACTTAGTTAAAAATTTAATACTCAGTCATTTAAAAGAATGTTGCCCTTAAAACCTCCATTAAAGAAAAGGGCATAAAAAAATTCTTGATCACAAAATAACTATTAATTTTGATCATTCTCTCTTAGTTCCTGATGTTCTTCCAACATATCTGATCTCTTTACGTTTAAATAAACAAGATTGATGCCATTATTATTATGGATAAACCTACGATCCGGCGTTCAACAATTTGATCAATAATCAGGACTGTGTCATTGTTCAAACTTAAAATTAAGTGCAGGTTTTTTAATTAACTGGTGTCTTTATTTATATTATACGATAATCGATCAATGAAAAAATTTATATTCTGTTTTAAATTATTTCCTAAATTCGTTAATAAAAAATTATTTTTATGACGATTAGGTCAATCTTATATTGGTAAAAATAAACAATTATAATAATATGAATATTCCATCGGAGGTTAAGATCAGTGATAACGGATTTGTATTTAATTCAAAAACCGGAGATTCATTCAGCCTGAATCCTGCCGGACTGGAACTTATCAGGATGATTTCTGAAGAGATGAGCCCGGATGAGATAAAAGAAAAGTTTATTGAAAAATATGAAGTGGATGATCTTACCTTTGAAAAAGATTTTTATGAATTTTGCACACTTTTAAAACATTTTCAGATCACTTTACAAGATGACTCCCTGGAATTTAATTAATCATTTATGACAAAAAAACGTATTACGCTCGCTGTAACCGGTCTTAACAACACAGATAATCCGGGTCCCGGTGTACCTTTTATCAGAGGTGTTAAAGAGTCATTATGCTTTGATGTAAAAGTCACAGGACTCGTATATGAAAATCTGGAACCGGGTATTTATATGGATAGCTTATGCGATCGCATCTTTCAAATACCTTATCCTTCTTCGGGTTCTGACGAATTAATAGAACGTATAGAACATATACATCAGGAAGAGAAAATTGATGTTCTTGTTCCCAATTTCGATGCAGAACTATTCTCTTTTATGAAAAATGAAGACCGCCTTTTTAAGCAGGGTATCCATACTTTTCTTCCTACAATAAACCAATACCGCGAAAGGGAAAAACACAGGCTCCCTGATTTTGGAAAAAAATACGGGATCAAAGTGCCGGCCAGTCTTAATCTGGGGAGTCTTGGACAAATAACCGAGATGGAAGAAAAATTTGAATATCCTGTTATGGTAAAAGGCCAGTTTTATGATGCCTGGCAGGCAAACAATAAGGAGCAAGTCAAGCAGATCTTTCTTAAAATTTCTTCCAAATGGGGGTTGCCGGTAATTGCCCAGGAATTCATTACAGGTACCGAGGTCAATGTTGTTGCACTGGGTGACGGAAAGGGTAATACCGTGGCAGCAGTACCGATGAGAAAACAGTATATAACAGATAAAGGAAAAGCATGGGGCGGTATAACCCTGGCTGACGAAAAAATGATGGATCTTACCAGGTCCCTGATTCAGCAGACTAAATGGAAAGGAGGAATGGAACTGGAATTGATCAAGACCAAATCCGGTGAATATTATCTTATAGAAATAAATCCGCGAATTCCTGCCTGGGTTTACCTCGCAGTAGGTGCAGGGCAGAATATACCGGAAGCATTGGTTAAGCTGGCTCTTGGGATGGAAGTCAGCCCTATGACATCATATAAAATAGGAAAAATGTTTGTACGGTACTCCTATGATCTGATAGTAGACCTTGAAAAATTTGCGGCAATTTCAATGAATAAAGAGATTTAAAATGGAAAAGCGTCAATATGAAAAACCTGTTATAACCAGGATAACTGCAGGAGTACCAAGTAAATTCGGATTACCATCAAAACAGAAGATCATCTCTGAAATTAACGGAATACCGGTTTCCCGGCTTATAGAAGATTATGGATCCCCTGTTTTTGTTTTTTCTGAAAAAACTATCAGAGATTCAATCTCTGAAGCAAAGCAGGCATTTGAAACCAGATACCCAAAAGTTCAATTTGCCTGGTCTTATAAAACAAATTATCTCGATGCAATATGTAAAATTTTTCATGATGAAGGGGCGTGGGCTGAGGTTGTATCTAGATTCGAATTTGAAAAAGCCCTGTCCCTGGGTGTACCCGGTTCACAAATTTTATTTAACGGTCCTGAAAAATCAGAAAAAGACCTTGAACTGGCCATTAACAATAACGCATTTATTCATATTGATCATTTCGATGAGCTCTATCTTTTAATAAACATTACTAAAAAACTCAATAAAAAAGCCCGTGTTGCTATAAGAATTAATATGGATACAGGTATATATCCGATGTGGGACCGGTTTGGATTCAATTATGAAAACGGAGAAGCATGGAGTGCAATTAACAGGATAATGCTTGCCGGAAATCTTGAACTCGCCGGATTGCATACTCATATAGGAACATATATAATGACTCCGTCGGCTTATGCAATTGCTGCAACCAAACTGGCAAACCTCTTTGTTGCTACAAACCGAAAATTCAATCACTGGTTGAAATATATTGACCTGGGAGGAGGGTTTGCTTCAAAAAACACCCTCAAAGGAGCTTATATGCCCGGGTCTGAAACATGCCCCTCGTTCGATGAATATGCTGAAAGTATATCAAATGCAATTATATCCTCTGAAATACCGCATGAAAACCTGCCTGCCCTTTTTCTGGAGACCGGAAGGGCCCTGATCGATGATGGGGGATATCTTCTGACTACAGTTCTGGCTAATAAAAGATCTTCAACCGGAAGACGCAACATGGTAATAGATGCCGGTGTTAATATCTTATTCACCTCTTTCTGGTATAACCTCGGAATATTCCCCTCCAAACCCGTTTCTGAATATATGGAGGAGACAACTATTTATGGACCTCTTTGTATGAACATCGATGTAATCAGGGATGTTGTCAATTTTCCGCATGTGAAGACCGGTGACCAACTGGTTATTGAACGGGTCGGCGCATATAATGTTACTCAATGGATGCAGTTCATAACCTACCGGCCTAATGTTATACTTATCGATACTAACGGAGATGCTAATATTATCAGAAAAAAGGAAAGTATGGATACTTTCAAAATTGCTGAAAATAATAATAAATAATGATCCAGATTTCCAATAAGGGAAAAGACATTTTATTCTCAGTCCTGAATAGCTATTCTCAGGTTTTTTTTTCAACTTCAAAAACGCTCGCCCTGTTTTTGGTGGTCATCAGTTTCTTTGACTATGGAGCAGGTATCGGAGGACTTCTCGCTGTTGTTGTTGCTAATGGCATTGCATGGGGACTAGGTTATAATAAATACATGCTAATCAGTGGTTTATATGGATTCAATGCTCTTCTTACCGGACTGGGAATAGGCCTCTTTTACCAACCCTCCCCGGAGTTATTTATCCTGATAGCGATTTCGGCGCTGACCTGTTTTATTTTTACAGTGGTATTCCAGGGAGTTCTGGGAAAATACGGATTGCCCTTCCTGAGTGTCCCCTTCTTAATAACGATCTGGATTGTAGCTCTTTCTTCAAACAGCCTTTCAGCATTGAATCTGAGCGAAAGAGGTATATTCTTGTATAATGAGCTCTATTCGCTGGGAGGTAAAAAGGTTATTGATTTTTACGAATTGCTTGAGTCAAATATCAGTTCCTCTTTTATAAGGATCTACTTTCATTCGCTGGGTGCAATTTTTTTTCAGACTAATATCCTTGCCGGGATTATCATAGCAGCAGGGATATTAATATATTCGAGAATTACCTTTGTCCTTTCAATTTTAGGCTATAGTACTGCATTCCTGTTTTACAGATTCGCAGGCATTGAGTTTGATTCACTTGGATATACATTTATAGGCTTTAATTATATTCTTACAGCTATTGCACTGGGAGGATACTACCTGGTTCCGGGCCGGACAAGCATAGGCTGGACCATATTGCTACTTCCTGCAGTGGTGTTGATTACCATTAGTTCGCGGCAAATATTTATGCTTTTTAAAATTTCTCCATACTCTCTTCCTTTTAATGTCATAGTGCTGACATTTTTATATGCTCTAAAACTAAGGGAAAAAAGACCGCTGAATTTGATTGAAACACCTGTTCAAACGGGAAAGCCGGAAACTAACCTGTACCTTTATTCCCGAAATATTCAACGTTTTCCGGCCGCATTTCCTGTTTCTGCAATATTGCCTTTTTACGGAGAATGGACAGTCAATCAAGCGCATAACGGCGAACATACACATAAAGGTGCGTGGAGGCATGCCTGGGATTTTATAATAACTGACAGTGAGGGAAACCAGTTTAAAAATTCCGGTGATCTGACTGACGACTATTACTGCTACGGTAAATCAGTACTGGCGCCTGCCGATGGAGAAATTGCAGGTGTAATAGATAATGTTCCTGACAATGCAATCGGAGATGTGAACACAAAAGATAACTGGGGGAATACAGTGATAATTAAACATAACGATTATCTCTTCTCAAAGCTGTGCCATCTAAAATTCCAGTCGATAAAAGTGAAAACAGGGAATAATGTGAAAAAAAGCCAGATTATAGGACTTTGTGGTAACTCGGGACGCTCTCCGTATCCTCACCTCCATTTCCAGTTTCAGTCAAAACCCTATGTGGGCTCAACTACTGTTGATTACCCGGTTGGTCAATATCTGGTAAGGACACAGACCGGATATACACTCAAATCATTTGACTACCCAAATAAAGATGAAAATCTGGCAAATCCGCCAATTAACGAAGTTCTTGCAAAAGCTCTTCACTTCATTCCGGGACGTCGCTTGAAAATATCAGTGGAAACAGATTCATCAAAAGCTAAATGGAAAAAACTGGCAGGGGTTTACCACTGGTCTGTCGAAACTGATATATACAATAATACTTTTATCACTTGTGAAGAGCATAACGGAAGGGCTTATCTCTATAATAACGGAGATATGCACTTTTTTACCAATTTCTCAGGGAAAAGGCATTCACCACTTTTCTGGTTTTATATAATGCTATATAAAGTCCCTCTCGGATTCCTGCCCAAAAGCATGATTACTGATTCACTGCCGGTAAACCACCTGTTTGGTGGTATGCTTAAGATATTGCAGGATTTTATTGCTCCTGTATATCTCTTCCTGAATGCAGACTATCAACTTACCATAATTGAAGGAGGAGAGATTATCTCTTCAGGCAATGTAAATATGCAAACACAAGTAACCAAAAAAATTGCAGGAAGTAAAATAAAAATGTGCAACAGTGAGTTGAATATAAACCAACGTGGAGATTTTAATATTTCAATTGAAACTAAAGAGGTTAAGATCAAAATGATATGTCAAAACGAATTGGAATAATAACTGTCCTTGTACTTATTGCAGCCAACCTGCTGGCACAACAGAAACTATCATACCCCGAGGTGGAAAAAAGATCATATGAGCTGTTTCTGGATAAAGAGTGGGTTGAGTTGATCAGATTTTCGAAAGAGTCTGTCGACCAGGGAATCAATTTTTTTTACCTGCAAGTCCGCACCGGTATTGCATTCTATAATCTAAAAAAATATCGTACTGCAGCAGACTGGTTCCTGATGGCATGGGAAAATGATCAATCATTTGAATGGTTGCAGGAATACCTTTATTACAGTCTGCTTTGGGGGGGACGTGCAGGTGAAGCCGGAAAGGCAGCTAAAAATTTTTCCACTGCACTCCGACAAAAATTAAAAATCCCGGAGAAAAAGATCACGCGACTTGCAATCGAGGGAGGTTACAGCTTTAATCCGGATTTTAATTCACTTAAACAAAAACCACATGGCCGGCAGGCCGGAGTTGAAGACAACTATGGCGAGGCTTTCTACCTGAAAAATTATCATTTTGAAACCCTGGACTTAAGTCACATAATAACTCCCGGTTTTAATCTGAACCATAGCCTGACATACATAGGACTAAACAGGGAGGAACGTATTGACTGGGGACAGGCAAATAGTTTTCCGGTTAAATTAAACCAGTTTCACTATTTGATCAATCCTGATATCGTGCTGGCTGAAAAAATATACCTCTCCCCTTCTGCTGCAATAATCCGGGGAAATTCTGACCTTATCCTTGGAGGTTTATCTAACAATACGTTAAGGTTTTACTATAATTCGCCCTATAAATATTCTGATTATATCTTCTCGGCACCTGTATGGTCTCATTTTGGTAATCTGTCACCAGGAGGGGAGATTAATTTTGCAAATATAAATGACGAATCTTTTTTACAGCTTTCAGGATGGCTGACACTCTATCCTCTTTCAAACCTTAACTTCTATATCACCCCCCGTATCTACCTTAAAAGTGACGAGCAAAACAAATTAGGATACAATGCTTTTGGTATTTCCGGGGGAATGCAGCTTGGCCCGGTTCACTTATACGGACAGTACCTTAACGGAGAGATGAAAAATTTTATTGAATCTGCGGGATATGTCGTATCTAATTTCCCGGGGGGTTCAAAACAAAAATTGTCAGGTAGTTTATACCTGCCAACCGGTAAAAAATACCAGTTGGTTTTCAGGTTTATCTCCCAGGATATAACAGAAACTTACCAGGTATACACAAACATGGTGAAAAGCAGTTCAGTAGAATATAATTACATTAAACATACTTTAACAGCCGGGATATCATGGAATTTTTAAAAATAAAAACAACCCTGATCCTTTTTGTGGTTTCCTCAATACCTCTGTTGGCACAAATTAACCAGGAGACACTTGAAAATGCATTTGCCAAAAGCTATGAACTGGAAAAAAACAAAGATTTTTCTTCAGCTGCCAATGAATTGAAAAAAGTATACGACCAGGCATCGTATGAAATTAATTTGAGACTGGGATGGCTATTATACAATGCAGGCATATTCGATGAATCAATAAACTATTATTCACGTGCCCGTCAACTGAAACCCTATTCAGAAGAGGCCCGTTTCGGATTGATCCTGCCTAAAGCTGCCAGGGGACTCTGGGATGAAGTAATTGAACTGTACAATCAAATTCTGGAGATCCATCCTAATAACACTATAGCTATGTACCGCCTTGGCATGGTGTACTACCAACGAAAAAACTACGATAAAGCGCTTCCCCTTTTCAGCAGAGTTGTTGATTTATATCCTTTTGACTACGACGGACTTCTGATGCTTGCATGGACCTCATATTTCCTTGGCAATTTCAATCAGGCAAAAGTGCTCTTTAACAAAGTAAAATTGTATAACCCGGGCGATGCCTCTGCAAATGAGGGATTACAACTGATGCAATAACCTTGAAATTAATTGAATAACAATTATTCCGTAATATTGTAGTCAGGCCTGTAACCGCCAAACCGGCTGACAATCTCATCCAGTATCTGATTAACCTCAATAGAGGTCTCAGCACGGAGTAATCTTATCTTTAAATCCCTGAAATGGGAAAGACCGGGAAAATACCTGGCAAAATGCCGGCGCATAATCAAAATTCCAGTCTTCTCATTGTCTTTCCATTCCATATTCAATTTTAATTGCTCTCTGACATTTTCAACCACTTCAGATACTAAGGGGGGCAGTAGCTCCTCACCGGTTTCCATAAAATATTTTATCTCCCTGAAAATCCATGGACGCCCAATGGCTGCCCTTCCTATCATTAGTCCGTCTACACCGGTTTGTTCCAGCAGTAATTTTGCCTTTTCACCGCTTGTTATGTCTCCGTTTCCTACCACCGGGATCCTGATATCCGGATGATTTTTAACTTCACCTATCAGGTTCCAGTCAGCATTTCCTTTGTATAACTGCTCACGGGTCCTGCCATGTATGGCAATTGCTGAAATACCAGCATCCTGCAAACGCAGGGCAGCCTCTAATACAGGCTTGTCTGTTGATGACCAGCCCAGCCTGGTCTTTGCGGTTACAGGAATCTTTACCGCCTTAACCACCTCCTTTGCCATCTGTTGCATCTTTGACAGATCCTTCAGAAGGGCAGCACCGGCTCCATGGCGGATAATTTTTTTCATGGGACAACCAAAATTCAAATCAATGAAATCAGGAGCAGCCTCCTCGGCAACCTTGGCGGCCATAACCATTGAACTAATGTTATGACCATATATCTGAATAGCCGCAGGCCTGTCAAAATCAAACAAAATCATTTTGTCTTTTGTCTTTTTGACGTCTCTCACCAGGGCTTCTGATGAAACAAACTCTGTATACATAACATCTGCCCCGTATTTTTTGCACATCCACCGGAAAGACTTATAAGTTACATCCTCCATGGGAGCAAGAAACAGGGGAGTACCCTTCAGATTAAGATTGCCGATCTTCATTCACTTGGATTTTATATATTAAAACCACAGGTGTTCAATTAAAATTTTAATTCCTATGAATATCAAAATGATCCCTCCCAGGATCATTGATTGCCTGCTGCGCTTTGCCGGGATATGTTTGCCAAATAACATGCCAAGCATAGAGGCAATAAAAGTTACTGCTCCTATTATCGTAACGGGATAGATAACAGGAGTATCTAAAAATCCAAAACTGAAACCAACAACCAGTGCATCAACACTGGTGGCTACAGAAAGCCCTAATACCACTCTTTTCCTGAAAGGATTAAAAGTGCTCACTGATCCGTCAGCTCTTGAACCTTCGATGATCATCTTAATACCGATCAGGGATAATAAAACCAATGCGATCCAGTGATCTACAGAACTGATAAAACCATGAAGTGTATGCCCGATCACCCATCCGACAGCAGGGAAAAGAGTTTGAAAAAAAGCAAGCGAACCAGCGATAGGGACAGCCTGGGTGAATTTCATATCCTGCCTCATCAGTCCGCACGAAACCGAAACTGCAAATGAATCAAAACTTAATCCTATACCAATTAGAAAAAATGTTATTATCTCTGTAATACCCATAAATAATAAAAGGTTAAAAAAAAGGATTTAGTGAGAACCCGGTAAATGGGAGATCAAAGGCAGAAAAAAGACCATTGCCGGCTGGTTCAGTTACTGCAAATATTTGGAATATGTAATAATAAGCCGGATACCTGTCTTGCTGCTGCTTCCCTTGAGAACAACCCTCTTTGCTTCACTGTTTTTATATGCTGTGGTCAGGAAAAATCCTAAATTTTCAGTTTCCCCGTCAATGATCCTTTGAAGATGTTGAGTAATATTGAAACTATAAGTATAATTATTAGTGTTCAGCACACCTCCGTAGAATATATGACTGAAAGCATAATCCACAGGTAAATACTCATCACCATCTTCATTTATATAGGTAAACAGCAACTGGGAAGGGGGAGGAAATTTATCGATTTCAGAGGCAATGGTATCTACCTGAAAAACGAGTACTGCCTTATTTATTGCTGTATTTGCAGAGTCCCTCCACAACGACAGATTATCAATTAAAACTTTTGATTTTAATCCACCGGTTGCCTGAACATAGATCAGCGAATCGGCGGGCCCAGTATCATTATTCAGATTTGTCTCAAATGGAGTTCCTGAATAATCATGACTTATTGAATTTACCCTTGCACATAAGTTAGTAATAACATAAGCATTATAAAGTGTATCAGGCTCTTCCTCAGCAATATTTTCATCGTTATTATAATAGACAAGCAGCGCTGAACCCTGGAATGAGCTCCTGGAAGATGCCTCAAGATACAATACGGTACCACCTTCAGGATCATCTTTTTCAGCTTCAATGTACAATCCTTTAAAATACTCAAGGAAAACATCATTATTTTTTGTCTGGGATGAATCGGCATTTACCAGTTTTTCTCCCAGCGAAATATCTAACGGAACTTTTAACAATTGATAAAGTGTATCTCCTGAGGCAGAATCCTGTGCAACCTGTGGAGTGAACTCTAATTCACCGATTTGTATGGGAGAGGCCATTGATTTCAGGTCAACATCCTGATAATAGGGATAATCGTATGAACCACCACTGGCGCTGGTGGTGTCAATGATTAAAGATTCATCGAGCTCATATATCTTAATTCTTTGCATAGTGGTAGTATCGCCATATAAAAAACGATAATATAAAAATAATCTCACTGAATCAACTACTGCGTTTGTGCCAAAATCGGGTTGGTATTGAAGTCTGAACTGCGATGCAAAATTGATCTCAGTCTTGCCAAATAAAGGATCATTAAAAACACCCAACAGGCTCTTTGAAGGTTCATCTGTTCTGATGGGGTATTCTCTGAATGTATAGGATGAAATACTTTCTGTTTCAACCAGGCTGTTTATCCTGACAAGGTCATTAGACGGTAAAAGATCCATTCCCAAGTCATTAGGTTCATTACATGAATAAAATATAATAAGTATTAAACCTGTAAACAGAGCCGGTATATTTTGATTGATCTTAAATTTTCCCACGAGCTTTTTAAATTATTATTCCAGATAAAAAATTATTACGCAAACCTATAAAAAAACACCATTGTTCCTGTTTAATTGTTTGTTCAATTTGATTTTTTTACAATTAAATTTGATTTATTAACATAAATGGCTACCAAATTTTCTCGTAAAAATCATTATATGCCTCAATATAGGTGGCTTTCGGTTGATAGTCCAAAAATAATTTACCTGACGACTTAATGTATTCTTCCAGATCAAAATTTATGAACTGTTCACCTTTAATAATCGCATCTGAATAATCGATTGCCATCTTACTGACATTTAAATAAGTCGGATCTTTCAGAAATTCAACATCTTCCGGTTTCATATTGTCAAGCAGAACCTTGTTTTTTATTTTTGGATTCAATGTTTTTTTAAAATCATCCTTATAAACAGAGTAGACAACCTTAGACTGTACAAAAAGAGGATTATTGTAATAGTATTTCTTAATAAACAGAGGTACCAGGGCGGTCATCCATCCGTGACAATGGATTAAATCAGGAGCCCACCTTAATTTAATAACAGTTTCCAATACACCTCTGGCAAAAAAAAGCGCCCTTTCATCGTTATCTTTAAACTCTTCTCCCTTAGAATTGGCAATAATATTCTTACGGTGAAAGTAATCTTCATTATCAATGAAGTATACCTGCATCCGGGCAGTCTGAATTGATGCTACCTTAATAATAAGCGGGTGATCTGAATCATCTATAACCAGATTCATGCCGGATAACCTTATCACTTCATGCAGTTGATTTCTTCGTTCATTAACACACCCGTAACGTGGCATGAATGTTCTTATCTCCCGGCCTTTCTCCTGAATAGCCTGAGGCAGATAACGAGCGATTTCTGACATCTCACTTTCCGGCAAATAAGGTGTGATTTCCTGAGAAATATAAAGAATCTTTTTCTTTTCCATTGACCTGTAAGCGCGGTTTTAAAACAATGCGCAAAGTTAATAAAAATATCCCTAATTTTAAATTTTATGTAACCTCTTTAGTTTCTTTATTATATGTAATGGCATAATTCAACAATAGATGCTATTAATTTATTTACTTTGCACTTAATTATTATTTAAGCATTATGCTTGTAAAAACTAAAGAGAAACTTCGTAATGAATTAAATAAGCTCAGGGAGAAGGGTGGAACTGTTGGATTGGTCCCGACCATGGGAGCTCTCCATCCGGGCCACTTATCTCTTATTAAAAGGGCTGTTTCCGAAAATGAAACAGTTGTAGTAACTATCTTTGTCAATCCTACTCAGTTTAATGACAAGACTGACCTTAAACGTTACCCCCGGAATCTTGAAGCGGATCTTAAGTTGCTTGAAAACGCGGGATGCAGTATTATATTTGCTCCTGATACAAGTGAAATATACCCTGAGCCCGATACCCGCACCTTTGACTTCGGAATTCTGGATAAAGTCATGGAGGGAAAGCACAGAAAAGGCCATTTTAATGGTGTGGCCCAGATTGTCAGTATACTTTTTGAACTTATAAATCCCGGAAAAGCTTACTTCGGATTAAAGGACTTTCAGCAGCTGGTTATAATTAAAAAGCTTACGGGCATGTTAAACCTGCAAACCGAAATTATACCCTGCCCTATTATACGCGAACCAAACGGTCTGGCCATGAGTTCGCGTAATGAACTCCTTACAGCAGAGGAACGTGACAATGCCTCTTTGATATATAATACCCTGCGCGAAGCCAATAACCTAACCGGAAAAAAATCCGTAAAAGAATTGATTAACTGGGTTATTAATACAATCAACAGTAATCCCTTTTTAACTGTTGATTATTTTGAAATAGTGAATGATAAAGATCTGCAACCCGTTGACAGCTGGGAGGCTGATTGTAAAAAAGTTGCCTGTATAGCTGTTTATTGCGGAAAAATAAGATTGATTGATAATTATTTTTTGAATTGAAAAATCCTGTTATGCAAATTGAAGTTTGTAAATCAAAAATACATAAAGTTACCGTTACTGAGGCCAATTTACAGTATGTCGGAAGCATTACTATTGATGAAGATCTTATGGATGCTGCCAACCTGATCGAAAATGAAAAAGTTCAGGTTATAAATATCAACAATGGCGAGCGTCTTGATACATATATAATAAAAGGTGAAAGGGGTACAGGCACAATTTGTCTGAACGGACCCGCAGCCAGGAAGGCACACGTTGGAGATGTAGTTATAATCATCTCATACGCCATTATGGATTTTGATGAAGCTAAAACTTTTAAGCCCACACTGATATTTCCTGATACAGAAACAAACAGGCTGGTATAACATCAATAGAGTAAAATTCCGGATCTTCCCATAATCATTTGTGAATAAATCCTGATAAAAGAGCAGCAATTATTACACTATTAATTAAAAATTTATAATTTTGCATCACTTTTTTCGAACCATGGGCTTAATGACTCAATATGATCTAGTGTTTAAGGGACTGAAAGAAGGCTTTCACGAGTTCGGATACAATATAGAAGATAAGTTCTTTGATCATTTTGAACAGGGTATGGTAAGTGTTGGCTGCTTAGAGGTCAAAGTCATACTTGAAAAACGCAGTACCTTTTTAAAACTGTCATTTACCGTAAAAGGATGGGTTGAACTTACCTGCGACCGGTGTCTTGAGATTTACCGGCAGCCGGTGGTTCATAAAGATGAAATATTTGTGAAGTTTGGCGAAACCGATTTTAACGGCGATGATGAAGTTTTGTGGGTATTGCCAGGTGAACACAAACTTAACCTGGCTCAGTTAATCTTTGAATTCATAATCGTCAGTATTCCGTTGAAACATGTACACCCTGTCGAAAAAAACGGGAAATGTGGCTGTAATACAGAAATGATTGATAAAATTAACCAATACAGTCAGCAAGGCCAGGCTCATTTAGAAATAGACCCACGCTGGGAAGCTTTAAAAAAAATTAAAAATTAAAATTATAATACGATGGCACATCCTAAGAGCAGAACATCAAAATCAAGAAGGGATAAAAGACGCAATCATTATAAGGCGGCACTCCCGACGCTTGCGAACTGTTCCAACTGCGGGGCAACAGTGAAATACCATAATATATGCCCCGAATGCGGATACTACAGAGGCAGGCAGGTGATTGAAAAAGAAATTGCAGTATAAACCAGGTTAATCCTGGTTTTTTTTTGTATAGAAGAATAATACCCGAAAAATTGCATAATCTTTGAATTATGCATGAAAAATTCGTATTTTCAGCAATTAAATACTAATTTTTTGGTTTTAGATACAGATAATATTAAAACTATTTAAATTATAACAGTTATGGCAAAGCAATTAACAAAACCTTCAGGGGAAATCCAGGGCCAAACTATTAATATTATTAGTGAAACCACATCAATCAAAGGAGAGATTATTGCCCAGGGGGATGTAAGAATAGATGGCGAACTGAACGGTAATATTGATGCCAGGGGACGGTTGGTTATCGGACCTAAAGGGAGGCTTGAAGGTGAAGTTAATTGTAATAATATTGAGGTTTCAGGATATGTTAAAGGCAAAATAAAAGTGGCTGAATTGCTTACAATGAAGGCTTCAGCAAAAATATATGGAGAAATAATTGCCGGCAAACTATCCGTCGAACCGGGATCTGTGTTTACAGGTACCTGTTCTATGGGGAGTTCTGATAATAAGCATGAAAAACAAACAGCAGAAGAACAAAAAAAAGTTTGACGAATTTATACGCTACTCCAACCTGGGCTTTGAAATGATGGCAATCATAGCTGCAGGGACTTTTTTGGGATATAAAACAGACCAGTGGATGGGTAACGAATTTAAAGGTTTTACCTTAGTATTCATGATACTTTCGGTAATCGGATCAATTTTTTATGCAACCCGCAACCTTCTGAAAAAATGAATCTGTATTTTTCAAATTTTCTTAAAAAAATTTCTTTCGCAATTATTTTTTTGTGCTTTTTTGCATGGATAATTTTTACTTTTTTTACACCCGGAAAATACCTTCCCATTTTACCATGGATGCTGGCATTCTTCTCCCTGGTAACAATCTCTACCCATGCATGGCAAACCAACCTGATAAAGGATAATATGAACCGTTTTACCCGTACTAGTATGGTCGTATCTCTTATCCGTCTTGCCTGTTATTCCCTGTTTGCAGTGATATACCTTGCCCACGACTCTGATAATGCTGCTGTTTTTGTGGTCTGCCTGGTTATTATATATATTACCTTTACATCTTTGGAAGTAACTAGTCTGTCAGTCATGATCAAAAAAAGAAAAAATAATGAAAATGAGTAATTCTCTATTGTAATCCTTAGCCAGGGATTAACAAAAAGTTCATGCTTGAATTAAATTTCCAATAAATATATCCACATAGAAAAATCTGTTAATTTTGTAAGGCTTTTTAAAATTGAGATTATTATGCCGATATTGTTCAAAAGGTTGTTTTTGTATTCCCTGATGGCTGTATTTGTCTTTACGTCAGCAGCCCAGACTGATAGCGGAAATCAAAATACTACAAAAGAAGAACAACACGAAACAGAAAAATTCAATGCCGGAAAATATATCATTGACCATGTTATTGATTCATACGACTGGCATATTGTCTCATTTGGCGGCAAACACATCTGTGTCCACCTGCCTGTGATACTTTACAGTAAAAATCCCGAACTTCACGACGGACAAAAATTTCACATTTTTATGTCCTCCAAATTCAATCATGCACATGACAGTTATAAAGGATTTAAAATATCACACAGTAAAAAGAATAATGGGAGAATAGTGGAATTGGATCAAAACGGAAATGAAGCAGGAAGGCCTCTTGATTTTTCCCTGACTAAAACAGTAGCCGGTGCAATGATTGCAGCTTTATTTTTGATTATCTTTTTAACATTTACAGCTCAAAAAGCAAGAGAAAATTCAGGAAGGGCTCCCACAGGCATTCAAAACCTGGTAGAGCCGGTAATAATATTCGTACGTGACCAGATAGCAATACCGTCTATCGGTGAAGATAAGTATAAAAAATTTATGCCTCCCCTTCTTACACTGTTCTTCTTTATACTGCTGAATAACCTGCTTGGGCTCATCCCGGTTTTTCCGTTTGGGGCCAATGTTACAGGCAATATTGCAGTTACTATGGTATTCGCCCTCTTTACATTTTTTGTCACTAACATACGGGGGAACAGGCATTACTGGAAAGAAATTATCAATCCGGATGTTCCATTGTTTTTAAAGCTTCCTGTTCCATTGATGCCCTTTTTGGAAATCATAGGCATGATAACCAAGCCTTTTGTGCTGATGATCAGGTTATTTGCCAATATGCTTGCAGGTCATCTTATTGTTGCTGTATTTATAAGTTTAATTTTTATTTTTGGAAGTATCATGGGACCTGCAGCCGGCTTCGGAGTCAGTCCGGTTGCAGTTGCATTCTCAGTGTTTATTATGCTGCTGGATGTACTGGTATCATTTATTCAGGCATACGTTTTTACACTGTTGTCGGCAATCTATTTTGGAATGGCCTCAGCAGAAAACCATTAATATTCATTTTTAAAATTAATTGCTATGTTATCAGCTATTTTAAGTGTATTGTTACAGGCAACCGAAACGGTAAGCCCTATAAGTCAGGTGGGAGCCGTCTTCTGCGCTGCACTTACAGCTATTGGCGCTGCAATCGCAATCAGCCGCATAGGTGTTAGTGCAATGGAAGCAATTGCTCGGCAACCTGAAGCAAGCGGTGATATCCGCGCAAATATGATTGTTGCAGCAGCCCTGATTGAGGGAGTTTCATTTTTTGCTGTTATAACCTGTGCGCTAGTATTATTCCTGTAACAGGCTTATTGCAAAAGGACCCGGGGATTGCCCGGGCTCTTTAATACATCATTGATGAATTTGAACCAAAACCTATTGAAAAATTTATAAATTTTAAACTGGTTGCACTATGGAATTGGTAACACCGAATGCCGGTACGATTTTCTGGATGTTGATCGTTTTCGGATTGGTAGTATTGATCCTTCGGAAATTTGCATGGAAGCCTATTCTGAATGCATTGAATGAGAGAGAGCAATATATAGATAATGCATTAACCGCTGCAGCGGAAGCACGGCACGAAGTAGATGAATTGAAGGCCGGAAATAAAAGAATAGTTGATGAAGGACTTAAACAAAAAGAGGCTATCCTCAATGAAACCCTTGAACTAAAGGAAAAAATTATTGCTGAAGCAAAAGAAAAAGCTGCCGTTGAGACTCAAAAAAGTATTGAAAGCGCCAGACAACAGATTGAAAATGAGAAAGAAAAGGTGGTTAAAGAGATGAAACAGCAGGTTACAGAGATATCCCTTATGATAGCCGAAAAAATTATTAAACAGAATATGGCTAAAGATAAGGAACAACAGGAATTGATCAATAGGTTAATTGACGAAATTAAACTCAATTGATAACATGGATGAGAGTTCTATTACAGTAAGATATGCCAGGGCACTTTTTGCAGTGTCTGAGGAGATGGGAATACTGTCGGTAATCAAAAACGATGTAGAACTGATAGCAAATGTATGCAGTAAATCGCCCGAATTTATCCAACTCCTGAAAAATCCGGTTGTTCAAGCTTCTCAAAAAATACACCTTATTTCATTGATATTTCAGGAAAAAATTGATGGATTAACCCTCGATTTTCTCAAATTAGTTATTCAAAACAAAAGGGAAATTTTTATTCCTGCAATATGCAGAAATATATTGTCATTAATAAAAAAGGCGCAAGGTATAAAAACTGTAATTCTGACAACTGCTTCAGAAATTGATGAAGCATCTCTTGGTAATATGACTAAAATACTCGAAAAAGAGTTAGGAGGGAAAGTTGAAATTGCCGGTAAAATAAATTCCCAAATCCTTGGCGGAATGATCCTTCGAATTGATGATAAACAATATGATGCAAGTATAGCCACCCAGTTAAAAAAGATAAAAAAGGAGCTGCTGTCACATTAATTAAACACATTAAAAAGAAAGTAAAATTTAAAGAAGATGATAAATATTAATCCTGCTGAAATTTCTGAAATTTTAAAGCAACAGCTTAAAAATTTTAAATCAGAAGCCGAGCTGGAGGAAGTAGGAACTGTATTACAGGTAGGAGATGGAATTGCACGCATTTACGGACTTTCAAATGTTGAATCAAATGAGATGATAGAATTTGAAAGCGGGATAAAAGGAATTGTGCTAAACCTTGAACAGGATAATGTAGGTGCAGTGCTGTTAGGACCTTCTGAACAGGTCAGGGAGGGTGATACAGTAAAAAGAATGAGCCGCATAGCTTCAATAATGGCAGGTGACGCCCTGTTGGGCAGGGTTATAAATACTATCGGAGATCCTCTCGACGGGAAAGGGCCGCTTAAAGGAGACCTGATAGAATTACCCCTTGAAAGGAAAGCCCCCGGAGTAATTTTCCGTCAACCAGTCAAACAACCTCTGCAAACCGGATTAAAAGCTATTGATGCAATGATACCGGTAGGAAGGGGACAGCGTGAACTTATAATTGGCGACAGACAGACAGGGAAAACCGCAATTGCTATTGATACTATTATAAACCAACGGGAGAATTATGATAATGGAGAACCGGTTTATTGTATCTATGTTGCAATAGGTCAAAAAGGATCAACTGTGGCTAATATTGCTTCAACCCTTAATAAATTCGGAGCAATGGACTATACGGTTATCATTTCATCTACGGCGTCTGACCCTGCTGCTCTGCAGTTTTATGCTCCCTATGCAGGCATGGCAATCGGGGAATTTTTCCGGGATACAGGAAGGGATGCACTAATAATTTTAGATGACCTGTCGAAACAAGCTGTCTCTTACCGCGAAGTTTCCCTCTTGCTGAGAAGACCTCCCGGACGTGAAGCTTATCCCGGTGACGTATTTTACCTCCATTCAAGGTTATTGGAAAGAGCAGCAAAAATAATTGAATCAGATGAAATTGCCGCTCAAATGAATGACCTCCCTGAAGGATTGAAAAATAAAGTTAAGGGAGGCGGGTCTCTTACGGCTCTCCCCATAATAGAAACTCAGGCAGGTGATGTTTCTGCATATATCCCCACGAATGTTATTTCTATTACCGACGGACAGATCTTTCTTGAATCTAACCTGTTCAATGCAGGTTTCAGACCTGCTATCAATGTGGGTATTTCGGTATCACGTGTTGGTGGAAATGCCCAGATAAAATCAATGAAAAAAATTGCCGGAACATTAAAGCTTGACCAGGCTCAGTATCGTGAACTGGAAGCCTTTTCCAAATTCGGATCAGAGCTCGATCAGGCTACTATGAGAATCCTCGACAAAGGCCGGAAAAACATGGAATTACTTAAACAGGAGCAATACTCCCCAATGAAAATTGAACACCAGGTTGCCATTATCTATTGTGGTGTTAAAGAATTATTAAGAGCTGTACCTCTTATTAAAATTAAAGAGTTTGAAAAAGACTTTATCAGACTGATGGAATTGGAGTACAAAGATATATTAAACTCATTAAGGGAAGGGATATTAACCGGGCAGGAAGAGAATGCAATCATTAAAGCTGCCGGCATAATTGTTGCAAAATATATTAATTAAAATTTTCTACTTATGTCGGGTTTAAAAGAAATAAGAACCAGAATTGCTTCAGTAAAAACTACACGGCAGGTTACCAGTGCAATGAAAATGGTCTCAGCTTCGAAGCTGAAAAAAGCACAGGACGCTATAATGAAAATCAGGCCTTATGCAGATAAAATGTATCAGATTACTTTAGCCTTAAGCACAGATATGAAGGAAAATAAAGATTCAATTTATGCCTGTACGAGAGAGCCTGAAAAAATATTGATAATACTTATCTCATCAAATCGCGGACTTTGTGGCGGGTTTAACCTCAACATTGCCAAACATGCTGTTGAAAGGGTGCGGATGAAATATAATATGCAATATCAATTGGGGGATCTGGAGTTTCTTTGCATCGGGAAAATGGGGGAAAGACAACTCAGGATACGCAACATGAATGTGGCCAAATCCTGTAATGAACTTTTAGATAACCTCGATTGTGATGATGCTTATGCTCTGGCAAACGAAATAATGCAGAATTTCAGTGATGGAAAATACGACCGCGTTGAATTAATATATAACCAGTTTAAAAACGCTGCCGTTCAGATGAACGTTACCGAACAGTTTCTTCCCTTGAAAATTGATGATGAAAAAGGATCAGGTACATACTATAACTTTATTTATGAACCCTCCAGAAAACATATAGTTGAAGAATTAATTCCCAGGACCCTCAAAATGCAGTTTTACAAAGCGCTCCTGGATTCAAATGCTGCCGAACAGGGCGCCCGAATGACCGCAATGCATCAGGCAACTGACAATGCTACAGAGTTGCTCAAAGACCTAATGCTTCAGTATAATAAAGTACGCCAGACTACTATTACCAACGAAATTCTTGAGATAGTAAGTGGAGCAGAAGCCTTAAATAAAGCGTAAAAATTACAATTGAAAAAAATCAGACAAGCCTTCTCTTCCTCCCGACAACCACAAGGTTGGTCGCCGGCTGAAATCCATATTTAAGTGCACTATCTCTGAATTTTTCAATTTCCGGCTTCATAAGCTCATACTCCTTTCTGCCCTTTATCAACTCCAGCATTTCCTGCATCCTGCACACCTTTTTCTCCAGTTCGGAAATATCTTCAACCAGATTGATCCTCTTTTTATGCTCAAAAAAGAACTGAATATTAATATCTGCTTCCTTCAGCAATTGCAAAATCGCCTCTTTTGTGAAACTTTTCCTGTGATAAGAACCTATCATACGATCAATCCGGCTTCTAAAATGATGATACATTTTATGAACTTCCTGTGCACTATTTAACCGGTTGCTGATCATTTCGTTAATGATGATCCAGCCCTCTTCCTTAACGACCCTCTTCATCTCTGTCAAGCCTCTTTTAACTTTGGGAAGGTGATGAAGGGCCATTGAAATCGAGACAATATCAAAAGTATTATCACCAAACAAGAGCTTTTCTGCCTGCATCTCCTTAAAAATAAATTGTGGAAATTCCTGCCTCGCAATTTCGAGTGACTGACAGTCAGTATCAACCCCGGTTATCTGTGCATCCGGGAAAGCCTGTTGTAACACTGGTATAAACCCCCCTTTACCCGTTCCTACATCTAAAATATTACTAATCTGCCTGTCTTTAAAATAATTGGTTAAAGGTTCCATCATCCTGAAAAATTAATTTCTCTGTATTCCTTTCAATATAATGTATTACAAAATTCAGTTCAACAGAACTCCATCAGATCAATAAAAGCAACGCCGATAGAGCTGTGACTATAATAACAAACGTACGATAGGTTTTGTCAGGTATCTTCTTTACAAGCCAGATACCGACAACTGCTCCTGCTGCAATCCCCGGAAGCAGCATCAGGTCAAGTTTAAGTGATTGCCATCCGATAGTGTTCCACACAAATATATGTAAAGGAAATTTGACCAGGTTAAGGATAAGAAAAAACCAGGCTCCTGTTCCAATGTAATTATTTTTAGGGAGGTGCATTGCCAGGAGGTATATAGCAAAAATTGGCCCCGCCACATTCCCAATCATTGTGGCAAAGCCTCCTAAAATTCCCATTAATGCGGCAAACCACCAGGTATTGGGAAAAAATTGTGCGTTTCTTTTCCGGTCTTTCCACAACATCAATCCTATACATAAAAACACCATGATAGCCATTATATTCTTGAACCAGACATCATTAATTACTTTTCCAACCCAGAGGGCAATGCCTATCCCTGCAAAAGCCCATGGGAAAAGTTTAATAAGGTATCTCCACCTGGTATGACGATGATAGTAACCTACCCCAAACCAGTCAGCCATGATAAGGATAGGCAATAAGACACCGGTAGATGCTTTCCCTCCGAAAATAATGGCGAGGGTTGGAACAACAATAAGGGAAACACCGGGTACGCCGACCTTGGACATCCCGATCAGCATTGCACAAAAAAATAGCAATATCCACTGTAAATATGTAAAATCAATCATTGTGCCGGATTAATCGCCAAAGATAAATTAAAATCCACTGCTCTTAATGGATACTGTAATTAATAGATCTTTTTTTCAAGTTCTCTTAATTCATTTTCATTGATCTCTCCAAACCATTCGCCCAGCTTTTGCCTTGCTTTCTTTTTTATTTCAGGAGTTATGTTTGCCGATACCTGGGATAAAGCAAAAAGAAGTACTCCCAGATCATCTGAATATCCAATTACCGGTGTCAGGTCTAAAATGGCATCCATAGGAAAGATAAAATAACCAATTGCTGCAGTTATTATTAACTTGGTCTTAGGAGTAACCTGTTTATCTGCCATTATATAGTATAAAAGCAAAACGGCATAAATCACAGTTGTCCCGGCAGATTTGGAATATTGAATTATTTTTTTCCAAAGTGATCCCTCATCATAGTATTTTGAGTACATGGTATCAATTTTTATGATCCTAAAATTAGCATTTTATTTTTCATCCGAAAAAAACAATACCAATATAGAAAGGGTTATCTGTTGTAAAGATAACCCTTTCCTCCGTCTGATTTAACAGAATCAGAACTACAGACTGGGATCTGCCATGATGCTTTCCGTTACCATCCTCCCTGAAATCCGTATCCTCCGCCATAACCGTAAAATCTGCATCCACGGCCTCCCCATCCGCCATATCCGCCTCTTCCGCGACCGCCTCTTCTTCCCATTCCATAACCCATACCATACATACCACGACTCTGGATCAGATCGAACTGCTTTTTCTGTTCATCATTCAGCAAATTACGCAGTTCATCTCTGTGAGCAGTTAACTTTTGTAACATCGCTCCCTGAATTTCAGCCCTTTCAGTAAAATCAAATGTTGACCTTTGTTTAATAGCCAGTTCGGCCATTGCCTTCTGATGATTAACTGTCAGTTCTCCAATCCTGGATTGCTGCTCCTCAGTTAATCCGGGAATGAAATTCATACAATAATACCCGGGCCCGAAACCGTATCCGGCTCCCGTTCCGTAACCCGGCCTGTTCATAAATCTCCCGCCCTGGGCAAAAACAGTTGATGCGCCCAATATCAGGACAAACAACATTAAAAGAAATTTTCCTGTTTTCATGATTTTATAATTTAAATATTATTTAAATAATTCATTAATTACCAGTTATGTCTGTATCTCCTCCCCCGGTGTGGAAGCTTTACATCCTCATCGGCCTGTAATATTGAAATGAATATTTCATTCAGCCTGGTCTTTTGTTCCTCTGTGCATACATCTTTCATTGATAAATAATATTTTATCGTCTCATCTTTCAACAGAGTGTGCAATTCTCCAATATCCCTGGAAACTTTCTTCAGCCGTGCCTCATCAGGATTTTGCTTACCCATCTCGTTTACCATTTCTATTCTGAGCCTTTCAAGACTGTGATTAATCTGCCATGCTGTCCGGTTAAAATCCCTGTTTAACTCCCTGAATATTTCTACCTGGTCGGGCCTCAGGTTCAACTGTTCCCTGAAAAACCGGGTGCGCTGCTGAGAAGGCACTTCAATAGAGGTTTCCCTGACTTCTTCAGTAATTTTTTTATCCTGCTGCTTGTGGTACAGAAAAGAGATCCCCATTGAAAGATTCGTGGCAATTAAAATAATTATCACCCCTGTCATTATCCGGTATTTATTTGCAATTGCCATGTTATCATTCCATTAAAAAAGTTTCTATCGGCTCGGCTGCCATCTCATACAGATAGGGAAACATCTCCTGTTCTGCATAATATGATTCCTGAATATTAATTTTTGCAGGCTGCCCGATTTTTATACCTGCATAAACACCGGCAAGCAAAAGCAATGTAAAAACAGCAGGCTGCAGTATCCTTGCCCACAAAGGTGTAACAGTTTCTTTAATTGCCTGATTCTCCATCCTGGCCTTCAGCCTTGTGTAAAAAAACGGGTTAACATCAGGATTTCTTTCCTGATCCAACACGCTGAGCGATTTTTTCATATAATCTGCAAAGGCAGCACATTCCTGACATCCGGCAAGATGCAACCTGATCTCTTCCATCTCATTTAGAGGTAGATCATTTTCCAGGAAGAAGATCAATTTTTTATGTATTGCTTTGCAGTTCATCTTATTTTTTCAATTTAATATTTTGACACATTTCTTTTTAAAAACTTGTGATCAGATACACTTTTTTTTATAACAATTATATAATTTTTTTTGCAGATTTTTCTTTGCACGATGTATGAGGGACTCTACCGAGGAGAGAGATAAATTCATAATCTCTGAAATCTCTTTATACGAAAGATCTTCATACTTATTCAAAGTAAATGCGATCCGCTGATTTTTTGGCAGCTCATCAATTGCAGCATGTATCAATATTGATCGCTGGCTATTCTCCAGATCACTATGCGGATCACCCCCTGATTCAGAATAATTATCTCCTGTAAGAGTTTTGGGTAATTGTGTGATTTCGTCTAAAGATTTAAACCCCCTTCTTCCTTTATGGTCTCTGATAAAATTCAGTGAACGGTTGACTGCAATGCGGTAAATCCATGTTGATATTTTTGAATCTCCCCTGAAACCTGATGCGGACCGGAAAACTTCAATAAATACATCCTGAGCCACATCTTCAGCATCCTCAATACTATGCAATAATCCATAGCAGGTATTGACAACCATTTTCTGGTAAGTACTTACAAGGTCACTGAAAGCTTTTTCGTTTCCCTCTTTTAATTTTTCTATTATACCGGCCTCACTCATTCAATCATTTTGGTATCCAATATTTATCAATTTGACACCGCTGCTTAAAAAAACCTGCGGATTTTTTAAGTTATTCCGAATCGTCATTCATTGGCAATAACTTCATTGTATATCGGGATCTTCTGATAACCTCAGATCTGTTAAAGGGATCAGCATGGTACCTGTTATCAATATATAAGCCTGTCTGATCCAGATAATGTTCACTCGCAGGTATTCCACTGATACCTGTAGGAATTACTGTCTTTGAATTATCCCATGCTGAGAGGTCAAAAACATGCCTGTGGGAAGCCCCGTGATTCACCTTAAACTTATTATTCAGTGAATAGGAGTAAGGGCAGACAGTATGGTAACTACCTGATAAACCAAAGGGTCCTCTGCTTAATTTGAAAACCTTATCGAGCAGACCAACCACAGCCAGGGGATGGCTTATAGTAAATGTATGAATATCACCCCACATCCGGTCAGCCGGATCAGGTCCGGCAACTATTCCCGGATCTTCAGTTGTCTCCTTAAAGGACCTTATCACAATATCATCGAAGGTCTCTTTTTCAGGTGTGGTCCTGTCATCAATCCAGCCGGATTTTTTTTCAGGAAGAATATTTAAAATAAGGTTCTCTGTTAATATTCTGTCTGCCAGAAATTCCTTTAACAATTCGGGCGACAGATCATCCTTCACCAGATTTTCTCCTGTTTTATGATACAGTATTTCAAAAATCAAGGCTGCCCGGCTATCTTTATGCATATCAAAATTCCATTCCTGAAGCTCTTTAAGTGCAATTTTTTGAAATTCATTCCAGTCAGATTTTTTTGTAAGGACATTTAAAAATTCAGGAACCATTTTTTCGGCCTTTTTTGAAATAAAATCACTTTGTATTCTTTCAAAATCTTCAACAGAATGTTTATCTGTCTCTTCAAGCATTTCCCTTATCCTGTCAATTCTTTCGGGAATATGGTACCAGTATCCTATCTCATAGGGATAATCTTCATCTACTGTCTTATTGTTTGCCGAAGAGACATAACCTCTTTCAGGATTAAATTCACAGGGAAGTTCTTCAAATGGCACTAATCCTTTCCAGTCATAGAGGGTTGTATCCCCCGGAAAAATGTTAGTACCTCCTGTTTCCCGCAGAGGAACACCTGCAGAACATTGCATTCCGATATTCCCGGCCACATCAGCATAGACAATATTCTGACTGATTGAGATGAATGTTTTCAGGGCATTCCTGAAATCATGCCAGTTATTTGCCCTGTTAAGGCGATATATTGATTCAATCTCATTACTCATCTCATTACCGATCCATCTGATAGAAAATACATTTTCATCTTCATTTTTAAATCTGTTGATTATTGGCCCGCGGTGGGTAAATTTCAACTCCTCAACTATATCATCTCCCTCCTTTGTCTTGATAATCTCCTCCTTAACAAGAAGTGCCCTCCACTCTCCGTCAAGGAGATAGTGAGTTGAGTCTTTGTTAAGAGTCTCTGCATAAAAATCAAGGTCATCGACAAACACATTAGTCATTCCCCATGCAATTGAGTCATTATGTCCGCAAATTACAAATGGTTGTCCGGGCACCGCAACTCCGGTCACATTAAGCGAATTTCCTGAAACCTGGTGCATCTGATACCAAATTCCGGGAGCGAACAGTCTGAGATGCATATCATTTGCAAGTAAAGGCTTGCCGCTCTCACTTTTTTTACCTGAAACAGCCCAGTTATTGCTTCCACTAAAAATTTCCACGCCCATTGTTTCAAGTTTACTGCCTGCCGATAATATTGTTTCGCTGATATTAAGATTTAACTTTTGCTCTACCCCGTATACGAATATTGAATGGTTTTCATCCCGGGGTATTAATTCCTGCATAAGCTCACTTCCTGCCTTTTGGCCGATCTTATATAACAGCAACTCAGTATTCCAGCCTGAAGTAAGGTCCCACGACATATAGCCTATAAGGTTCAACGAGTGCTCAGGTAACCATGGTTCAGGAGTGTATCCCAATATTTTAAATTCAGGCGGCAATGGAAAATTCTCAATATAGTAATTAACTCCTTCAGAAAATGCATCAAGTGCTGAAACAATTTCCGGATCAGAATGCAGAAGTATTTTCCTCGATTTTTCTACTATCCTCAACGCCCTCATGAGCAGGTCTGTATCTGACTGGTCCCTGCCCATGATCCCGGATAACCTGCCCTGGGTTACCCTTCGCAGCAGATCCATTTGCCACAAACGGTCCTGCGCCATAACAAATCCTGTTGCCATATAGAGATCCTTGTCATTATCAGCATAGATATGAGGTATTGCAAATGAATCGCGTAAAACGGTCACCTCTCCCCTCAGGCCGGGAATATTAAGATCTTTTGAGTAATCAGGCAATGCCGATTTTTTAATATTGTTAAGAACAAGAAAACCTGCAACTAAAGCAATAATAATAAGCACTCCTGCAAATAAAAGCAGACGTTTAAACAATCTCATCAGCTTAAAAAATTAAAAGATTCAAAAAAAATTCATAAATCACTGTTTGAATGAGTAATATTTATAAATTTAAATCCTTTAAAATAAATATAAAAAATTTAATCAGATGCAAAAATTTCTCCTTCTGTTCACATTAAGTCTGTTCACACTTGCAGGTATTGCCCAGCAAGCTGACAAGATCACCGGAATTTGGTGGAACGATGAAAAAACAACCAAAATCAAAGTTGAAAAACAAGATGGGAAATATTTCGGGACAATTGTATTTATGATCCCGGAAAAATATGAGAACGGACAACCGCCCAAAGATGATAAAAATCCGGACGAATCGCTCCGCAGCCGTTCACTGATAGGTTTGCAGATTTTACAAAATTTCGAGTACGACCCTAATAAAAAGGAATGGAAAAACGGAAAAATCTACGATCCCAAATCAGGAAACAGTTATGATTGTTATGCATGGATGGAAAGTGATGACCTGTTAAAGCTTAAGGGCTTTGTAGCAGGTATACGATGGCTTGGCCGAAGTTCGGAATGGTACCGCACTGACCTGTAATGATTTTCTGAGCAACTCAGTAATGTACCCGGCGACTCTCACCACCGGGAAGAATAATGTTTATAGTTACATAATCCCTAATAAGCACCTTCAGTACAATTATTATCCCGGAGGTTTCATATTAACCTTCTGAGTTTACTTCTTCTGGTAAGCTTAAGATTGTGAAGATCTGCACCTGTAATAAGATTTATACCCGGTTTTTTACCGGGATGGAAACTTCCTGAAAAGTCTTCCGTCTTAAGTGCAAGCGCTCCGTTCAGAGATGCCCATTTGACCAGTTCCGTGAGAGATACCTCAGGAAAATGCAGCTGGAGAGTGATCATTTCATCAAGAACAGAAAGCTGGTGGTTAGATGCCAGACTGTCGGTGCCTATACAGATATTTAGCTTTTCACTTATAAACAGTGGTAAAGGAGGGAGGTGGTCTTCTATATAAAGGTTGGAATTAGGGCAAAGCACAAAGTAAGTATTATCGGGTGACCTGTATTTTTTAATCAGCCCGACATCCTCTTTTGAAGTAAAAGTATTATGAACCAGTAACAAAGGATTTTCATAAGGCAGATACTTCATAGTTGAGTGCAAAGAGCTCTCTCCCGTGGGTTTCCAGCCTGAAATATCAATTTTGAGATTATTTTTCATATGGCTGGCAATAGGACCTGTGCCGTTCCTGAAGAATTTCTCCTCGCTCTTACTCTCCTGGTTATGAATTGAAAGTATACTTCCTTCCACAGCTGCTTTTTGGGCAATTTTCAGAAACAGAGGTTCAGATACTGAATAGGGAGAATGGGGCACTACAGAAGCTCTAAGTCCGTTTTCCCTGAATATCCGTTCGGTATAACATGCCAGGTAAAAAGATTTTTCGGCACGTGAAGGTAAAAACCCGTATGCTTCCACAAAGGTATGGTAAAATAATTTTCCCTGCTTCTTCAACTCTAGTGTCTGCATGGAATTTGATACATCCCCGACTACAACTGTACCCGTAGACCAAAGCAGGGAGACAGCATCTTCAAAAGCTCTGTCTACATCTTCAAAATAGCTGTTACGCAGTCTGTTTATCTCCCCTATGAAACCTCCGATCCCGGTTTTTTCAGATATTCTGCCTTTCATATAGGACAACTCGAGATGACAATGACAATTTACAAAACCGGGAACCACAATTCCATTATAATATTCAAGTCCCTGTTCCTCTTTGAGCTTTCCTTTTGTATCCTTTAAACTGGTAATTGTTCCGTCATCTTCACAGATAAGAATACCGTTCTTCAAGGGAGCACTGTTTCCGGGGAATATATATGTTGCAGATATTTTTCTCAAAAATTTATTCTTTAAGATCCAGATCTATCAGCTCTCTTTCCCTGCCTGAAAACTCCTGCTCCATTTCATTAAGATTATTCATAACCATCCTGTACATCTTTTCAAATTTTTTCGGCCGGCTGAGATAAAAAACATAGGATCTTTCGAACACCGAATCAGCGACCTCGTGTTTTTTAAGTACCGAATAATAAAAATTTGCTGAACTGCTATTTCTGAGCAGGCTGTCCTGGTGATGTCTGTTCATAAAGGTTGCTTCAGCCAGATGAATATCAGTAAGCAAGGCTATCATTTTCTCTTCGCTGATCAGATCCCCGGGTTTCTCAACCGTTGGCTTGTCACACGAGTAGTACGTATAAAAACATACCAGCAGAAGTATAAATGAAATTTTTTGCATTTCTGTAATTTACTTAACGGACTTTCCGAACATTAGTTTTATAAGCTCTTCAACTCTGTCTGCTTTGTCAATTTTAATGCTAAATTTAGAAATATCAAAACCTTTATTGAGTTTTGGAATAATTATTTTATCGAATCCAAGTCTGGAAGCCTCAGATATACGTTGTTCGATGCGGCTGACTGCCCTGATTTCACCGGTAAGTCCGACCTCTCCCGCAAAGCAGGTTTTGTGGTTAGTGGCAATATCAATGTTCGATGACAGAATTGAACAGATAACAGCCAGGTCTGTGGCAGGATCATTAATTTTTAATCCCCCGGCAACATTTATAAATACATCTTTTACAAGTAATTTGAAACCTGCCCTCTTTTCGAGTACTGCCAGCAGCATATTCAACCTTCTCAGGTCGAAGCCTGTTGACGAGCGTTGGGGTGTACCATAAGCAGCGGAGCTGACCAGCGCCTGTATTTCTATCAGAAAAGGTCTGACGCCCTGTATTGCAGATGCCACTGCAGTGCCACTGACTACATTATTGCCGGAAGGTAACAACTGCTCGGAGGGATTTGCTATTTCCCTTAATCCTTCACTTCCCATCTCAAATATTCCCAATTCGTTGGTTGAACCAAATCTGTTCTTATTTGCCCTTAGGATACGATACATATAATTGGAGTCACCTTCGAACTGCAATACAGTATCTACCATGTGTTCGAGTACTTTCGGACCGGCAAGGGTTCCCTCCTTATTAATATGGCCAATAAGTATGACAGCTGTTCCGCTGCTCTTTGCAAAATCGATAATTGCAGAGGCACATTCCCTTACTTGTGAAATTGAGCCCGGAGAGGATTCAATCCCGACAGTTGAGACTGTCTGAACTGAATCAACCACCAAAAGGTCAGGTTTAATGCTTTCAGCCCTGCTTATTATTGATTCCAGTGAGGTCTCACATAAAAACAGGCTTGCGCTGTTTTTCATCCCTAACCTGTCGGCCCTGAGTTTAATCTGTTGCAGGCTCTCCTCGCCTGATACATATAAAACCTTACTGTTCCCAAGGTTCAATGCTACCTGTAATGCTAATGTTGATTTTCCAATCCCCGGCTCACCCCCGAGTAATACTATTGAGCCAGGGACTATTCCTCCCCCCAGCACCCGGTCAAATTCATTGATGCCGAATGAGATTCTCCCGTTAAACTTCTCTCCATCAATTTGTTCAAGTGTAAGAGGGTGGTTAGATTTTTTTTTTACCTGACTATCAAAAGAAGGCTTCTTCTTTACAATTAACTCTTCGATAAAAGTATTCCACCCGTCGCACGAAGGACATCTTCCCAGCCACTTCGGGAATTGTGCACCACAATTCCGGCAGGTGAAAACAGTTTTTGTCGGGGCCATCAGTCAAGGTTTTTTATTTTCTTTATCATTTTCGTAGTGGAAACTCCGGGAACAAGTTCAAGTGTTTTTACCTGTCCGCCATTTTTGATCACTGTATCATATCCCGCTATTTCATGAATAGCATATTCATTACCTTTCACTAACAGGTCAGGCAGAATCTCAGCTATCAATCCGGCAGGAGTCTCTTCTGAAAAAACAATAACAGCATCAACAAATGCAAATGCTGCCAAAAGGGTGGTTCGCGCTTCAATATTCAGGATAGGCCTTCCTTTTCCTTTTAGCAGCCTGACAGATTCATCAGAATTCAGACCTACAATTAATTTAGTTCCCAGGCTTGCTGCTTTAAGTAATGAATCAACATGACCCAAATGAATAAGATCGAAACAACCATTAGTAAACACTATAGTCTCATTATCTGACTTCCACTGTTTCAACAGGGGTTCGAAGGAACAAAAATCTGTAAATATCTTAGACTTTATATCAAATTTCACTTTCATCTTTTAATTTGCGCCAAAAATACAAAACGTAAACGGAATCTTCAAGGATATTATTTTTTCTCTTGCCCGTCATTTGTAACATTAATACCGGAATTCATCAACTCTTTTTCTTTAAGATTATTCTGAACGTACTACCTTTACCTGGTTCAGACCATTTAACGAATATCTTACCCTTATGGTAATTCTCAATAATTCGCCTGGCAAGAGAAAGTCCCAGGCCCCAACCCCTCTTTTTGGTGGAGTAGCCGGGATGGAAAACGATCTTAAACTGAGATTTGCTTAACCCTTTACCGGTATCAGTGATATCGATTAACACATTATTTTCATTCTCTTTCAGTCCGATAGTGATTGTTCCGTAACTCTGGATCGCATCAATAGCATTCTTACACAGGTTTTCGATCACCCAGGAAAAAAGAGCTGCATTAAGGGGTACTTCCAACCGGGTATGATCGTTAAAATCTGTTATGATCTTAATGTTACCTGACGACCTGGTTTCAAGGTAACTAATTGTAGAAAGCAGAACTTCAACAATATCTGTAGGTATAAGTTCGGGTCTGGAACCTATTTTAGAAAAGCGTTCAGTTATCTTTTCAAGCCTTTGTGTATCTTTTTCAAATTCCTTTACCAGGTTAATATCCACATCCTGCAATTTCAGTATTTCTATCCAGGCCATAAGTGAGGAAATAGGTGTACCCAGCTGATGTGCTGTCTCTTTGGCCATCCCCACCCACACCTGATTTTGTTCAGCCCTTTGTGTTGCACTGAAGGCTGAATATGCAGCTACAATAAAAACAAAAATGACAAAAAGCTGTATTGCAGGATAATAACGCAAATTGCGCAGAAGATTTGACTCGCGATAATATAAAAGCAGATAGTTATCCTCAGAAAGATCTATCCGTATTGGTTCTGAGTGCTCTTTCATCTTGAGTAGCTCCTTATTAAGGACAATATCTTTCCTGTTCTCACTATACTTGATATTGGCATCTGAATTAAAAGTGCCGTCAGGTTCAACTATTAATACCGGAATAGTTGAATTTTGCTCAAGAATTGACTGGATTAATGAAAGATAGGAGGTATTAAGCTCTTCGATACTTTCCTGGGTATTATCCTGAATTCCCGATTCTGCAAGTCTTTTTGTAGCTTCTGCCCACAGTTCAACTTTTTTATT
Source organism: uncultured Prolixibacteraceae bacterium (assembly GCA_964495655.1). Lineage (GTDB taxonomy): Bacteria > Bacteroidota > Bacteroidia > Bacteroidales > Prolixibacteraceae > JAAYJR01. The sequence continues at coordinate 17,960 of CAZBWK010000010.1, read as the reverse complement.
CTCCTCAACAGACATTTTCCCGGTAAGCCAGTTAGTATATAATAACGAGGCAACACCGATAAGTATAGCTACGATTAGCAGCAAGATTTTTCCACGTTTTCTTTTACGGTAAATATCCAAATTGAGAGTTTTAATTTATTGTTCAATGAGAACGGTGAAAGTCATAAAATATTATCTGCCGAGAATTTCTGAGGCTGCATTAAAGATCCCCCGGTCATCAATTCCACATTCGCTGTATAGATCATCCTGACTTCCATGTTCTATAAATCTGTCGGGAATGCCCAAAACCTTCACTTTAGCAGAAAGTCCGTTTTCTGCCATAAATTCCAGCACAGCGCTTCCAAAACCACCCTGAATAACTCCGTCTTCAACGGTAATTATATGACTGAATTTTTTAAATACCTCTTTAAGAAGTTCTTCATCCAATGGTTTGACGAATCTCATGTCGAAATGAGCAGCGGATATTTTTGCTGCAGATATCAGCTCAAGCGCCTTTGCGGCCATGATACCCGACTTGCCAATTGTCAGGATGGCTATATCTCTGCCATCAGACAATTGCCTGCCCTTACCTATCTCTAATTTTTTAAAAGGTTTTTTCCAGTCCGTTACCATACCACATCCTCTGGGATAGCGGATAGAAAAAGGAGCATTAACCTCATCCGTCTGAGCAGTATACATCATGTTTCTCAATTCCGCCTCATCCATGGGGGCAGCTACGATCATATTAGGTATATTCCTCATATAGGCTAAATCGAATACACCATGATGTGTAGGTCCGTCCTCGCCAACCAATCCTCCGCGGTCGAGACAAAATATTACATGCAGGTTTTGAATTGCCACATCGTGGATCACCTGGTCATAAGCCCTTTGCATAAAACTGGAATAGATATTACAGAATGGTATCAATCCCTGTGTTGCCAGTCCGGCCGAGAAGGTCACTGCATGCTGTTCGGCAATGCCGACATCGAAAGTGCGGTGAGGCATTTTTTTAATCATCAGGTTCATGCAACAACCAGTTGGCATGGCAGGAGTAATACCCACTATCCTTTCATTCTGTTCTGCCAGTTCGAGTAAGGTTTCACCAAAGACATTCTGGAACTTGGCAGTTCCATTATCAAAGCAACTATCAGGCAGGATCTGACCGGTATTTTTATCAAACAGTCCTGGTGCATGATATTTAGTCTGATCAATCTCCGCCTGCCTGAACCCTTTGCCTTTTTTTGTTATTATGTGTAGCAGCTTCGGACCGGGAATTTCTTTCAGGTCATTTAAAACAGTTGTGAGGCATACTACATCATGACCGTCAATAGGTCCGAAATACCTGAAATTAAAAGCTTCAAACAAATTATTCCCTGACAGCAGAATATTTTTCAGGGCATGCTGATTTTTCTGGATGAATTTTCTGGTTGTCTTTCCAAAGCTGTCAAGCTTACCCAGCGCATCCCATATATCTTTTTTTACTTTATTATATGTTTCTGATTTTGAAATTTTTATTAGGTATTGTCCAATCACTCCGGCATTGGGATCAATTGCCATATTATTATCATTCAAAATAACCAGAAGGTCAGATTTTGAAGCGCCTGCATTATTCAATGCTTCAAATGCCATACCGCCTGTCATTGCACCATCGCCTATTATTGCAACGATCTTTCTCTCATTTTCATTTTTCAGCTCCGCAGCAACTGCCATTCCTAATGCTGCTGATATTGAAGTTGATGCATGACCTACACCAAAACAATCATATTCACTCTCCTTTCTCTTTGGAAATCCGCTAATGCCGTTGAACTTACGATTAGTATAAAAAATATCACGCCTCCCTGTCAATATTTTATGTCCGTAAGCCTGATGCCCTACATCCCATACCAAAAGATCATAGGGTGTATTAAATACATAATGCAATGCAACTGTTAACTCTACAACACCTAGACTGGCACCTAAATGGCCTGGATTCACAGAGACCTTGTCAATTATAAAGTCTCTTAACTCGCCACATAACCCGGGAAGATCTACAGGACTTAATTTTTTCAGATCTGCAGAACCATTAATTTTATCAAGGACCTTTTCTTTAACCTTAACCATCTTTAGCTGAAAATATCATTAAAGTTATAACAATTAATTAAACAACTTTTTCTGTTATTTAATTTGAATAAGCACAAATTTGTTCAAGCACTGCAAAAAAAGTAAATTTAGCCATTAAAAAAGTATAAAAAAATGAGAAGTGTAATTATCCTTTCTATTTTAATAATAATGATCTCATCAGAATCGTGTGTGTCATTAAAAAAGTTCAATGAAACCAGTGATAAACTCAACAGTGTTATGCGGGAAAACCAGGATCTCAGGCAGGCAAATAACATGCTTGAAATAAATAATACCGAGTTTGAAGATATAAATAAACGTCTGTCTGAAAAAAACAGGGAGTTGGCCGGACAAGTTGAAGAGTGTTTATATAACCTTAACCTGCAGAAACAAAAAAACGATGCACTGTCAGCTCAACAGGAACGGTTCATAAAAGAAATGGACATGTTAAAAACAGGGAGTACTTCAGAAATTGAGATGCTTCTCGAAGAACTTCAAAATGCGCGAAATAACCTTAACCTGAGGGAAGACCTGCTTCGTGAAGCTGAGAAAGAGCTGGCGGAAAGAAATTCCCGTCTGATCGAATTACAAAACATCCTGGAGCAAAAAGACCAGGCTGTTAAAGAGTTAAAAAACAGGGTGATCAATGCACTTACAGGATTTAATAACAAAGGACTTACAGTTCATGAAAAAAATGGTAAAGTATACGTATCCATGGAAGAAAAACTTCTTTTCAAAACGGGTAAGTGGGATGTAGATCCAAATGGTATAAAGGCTTTGAACGAGATCAGCTCTTTACTGGCAGAAAATACTGACATTAATATAATGGTTGAAGGGCATACTGATGATGTTCCTATGAGAGGCTCCGGAGATGTAAAAGACAACTGGGATTTAAGTGTTATGAGAGCCACTGCAGTGACAAAAATTTTAACTGCCAACAAACAGATTGACCCCAAAAGAATCATTGCCTCAGGAAGGAGCGAATTTGTGCCGCTATCGACTGAAAAGACACCAGAAGCGAGGCAGATGAACAGACGGACAGAAATAATACTGACTCCAAAACTTGATGAACTTCTGAAAATAATTGAAATGAACTGAACTTAACTGAACAGGTTCAGCTGACGGCCATCTTTATCCTTCTTTTTGGGTGGCGTGTAGCGTAACTTCATTAATAATTCCTGCTTTATTGATGTAATAAACGGACTTACCGGGAGAGAGAATCTGCGTCCGCGAAATTGACAGCTTCCTGAATATGTAAGATACAGTAACCTCCTTGCCCGCGTCATTCCGACATATAAAAGCCTTTTCTCCTCTTCAGGGTCAGTCGCAGAATTATATAATGAATATGGAATCAGGCCGTCTTCGCAACCTGCAATGAAAACACATTCAAACTCTAACCCTTTAGAAGCGTGCATTGTCATCAGTGAAACAGCCTCCATCTTATGGTCATGTGTATCTGTGCCCGTTCCCAATATCAGATACTCCAAAAATTCCTTCAGGTCTTTCATACCTTCTGCTATTCCAATAAATCGCATCCACATTTCAGCATCAAATGCCTGTGGGTCGAACAGACAGTCTCTTACATATTTAATATAAGATAACAAATCCGTTTCCCCTGCTTTCCCTGAAATTTCCCTGAACCTGTTTCCGGTGACCGGCTTATCTTTCAATTGTAGCAATTTACCTGCATTCTCAAATTCTGAAGAGGACAATACCTGTAATATGCTGATATAACTTCTGAAAGGTTCTTCCCTGAAAAAGGGAACCGTTCCCACCTCCTGATATGGCAGGTTATGATCCCTGAGCGCTTTGGCAATAACACCGAACTGATAGCGTGTACGGCACAATATTGCAAGGTCAGAAAGACTGTATGCCAGGTCATCTCTGTTCCCGTCTGTTACATCACTGTCGAGAGAAAAAAAACTGACGCCCCCTGTCAGTCCGACTATTTGCCGTGCAATGAATTCTGCCTCTGCTGCATCTGTAGGTTGTCCGGATACAAAAATCTTCACTCCTTCGTTCAATCCTTCAAGAAATCCGGAGGACTTGTTCAAAACACCCGATGATGCATCCAATATAGTCTGGGAACAACGATAAGACCTTGTCAGACGAAACAATTTTGCAGCAGGATAATCTGAAGAAAACCGTTCAATGAATTCCGATCCTGACCCTCTGAACCCGTAAATAGACTGATCTGCGTCACCTACAACACACAAAACTGATTTTTCACCGGATGTAAGTAATTTTACCAGTTGGTACTGAGGTTCATTTATATCCTGAAATTCATCGACAAAAATAAACCTGAATCTATTTTGATATAAGTTCCTGGCCGGTTCATTTTTTTTCAGAAGAATTAGCGGCTTAACTATTAAATCATCCAGGTCGAAAATATCCAGCCTCTTTAATTCCGCCTCATAATTACTGAAAAATCCTGATTCAGCCTGACCGGCAGACTTGAGATCCGAAATGTGTCTGCTATATTTTTTCACCTCAGCAGCACTTCCTTCTGATAACAATTTAATAATATCAGCTTTCATATCCTCATCAGCAATCAAAAAACTGGCAGTACGGCCAAAATGATCATGAAATTCTTTCAGTACTGACAATCCAAATGCATGAAAAGTACATGCGGTAACTCCCTTGTCACCGGGTATATCCCCGAGAATTAACTCAAGCCTTTCCCTGAGTTCTCCTGCTGCCTTATTAGTGAATGTAATTGCCAGAATCTGATCTGTTTTTGCAATTTTCTTCTTTATGAGCCAGGCAATTTTGCTGATCAGTGTTTTTGTCTTCCCTGTACCGGGACCGGCAATTATAAATGAATGATCCTCAGTATTTACAACTGCAGCATTCTGCCCGGGATTGAGATCTTCAAATGGGGGGTGAGACAATGATGCCTGCTTATAGCTTTGGCCTTCCTCAGCGGCGATATTTTCAGCCGGTACATTTGAAGTAATCAGTTCCTGAACTGCCTGCAGATCAAAACTTATCAGATCCCTCATCGGGGGCGGTTGTGGTTTTTCAATTCTGAAAAGAGAATTTACTGATCCATACAATGCAGCCTCACCGGGTCTGAATACCTTTATCTTTCCATACTCGCCATCATAGCCCTCCTTAATGATCACTTCGCGGTTTCGCATTCGCCGGATGGCTTCAGCAAGAGCTTTCGAGGCTTTGACTTCGATTTGCCGGAGAGAAATATCCAGCAGTATATCCAGTTCGGCGCCCAGGCTTTTAAGTGTTTGCATATATTCTGCCTCAACTTTTTTGGAATTTACCCCTGCACCTGCTATTTCTGACAAGATCTCCCTGAGAGGAATGATTGAACGGAAGGGAAGCCGTCCGGGACGTTCTGAAACATCACTCCTGTCTGACAGATGGATTACTCTGTTCATTACACCTGCCGTAACAGGTTTTTTACAAACCGGACAAATATAATCATTACTTAATGTTTCAACCGGGTTCCAGCAAATATTGCACTTCCTGTGGCCGTCATAGTGATATTTCCCTTCTTGCGGAAACATATCAATTGTACCTGAATACTTTTCATTGTCGCCTGTCCGTAAGGCCTCAATCAATGAAAAATAATCGAGACCAGTACTGAAGACATTGGCATTCCTTCCAAGCTTATCGGGTGAATGGGCATCAGAATTTGAAACCAGGGTTACCCTGTCAAGAATAGAACATAACCAATTCATGGGAGGGTCTGTGGAAAGTCCTGTCTCAATGGTATGAATATGGTCTGAAAGATCAGCAAAACACTCTTCAATTGAGTCAAATCCGGACTTCGATCCTAACATTGAAAACCAGGGCGTCCAGATATGGGCAGGAATGAAATAATTATTCTCATTGCATTCTAAAACGATCTCGAGCAGGTCTCGCGAATCAAGTCCGAGAATCGGACGGCCGTCGGAGGTAAGATTCCCGCCTATATTTACAAGACGCCTGTTAATTTTTTCAGCCTCCTTAATGTCATTTACCAAAATGATATTATGCACTTTCCTTACTTTCCCGTCCCGTTTATAAATATTACTGATCTCTGCAGTCAGGATAAACCTTGTTCCATTATTGCCAAGAGGTGAATTAATAGCATAATCCTCTTTGAGGCGCAAAAAACCATTTCCGTCAGGTACAGTTTTTTCCCTAAGTTCGTCAAGCCAGCCGGGATGGGTAAAATCGCCGGTGCCCACAACCTTTATACCCTTCAGTCCGGCATAATAATCCAGGTATTCCGGAGTCAGTAATCCGGAGGTAGCCCTTGAAAAATGTGAGTGAATATGAAAATCTGCAATATAGCTCATTCCAAAACAAAATAATTAAAAACAACCGTCCCGGTCTGTATTTAAACTTTTCAGTTGATCAATTTTACTAAAAATAAACAATATTAGTAAAAAGCGATCATCCCGGTTAATAACTTATAATGATTTATCTCAAAAAAATCAGCTATTTTTGCGTCAAATAAAAGAGTGATGAGCACAGGATTGATAATTAGGTTTTTGTTAATCACTATACAATCTGTTTTAGCAGAAAATATTATAGGCCCCGAAGGTCACAAATTAATTTGGGTGGCAGGGTTTATTCTGTTTTTATTGTTCCTTTTAATAGTGTCGGCTAAATCGAAAAAAAAAGGCACAAGAAAAAAAAATTACAATATCCCGTTTATCAAAAGGAATAAAATAAAAATAACTCTTAAAAAAGACCGGATTTATTATCCGGATTTTCTGGAACTCACCATAATAAATACAGCTAATACAGATATTGATATTGATTATCCGCTCTTGATTTTCAGCAACGACTGGTTATCAAGGAAATTCAGGCTTAAAGGCACTAACAGCTACAATTTTTATCCCTTATACCTTGGCAAAGGGGAAAAACACACACTTAGCATTGATCTGAACAGATTTTACAATCACGATAAAAGTCTGAAAAGATTTCCCCGGACAAAAATTGTTATTTACGAAGTAAACGGGCAAAAGCTGGGCTCTGAAAAAGTTATGCTTCGAAAAACTTTATTTAATTTTTAATGAGAGACTGGAAATTTAATCATATTGATTTTTCGACTTATCCCTTTTACGAAGGAGATGATCTGGGAGTATTTTGGTCACCCGAAAAGACAACGGTAAAAATTTGGGCCCCAACTGCTCAAATGGTAGAATTCAGGTTGTTTAAGGACGGTAAATCAGGAGAAGCATTTCACAAAACACAACTGCAGTCAAGTGGTGAAGGAACATGGTCTACCGTCTTGACAGGTGACTATGAGGGCAAATTTTACACTTTCCGGATCAACGATGGTGAATGGCTTGATGAAACACCTGATATATATACAAAATGTGTGGGAATTAACGGACTGAGAGGCATGATCTTTAATCCGGCCTCTACAAACCCGGAGGATTGGGAAAATGATAAAGGTCCGAGATTAAAAAATTTCACAGATGCAGTAATTTATGAAACTCATGTACGCGATTTCTCAATATCACCTTCATCCGGTATATTAAACAAAGGTAAATATGCGGGATTCACTGAAGCGGGTACAGTTTTTAAAGAAAATACCTTAACAGGTTTATCACATTTGACCGAACTTGGAATTACACATGTTCACCTGCTTCCGCTCTCCGATTTTTACACGGTTGATGAAGAAGCACCGCTGGAGAAATACAACTGGGGTTATGATCCTGTCCATTTCAATGCTCCGGAAGGATCATACTCTCTGAATCCTTACGATGGCACCGTAAGGATAAAGGAAGTAAAAAAATTGGTGCAATCATTACATTCAGCCGGTATAGGAGTTATACTTGATGTAGTATACAACCACACCTATTTCGCAAAAGAATCGTCGTTTAACCAAACCGTGCCCGGGTATTTTTACCGTCAGAAGTCTGACGGCACTTTTGCCAATGCCTCAGGATGCGGAAATGAAACAGCCACAGAGCGGGCTATGGTGCGCAAATATATAATTGATTCTCTCAAATACTGGGTTAAAGAGTATCATGTCGACGGATTCAGGTTTGACCTTATGGGTATTTACGATACCGAAACAATGCAGGCTATTCGTTCTGAACTCGATGCAACTGAACCCGGATTAATACTTTACGGAGAGGGTTGGACTGCAGCTGAAAGTCCGATGAGTGAAGAATACAGGGCTGTTAAAAAAAACATTATCAAACTGCGGGGTATTGCAGCGTTTAATGATGACTTCAGGGATGCCCTGAGAGGCAATCACAGCAGCAAAAAGACAAAAGGTTTTGTCAGCGGACTCGGATTTCGCGAAGAGTCAGTAAAATTTGGTATTATCGGATCGATACATCACCCCCGGATAGTTTATGATTATGTAGATACTTCAAAAAATCCATGGGCTAAAAGTCCTGATCAGTGTATTAACTATGTTTCCTGTCATGATAATTACACTTTATGGGATAAACTTAAACTTAGCTCGCCCAAGGCATCTGACACAGATCTGCGAAAGATGGTAATGCTGGCCGGAGCGCTTCTGCTGACATCTCAGGGAGTGCCGTTTCTTCATTCAGGAATGGAATTTTGTCGCAGCAAAGGGGGTAATGGCAACTCATATAAATCTCCCGATTCAGTGAATCAGATAGACTGGGCAAAAAAAGAAGAGTACCGTGAGGTTTTTGAATATTATAAAAAATTAATAACCCTTCGTAAAAACCACCCTGCCTTCAGAATGGGAGATCCTGCCAAAATAACCAGGCATATTCATTTCTGCACAGAATATAAACCGGGAACAGTCGGATACTGCATAAACGGTGAGGCTGCCGGTGACTCCTGGTCAAACATTGTCATCGTCTTTAATGGCAGTAAAGAAAATATAACAGCGCCGTTACCTGAAGGAATATTCACAGTAACAGCCGGTAATTTTGAAATAAATGAAGACGGCATAGGTGATCCTGTTACTGAGAAGATTGAAGTTCAGGCCATATCAATGACCATACTGGTAAAAAAACAATAATAACCTACAAATCAATTAGAACCTCTTTTAATAAAGTCCATTTTTCAGATCTGAAAAGCGCAGGAAACACAAATGGAAAAATAATTCTGAGCAAGGTCAGAATGAATAAGGTGATTATTGCAAAACCACTCAAAATCAACACCTTCTTGTTGAAATCAGTTACAGGTGGATCTAATGGTAAAAAGAATAATAAAAATATGAATAGTCCAAGTATGATACCTTTGAAAACAATTAATTTTATAAAACTGCCAGAAGCAGATCAATATCTTTGGCAGGGATATTAAAAAGCCTTCCTACATCCTGATTAGTAAGTATACCATGGTAAATATAGACTCCCTTACGGAATCCTTTTGCATTTTTAATATAGTTATCGACACCTCCGCTATCCCCTATTGCCAATAATACCGGCATTAAAATGTTACTTAATGAGATAGATGCTGTGCGTGCCACAATTGACTGTATATTAGGCACACAATAGTGCACCACACCATGTTTCACATAGGTGGGGTCATTAAAGTCGGTACATCGTGTAGTTTCAAAACAGCCTCCCTGACTCGCATTCAGGTCAATAATAACTGAACCCTCTTTCATTTTTTTAACGAGGTCTTCTGAAACTCTGAACTTAGGGGTTGTATTAAATTGCATTGCGCCAATCACAGCATCAGCCGATAACAAAGCTTTACGGAGCACCTTTGGATAAAACACCGATGTAAATATCCTGCTCCCTATTTTTTCCTCCAGGAGGCTCAGGTCATAAACAGATGTATCAAAAACGCGCACCAGGATCCCGAGTCCAAGCGCCGCCCTGGCAGCATATTCGGCAGCGGTACTGGTACCAATAATAACCAGTTCGGCAGGAGTAATTCCGGTAACTTCCCCAAACAGCACACCCTTCCCCTTATGTGAATTACTCAGATATTCGCTTGCAAGAGTTATCGATGTAACACCTGCAATTTGGCTCATCTGATGTAAAATCGGGGCAAATCCCCTATCATTTTCAATGTTTTCAAAAGCAATTGTTGTAAGTCTCTTTTGCATCAGCTTACCGATCGATTCTTTACAATGGGCCTGTATCTGCATACTTGAGATGATTGTCTGGTTACCCCGTAATAATTCAATCTCATCGCTGGAAAAAGGGGCTACCCGCAAAACTATATCGCACTGAAACACTTCCTCCTTCTTTTTCACAGTTATTGCGCCTGCCTCCCTGTACTCTTCGTCACTGTACCTTGCCAGTTTCCCGGCTCCCTCCTCAATAAATATTTCATGCCCGTATGATGCCAGAAGATCCACTGCCTGGGGTGTTAATGGAACCCTGTATTCAATCTTGGATAAATCTGATGGTATTCCTATTTTCATTCTTTGCCCTTTACTTTGGATCTCCAGCATTTCTTCCCTGGGCATCAGCATTGTCTTTGAAACAGACATTTTCTCTTTTGATTCATCGCTGTTTGTCATAGCAGGAAATGTTTTAGTAAAAGAATCACAAGTTACATTCTAAATAGTAATTTACAAAATTTGTGCAGAGATATACCTTTCTCCACCGGTGCCCGTTTCAATTTTCACCCCCACAAACCGCTCAGGAAGAAGTGATTCAATTTCTTCAGGCCATTCAATAAAACAATAATTGCCACTGTATATATAATCTTCATATCCCAGGTCAAAAACCTCTTCCAAATTTTTGATCCTGAAAAAATCCATATGATATATAAGATGACCATCCGCTGCAGTATACTCATTAATAAGAGCAAATGTGGGACTTGTAACGTTATCTGCAGATCCCAGATATTTGCATATTGACTGGATAAAGGTTGTCTTTCCTGCCCCCATCCTGCCATAAAAGGCAAAAATTTTCTGATCAGAAAAAGTCTCGATCAACTTTTTAGCTGCCTTTTCAAGATCCTTCAATTTTTGAATTCTAACTGAAATCATTAATGTTGATTTTAACTTATTTCATTATGCAATATTAATAAAAGTGATTCATATTTTTAAAGGATAAAAAAACAGCTGTCTATAAATTCAAATGCTTATATGTAGCTTGTTAAATTAAAAATATTAATTTTGAAAAAACTTAAAATTTAACGAGATGAGCGTACCCGTTGATTTAAAATACACAGAAGACCATGAATGGCTTCGCATGGAAGGAGAAAAAGCAATTGTGGGCATTACTGATTTTGCCCAGGGTGAACTTGGCGATGTTGTTTTTATTGAAATTGAGACTGAAGGAGAGGAGTTGTCCAGGGGCGAAATATTCGGATCTGTTGAAGCAGTAAAAACAGTCTCAGATCTGTTTATGCCGGTAAGCGGAGAAGTAATTGAGGTAAATGAAGCATTAAACGATAAGCCTGAATTGGTTAATAAAGACCCCTACGGCGAAGGATGGATGATAAAAATAAAAGTTTCAGATCCAACAGAGGCAGATGATTTACTTTCAGCTGATGATTATAAAAAGATGATCAATGCCTGATCCCATTGCATTAACTATATGAATGTTCAATAAAAAAACCAGTATTCCATAAGTTATACTGGTTTTTTTATTTTCCTGCCATTTTCGCTATTTAGCCACATTTTGAATTACCGCATGAAAGACAGGTCAGGCATCCCTCCTGGTAAACCACCTCATAAGATCCACACTCCTGGCAAAGCATATCCTCAGCCAGTGTACCGTCGGGGATATACTTTTTAAGCGCCCTTGCAACACCAGCTTTCCATGAATTAATAGTTTCATTATCAAGTTGCAGGCTGGTTACTAATTCAACAACTTTATGAATTGGCATGCCATGTCTGAGTGTTCCTGAGATCAGTTTTGCATAATTCCAGAAGACCGGATTAAATTTATAGGAAAGTCCTTCGATAGTTGTTTTATAACCCCGTTTGTTTATATACTGAAAATCATAACGTGAATTACCTTCGCTGTCATAACTTTTTATAATATAGCCTCCGGTAATTGAACGCGGTAGCAATATTCCGTCCTCATCATCAGAAAGACCGGTAAATATCTCATAAGGTTTATTATCCAGCAGTCCGATAAATGCTATCCATTTTTCTTTATTGTTCTGGAATCGCACAACATCAGCTTCTAATTTTTCAGGACGTTTCGGTGAGAATACCACGCTCTCTTTCTTATCCTTCGATTCATTAGAAACCAAAACACCTGAACGTGATCCGTCCCTATATACCGTAACTCCTTTACATCCGCTTTTCCAGGCCTCGAAATATAACTGCCCGACCAGCTCCTCCGTTACATTTGAAGGAAGGTTTATTGTAACACTTATTGAGTGATCAACCCATTTTTGAATCCTTCCCTGCATCCTTACCTTCGACAACCAGTCAACATCATTGGAAGTCGCTTTATTATAAGGTGATTTACTTACCAGCTCAGCCAGTTCATCCTGTGTATACTCACGATCAGTATCATAACCCCGGGCCTCCATCCAGGTTTTGAATTTATGATGAAAAACTGTGTATTCCTCCCAGTGGTCGCCTACCTCATCAACGAAATCAATACGGGTATCACTATCGCCCGGATTCACTTTTCTGCGACGCTTATATACCGGCATAAAGACAGGTTCAATACCTGATGTAGTTTGAGTCATAAGGCTGGTTGTACCCGTTGGGGCAATTGTAAGAAGGGCAATATTGCGCCTTCCGTATTTTACCATATCCTCATATAATTTAGCGTCACTATTTTTCAATCTCACAATAAACGGATTGGAAGCTTCCCTTTTTGTGCTGTAAATTGCAAAGGGCCCTCTTGCTTTTGCCAGGAATATTGAAGAGCGGTAAGCCTCCAATGCGATCGTTTTATGAATCTCTTCTGAAAAATCGATAGCTATATCACTTCCATACTGCAGTCCCAATGCTGCCAGCATATCGCCTTCGGCGGTAATACCTATTCCTGTACGCCTGCCTTCACGGGCTTTGGTCTTAATATTTTCCCATAATTTTTTTTCTACAAGCTTTATATCATCTTCCTCAGGGTCTGCATTAATTTTTTCCAGTATTGCGTCAATTTTTTCCAGTTCGAGGTCAATAATATCGTCCATGATCCGCTGTGCATAATGAATGTGCTCCTTAAACAATTCGAAGTTAAAGGTTGCTTTTGATGTAAACGGATCGTCAACATAAGAATAAAGGTTTATTGCGAGGAGCCTGCAACTGTCATAAGGACATAAAGGGATCTCGCCACAAGGGTTAGTAGAAACGGTACGGTAGCCGAGGTCTGCATAACAGTCGGCCACAGACTCCCTGGTTATTGTATCCCAAAAAAGCACACCTGGTTCGGCTGACTGCCAGGCGTTTTTTACAATTTTCTCCCAAAGCTTTGTGGCGTCAATTTTTTTCTTATAAAGGGGATGATCTGATACGACAGGGTACTGCTGGACATATACCCTACCCTGTTCAACTGCCTTCATAAATTCATCATCTATCTTAACAGACACATTTGCACCGGTTACCTTACCCTGTTCGAGTTTTGCATCAATAAAGCTCTCTGAATCGGGATGTTTAATTGAAACTGACAGCATTAATGCACCCCTGCGTCCATCCTGTGCTACCTCACGTGTGGAGTTTGAATACCTTTCCATAAAAGGAACAATACCCGTTGAGGTTAACGCTGAATTTTTTACCGGTGATCCTTTAGGCCTGATATGTGACAGGTCATGACCCACTCCGCCACGACGTTTCATCAGTTGAACCTGTTCCTGGTCAATTTTTAGGATACCCCCGTATGAATCCGAATTACCGTCGTTGCCGACAACAAAGCAGTTTGAAAGAGAAGCTATCTGGAATTCGTTGCCTATACCGGTCATAGGCCCTCCCTGAGGAATTATATACCTGAAATCCTTCAGTACATTATAAATTTCATCCTCTGTTAACGAATCAGGGTAGCTTTTCTCTACCCTGGCAATCTCTCCTGCTAACCTGCGATGCATATCGTCAGGAGTGCGTTCAAAAATATTGCCAAAGGAATCCTTAAGGGCATACTTATTAACCCAAACCCTGGCTGCTAAATCATCACCCCTGAAATATTCAAGTGAAGCTTTGATCGCTTCTTCCTTGGAAAAATTTTTTCTCTCTTTTACATTTTTTATCATTACTTCTTCTAACGCCATAACCTCCAGTTAAATATTAAAATAGTTTTAACTTCTAAATCCCGTTATTTATGTAATGCAATATAAAACACAAACCAAAATTATTTAATGTTTTTCTCCTGAAAAAATGAAAAGTTATCAACTTCTTTTTGTTATTCTTATATAAATCAATGTTTTAATATGTTATATTCATAAAAAAGTTTCTAAAAAATAAAATTTCTGCAATAGCGCCTGCTTCTTTTATACGTAAATATCCGCTTGATAATAACACTATTGATCAATAAAATTTTTTTGTGCTTCAGGAGAATAAAAAAAGGCTCAGTTGTTGAAAACTTTTTTTATGATAATCCTTGTCGCACCAATATTTTTTGATACATAATTTTTACATATTTCCGATGATGCTGACAATTTGGAGGGTTCATTTAAAAACATAGTAAGCACTCTCTCAAGCTCCCGGAAATTATTAACCGGCCAGGCGCCTTTGAGTAATTTTAAGTCTGTTGCTTCCTTAAACTTATGGTGGTTGGGACCAAAAATAACAGGCAGTCCGAATACAGCAGGTTCCAGTATATTGTGTATGCCTGCCCCAAACCCTCCTCCGATATATGCTATGGATCCATATTTATACAGGGAGGATAAAAGGCCGATTGAATCAATTATCAATATCTTAAAATCTGAAATCTCTATATCATTAACCCTGCTGAATCTGACAGAAGGAGTTTTGATCATTTGTTGCAGCCTTTGAATATTAGAATCTGAAACTTCATGAGGGGCAAATATTATCTTAATATTACTGCTATTATTAATATATTGTGAAAGTAATTCTTCGTCAGGTTTCCATGTACTACCGGCAATGATAAGCGGAAACCTGTCTTTAAACCTCTCAATAGCCGGAATATCCTTTGCATTTCGGGCTATAACCGCAACCCTGTCTATTCGGGTATCACCCGAAACAGTACATTCTGTAATTCCGGCTGACCCGAGTAATTGAAGAGAATTCTCGTCCTGGACAAAAATATGGTCAAATTTCATTAATATCCTTCGAAACCACCTCCCTCTTAAATCTTTTCTGAAGAATATTCCATCTTTATGAAATACAGCCGATACCATAAACAACGGTATTCCCCGGCGATTAATCTCTGAAATAAAAGAATGCCAGTATTCATATTTAATAAAAAACACCTTTTCAGGCTTGATAATATCCAGGAACTTCTGTGCATTTGCCGGAGTATCAACGGGAAGATACATAACTATATCGGCGCCATCGTAATTCTCCCTTATTTCATATCCTGATGGCGAGAAAAACGTCAGTACAATTTTATACTGTTTATAGTCTGCTCTGATTTTTTCAATCAGGGGCCTTCCCTGTTCGAACTCACCCAGTGAAGCACAATGAAACCAGATATACCGGGCATCGCTCTCAACCTTTCCCTCCAAGGTCTTCCTCCAATTTTTGCGTCCACGAATAAAATGCCTTGCCTTTAGATTAAAAAGCGATGCAATCCTGATCAAAAAGGTATAGGAATATATGAATGTTAAATAAAAAATTTGCATTTCCGGTCATTAATAGTTATCAGTTATGTGAAAACTGACTTTTTAAGTATTCGTAAATGGTAATATTCATCAAAAGTAAAAGAAACAGGTAGGCAAAATCTTCGACCGGTATGGTAAATATCCTTAATCCCAGGTTGTAAGTATCATCATACTCTACAACAGGCAAAGCCGTTAGCAGCATATTAACGATAATAAATGGCAACAGTGAGATAAAATAGGTCAGAAAAAACTTAGTATAATACTTTTTAAAACGGTTACGAAAAATAGTATATCCGAAATAAACTGATAACAAAAAAAAGGTAAAAAAGGTATACAGCTTATCTCTCCGGAAGTATGCCAATGCAACAAAAACCAGCAGTAAGAACAGACTTAATGCCAGAGAGGCATTTGGATATTCGAAATCAGGAAGTTTTACTTTAAGTATCTCATAAATAAAAACACAACAGAATGGTATAATCAAAAAGAATAACCACTCTTCAAATGGAAGATTTAAAATATACAGGCCTGTTATATATTGCTCATTAAAACTCCAGATGCCAAGCTCTTCGAAGCGCAGATCCCAAATAATAAAAATTACAGCGGTAAATATCATTCCCGGAAACAGATACCTGAATTTACTATAATAGCGAACCTGCCTTTCGAAACTATAAATTAACGGAATTGCCAGGCAGCCCAGCAGAATGATCAGGTATGTGAAATTTTGAAATTCCATGAAAGGTTCTTTATAACAAAGATAAATTAAAAGATCAAATGTCCGACAGCTATTATAGCTGACAAAAACAAAATACATTTAATTATTTGCACACATATTTCAGTGAATCAGATATCAAAAAGCTTTTCTACCTTCTCTTTAACTTGATCAGGATCAGGGTCAATATCAAAAATGTAACCTGGTTTAAGATAATGCAACTCCCTTTCTTCCCTGAATCTTGACTCGCCCCCACCGGTTACATTAAGCATAACAACTGCCTCTTTGTCTATGAGTCCGTTTTTCACCGCCTCTATAAGTGTTGCAGTAGCCACACCAGCTGCAGGATGAATATCAATTCCTTCAGTTTTTTCAAACAAAACAGATGCTTCTCTGAGGCTGTTATTTGATGCAATTAAAACATCGCCACCCGAATCCTTCAATGCATCATACAAACCGCCGGCTACGGGATAGGGAGGCTTACGGTTTGATAGCACTTTGGCATCTATAACCTCCACGAGTTTCCTTGCCATATCATTATCCATCGGGAGTATATTCCTTGAATCATTTTTCCATGCATCAAAAATGGGGTTGAACGGTGAATTTTGCGAGACCATAAGCTTCATTTTCTTATCTCCGTATCTTCCGTCAGCTATCAGCCTGAGATTAGCTTCCCATGCAGCGATAGCTCCTGTTCCGCTTCCAATCGCCTGGAAATAATAATCAGGAATTTGTCCTATTTCTGTTGCTGCAGACAGCACTGTTGTAGCCATTCCGTCGCGCCGTGCAATATTTTTTGCACCTCCCTCCGGGACAAATCCATTGAAGCCTGCTACAATATTTGATAAATATATTGCATCATAATAGTCACTTCCCGACTTACTGCAAATAAGTTTTACACAATCATTAAGAGGAGTATCAAACCAAAGTGCGCTAATATAATCTTCAGGAACACACAGTAGAAGAGGGATATTATTTTCAGAACAAACCCTTGCAAAAGCTCTGGAAGTATTCCCTGCCGACGCCACAACCAATATTTTATTCATGTCAGGAGTCATTCGCCCGCAAACAGAATAAGCTTCTGTCTCCTTAAAGCTGCAGGTTGTCATTCTTGCCTCCTTCTCAGGCCAGTAACCGCTGAAGGTGATCCATAAATTATGTAACCCGATCTTTTTAGCCAATCCCTCACTTCTATAGGTTACAGGCGCTGAAGATCCCGTCAGCATACGATTGACAGGTAGCCAGTCGGAAAACCTGTACAACCCGAATGAATCACTCTTTACCCCAAGCTGCTGCTTATCATAAACAGCCCTTATGAGAGTCGGGTCTGCCTCTCCGGGAGCATCCAGCAGCCAGCCAGTATCTTCAAAAATATTGCCGGTATTAACAGATTGTAACCGGTAATCAGTTTTAATAAAATCTTCCATGACGTTCCTTTTCAAAAAAAAACAAAAGTAGCAATTTGAAATTTTTTGTGACATAAAATCAAAATTAATATTATAAATTGGCAGTAATAAAATATTAGTATATGAAACGAGCATGTAAAATATTTACACCCAAGGTGATGATTAAAATTGCGAGT